>CANCJE010000103.1 GCA_947378235.1 Caulobacteraceae bacterium | reverse complement strand
CCGTCGCTGGCCTCCTATGAGGAGCGTTGGCTGTCCGAGCGGGTGCGCCTCGCCGAACTCGCCTCCACCGCTGTCGATGGCGCGCCGGGCCGCAAGGTCTCCAAGGGCCTGTCCAAACAGTTGCTCGAGGGCGCTGGCGTGGTGTCGGTCGCTGTTCAGAGTGATGGGCTGCGGCGCCTGCTGCTGGCTGGCCCGCGCATGGAGCGCACGCCCTATCTGGTTGATCTGCGCGATCCCAATCCCGCCGCTTGGCTGAGCGCGCCGTTTCAGACCCTGTTTGGTGGCCCCGACCAGATGGTCCGTGTGGTGGCCGCGCCGCAATTTCGTCAGGCTGACTTTGTCGAGATCGTCGCGCCAGACCAGGTGCTGCGCGATGAACTCTTTGCCTATCTGTGGCGCCTTGTGGCGGTAACCCTCTTCACCTCGATCTTTGCGGGCGGCTTGGTCTATCTATCGCTCAACGCCTTCCTCGTTCGTCCGATGCAGCGCATCACGCGGGCCATGGAGCGCTTTCGCGCTGACCCCGAAGATCCACGCGCGCAGGTCGGTCTCTCCGGTCGCCGCGACGAGGTGGGCCGCGCCGAAGCTGAGCTCGACCGGATGCAGACCGATGTCCGCACCGCCTTGCAGGCTAAGGCCCGACTGGCGGCCTTGGGCGAGGCCGTGGCCAAGATCAATCACGACCTTCGCAACATGCTGACCAGTGCCCAGATCGCGTCTGAGCGTTTGGCGCAGTCGGGTGATCCCCGCGTGACCCAGGCTCTACCGCGCCTAGAGCGGGCGCTGGACCGCGCCGTTACCTTGGCCACCGATGTACTGGCCTATGGCAAGACCCAAGAGGCGGTGCCTAAGCCGGTTGCTGTGCCCCTCAAGGCGGCGCTGGAGGCTGCCGCCGAGGATGCGGGCCTGTCCCCTGACGGCGTACAGCTTGAGACCGCGCTGACCTCGGAGGATCAGGTTTTGGCCGATCCCGACCAACTCCATCGCATCCTGCTCAATCTGCTGCGGAACGCTAGAGAGGCGATCGAGTCTGCCCCCAAGCCGGAAGGCGGCGGAAGGGTGCGCATCAATCTCGAGCGAGACGGCACGGCCCTCGTCATTCAACTGGTCGATAATGGTCCCGGTGTGCCTGAGCGCCTACGCCCGCGTCTGTTCCAGCCCTTTGCCGGATCGGGCCGCAGCGGCAGTACAGGCCTTGGCCTTGCCATCGCCCGTGAGTTGGCTCAGGCCCATGGCGGCGATCTGCGCTTGGTTCAATCGGGTACTGAGGGCTCGGTGTTCGAACTGCGCCTGCCCGGCTAAGCTAGTCCTTCACCCGATCCAAATAGGCTTCTGACCGCATCTCGTGCAGGCGTGAGGCCGTCCGCTCAAACTCAAAGGCTCCGTCACCGGCAGGATAGAGATCGTCGGGGTCCGCGTCTGCCAAGGCGATGAGCTTGGTTCCGGCCTCATAGAGCGCGTCGATCAGGGTCACGAACCGTTTGGCCTCATTGCGGCGGGACATGTCGAGGCGCGGAATTTCCTCTAAAAACACCGTGTGGAAACACGCTGCAAGCGCCAGATAGTCCTGCGCGCCCAAGGCCTGACCACAGAGGCTGGCGAAGGAGGTGCGAACAAAGCCGCCGCAGGACCTGGGCAGGCGAATTTGCCGACCCAAAACCTCCAAGGTCGCGCCCGTCTCGGGGGCCGCGTCTGTCAGATCGGACCAGAGGCCGTCAAAGTCTTGGGCCTGATCGGGGGTCAGGGGCGAGAAATAGACCTGCGCGCCCTTCAGCCGGTCGAGCCTAAAGTCGGTCGGACCCCGGACCGCGACAATCTCCATCCGCGCGCCCAGCATATCGATGAAAGGGGTGAAGAGCGGCCGGTTGATGCCGTCCTTATAGAGGTCGTGCGGCGGACGGTTAGAGGTCGCGACCAGCACCACGCCCCTGGCGAACAGGGCTTCGAACAGACGGCCCAAGATCATGGCGTCGGCAATGTCCGTGACCTGTAGCTCGTCAAAGCACAGGAGCTGGGCCTGCGTGGCAATCAGGTCTGCGACCGGTACGATCGGATCATCGCCTCGGTTCTGGCCAAAGCGCGCCTTGCGCTCGGCGGGGGTGCTCTTTCGCCATTGATCGATCAGACCGTGGACCTCGGCCATGAAGGCGTGAAAGTGGGCGCGGCGCTTGCGACGAACGGGGGCCGTGTCGAAGAACAGGTCCATGAGCATGGACTTGCCCCGCCCGACTGGTCCCCAAAGATAGACCCCCTTGATCCCGCCCAAGGCCTTTGGCTTGCGAAACAGCGAAAAGCCCTGAGGTTCCTGCGCTGCCTTGAGATCGCCCTCGAGCCTCGACAGGGTCTCAATGGCGGCCTGTTGCGCGACATCGAGGCGGATTGTTCCGGCCTCGAGGCGCTGGGCGTAGGCGGTCTGAAGCGAAACCGGCATGGAGACCTAAGGTGCCGGGTCTTTGACGCCCAGTTCAGCCCGCACGAAACGGTAGGTCTCACGCTTTTCACAGGCGCAGGCCCGCATCTTGCCGTCCTTGGTCCACCAGATCAGGGTCGGATAGGCGAACTTCACGCCATTGTCCTTCAGGAGGGGGCGAAGGTCGGCCACCATCTTACGGCCAGCCTCGACCACGGCGGTGCGGCCTGTGTCGCCATCAGCAGGCACGATCCCGGGAGCCGTCCATGCTTCGACGGGCACCTTGTTCCAATCCTCAAACAGGGCCCAAGACCGGTTCGTCCAAAGCTCGGCCACCGTTGACCGCTCAAAGGGGGTGGATTTTGCCACGCCATTGACCTCAGCCCGCGCCACCTCGATCACGCGCGTATCGACGCCCACCGCATGAAGGCCTGGAAACTCCTCGGCCTTAAAGCGCATGCAGTCGGGGCAGGATCGAAAGCCGACCATATAGAGGGTTGGACCCGTATTGCCGGGAGACACCCAGCCCGCGCTTTCGACGATCTTGGTGATCTCGGCCTGATGTTTGGTGATGGTGTGGGGCCGCCATTTGAGGTCTGTGTTCCAGACATAGGCTCCGGCTCCGATAACGGCGGCGGCGAGGACAAGGGCGACAATGAGAGTTCCAAGCCTGTTCATCGGATCATTTCCAAAAGGGTGGTGGGGTTCGCGTCTGCGGCACGTCCTAATTGCCGCATCGTGCCGATGGCGACAAGGGCCACTAGGACAATCAAACAAACATAGGCGATGGGCCTCTGGGGCCGACGAGGTTGGCGCTCACTCATGGGAAGAAGCCTATAGAATAGTCCGCGCCAAGGCCCAAGCCTGCGGATGGCCAAGGTCAGTTCGGCCAGGTGCTGGCATCCAGCCCCAAGACCTCACCGGCCAGATAGAGCGAGCCGCAGATCATCACCCGGGGTGAACCGTCGCTCAGGGCAAGGCCAAGAGCCTGATGGACATCGGTGCAGGCCTTGGCCGATAGGCCAGCGTCCGTGGCCACTTGAGCCAGGGTCTGCGGCGATGCGGCGGCATCGGCATCGAAACCGACGGTGAAGATTTTGGGTTTCAGGGCGGCGAAGGCCTCAAAGAAACCTGCTGCATCCTTATTGCCCAACATCCCGCAGATCAGGACCAGTGGCCGACCATCGCGGGCCTGAAGCTCGCCTAAGGCTGTGGCCAGAGCGCGGGCGGCGTGGGGATTGTGGCCGCCATCCAGCCAAAGGTCCGATCCCGCTTTCGCGGCCCGCTCCGCCAAGGGGCCGGTGGTCAGGCGCTGGAACCTAGCGGGCCAGATGATGCTGGACACGCCCTTGGCCAGCGCGGCTTCGGTGATCCGCACGTCGTTGAGGGTCAAGATCGCGAGAACGGCGAGGGCGGCATTGTCGATCTGATGGGCCCCATAGAGCGAGGGCAGGGGCAGGTCATGCAAGGCGGTTTCCGTCTGGACCAAGAGCCGGTCCTGATCGCGCCAACCGTCGGCCTGTTGGCCCAAGACGGTCAGGGGTGAGCGGGTCTTGGCGGCGATCCGTTCGATCACAGCCATGGCCTCGTCATTTTGCCGTGCAATGATGGCGGGAACGCCGGGCTTCAAAATGCCAGCCTTCTCAGCGGCGATCTGAGCGATGGTGTCGCCGAGAAATTCGCGGTGGTCCATATCAACCGGGGTGATGACGCAGACCGCAGGCTTGGAGACGACATTGGTGGCATCTAGTACGCCGCCGAGTCCAACCTCGATGATGCAAAGATCAGCGGGAACCTCTGCAAAGGCAGCCAAGGCAGCGGCGGCCGTGATCTCAAAGAAGGTGATGGGCAGGCCCCCATTGGCCGCCTCCACCCGCTCCAGCACCCTTGCCAAATGCTCTTCGCTGATCAGTTCGCCTGCGAGCCGGATCCGCTCCACAAAGCGCACCAGATGGGGTGAGGTGAAGACGTGAACCTTCAGGCCCGCCGCCTCGGCAATGGCCCGCAAGGTGGCGACCGTCGAGCCCTTGCCGTTGGTTCCGGCCACGTGGATGACCGGGGGCAGATGGTCTTGAGGATTGCCCAGTGCTGAGCACAGTCGCAGCATCCTGTCCAGCGACAGGTCGATGCGAAGAGGATGGAGCGCCCGCAGACGTTCTAACGCCGCGTCGTGGGGCCGAAGATGGTCGCTCATGATGGCCCCAGCATAGGGTGAAAGTCGTGAGGTTAGCGGCGCGCGCGGCCCATCATCAGGGTCTTGAGAATGGACCCCAGAACCGCGGCCAACTCATTGCGCGGCGTGACCCGGTCCACCATGCCCTTTTCGACCAGATATTCCGAACGCTGGAATCCGGGCGGCAGGGTTTCGCGAATGGTCTGTTCGATCACCCGTTGGCCCGCAAAGCCGATCAAGGCCCCCGGCTCGGCCAGGTGGACATCGCCCAACATGGCATAGGAGGCGGTCACGCCGCCGGTGGTGGGGTCGGTCAGGACGACGATATAGGGCAGGCCGACATCCTTTAGCTCTTGGATGGCCAGGGTCGTGCGGGCCATCTGCATCAAGGACAGGGCCCCTTCCTGCATGCGCGCGCCGCCCGCTGCGGTATAGGCCACCAGCGGGCACTGGCGTTCCAGCGCGGCGTGAGCGGCGGCGATGAAGCCCTCGCCCGCAGCCATGCCCAGAGAGCCGCCCATAAAGGCAAAGTCTTGCACCAGAACCACAGCCTGGGTTCCACCGATCTCACCGGTGGCGATGGCCATCGCATCCTGCTCACCCGTCGATTTGCGGGCAGCGGCTAGGCGATCAACATAGGATTTGCCGTCGGAGAAGTGCAGCGGATCGTCCGGCGCGGTTGGCGCGGGCAATTCTTCATATTGGCCCTCATCGAAGGTGAAGGCAAAGCGCAGGGCGGGGCCAATGCGCATATGGCGTCCTGCCGGAGTCACCCAAAGGGCAGCCTCCAGATCAGGGCGATAGATCATCTCGCCGGTATCGGGACACTTGACCCAAAGATTTTCTGGGGTGTCACGCTTGGTGACCAGATTACGGATGCCCGGGGCAATCTTCGCCAGCCAGCCGCCACGCTCGCGCGCGGTCTTGCCGCCGTTGGAGGGGACGACCGGAGGGGTGTTGGAACCCGCTGGGTCTTTAGTCTCAGCCATGCTCATGCCCGGACCTTCAGCCCTAAGTGACGCTCACGTCAAGCCTTGCCATGCGGACAGCTTGAGCCAAGGCGGCGACAGAAGCCAGAACTTTCGGTGCCGCTAAACTATCTGTTGCGGCGGCTGAGGCAATTTCCTCGACCAGAGCCGAGCCGACAACGACCGCATCGGCGACCCGAGCCACTGCTGCGGCACGTTCAGGCGTCTTGATCCCGAAGCCTACTGCGACCGGCAGGTTCGAGGCCTTGCGAACCCGCGCGACGGCGGGGGCGACGGTGGCGGCATCGGCCTCCTTGACCCCGGTTACACCGGCGACCGAGACGTAATAGACAAAGCCGGATGTGCGCTTCACAACGGTTTCAAGGCGCTTGTCATCGGTGGTCGGAGCGGTCAAACGGATCAAAGAAATGCCTGCAACATCAAGCGCATCTGACAGTTCAGCAGCTTCTTCAGGAGGGCTGTCAACAATGATCAGGCCATCGACCCCGGCGGCGGCGGCATCAGCCGCAAAGGGTCCGAAGCCATAGGTCAAAACCGGGTTCGTATAGCCCATCAAAATGATTGGCGTGGTCTGGTCATTGACCCTGAAGCGGCGGACCAGATCCAAGGTTCCTCGCAGCGTCATGCCAGCCTTAAGCGCCCGCAAGGCGGCGCGCTGGATCGGCGGGCCCTCGGCCATGGGATCGGAAAAGGGAAAGCCCAATTCGATCAGATCGGCCCCGGCTGCGGGCAAGCCCTTGAGGATTTCGAAAGCGGTCTCCACGTCCGGATCACCGGCCATAACATAGGTGATTAGACCTGCTCGGCCCTCTTCCTTGAGGGCTTCAAAGCGCGAAGTGATTCGGTTCTGGCGCATCCGGGTCATTCTTTCAGTTTAAAGTCGGCTGCCCAGGGCTTCCGCCACGGTGAAAATATCCTTGTCGCCGCGCCCGCAGAGATTCATCAGGACGATGCCATCCTTGCCCAACTCCTTGGCCACGTCGCCGACGCGGGCCAGCGCATGGGCCGGCTCTAGGGCTGGGATGATGCCCTCGAGCTGTGAGCAAAGCTGGAAGGCATCTAGCGCCTCTTGGTCGGTGGCCGAGACATATTGCGCCCGGCCGACATCGTGCAGCCACGAATGTTCTGGGCCAATGCCGGGATAGTCCAGTCCGGCGGAAATGGAGTGGGCATCGATGATCTGGCCGTCATCGTCCTGCAGCAGATAGGTCTTGTTGCCGTGCAGGACGCCTGGGCGACCGCCGGTCAAGGAGGCAGCGTGCATGCCGGTGGAAAGGCCATGGCCTGCCGCCTCGACGCCAATCAGGCGGACATTCTCGTCAGCCAAGAAGGGGTGGAATAGGCCGATGGCGTTGGACCCACCGCCGATACAGGCGACGACAGCATCGGGAAGGCGGCCTTCGCGCTCTAACATCTGCGCGCGGGCTTCAGTGCCGATCACCGACTGGAAATCGCGGACCATAGCCGGATAGGGGTGCGGGCCAGCGGCCGTGCCGATGATGTAGTAGGTGTCGTCGACATTGGTCACCCAGTCGCGCATCGCCTCGTTCATGGCGTCCTTGAGCGTGCCGGTGCCGCTGGTGACCGGGCGGACCTCAGCGCCGAGCAGGTTCATGCGGAACACGTTCGGCTTTTGCCGCTCGACGTCGGTTGCACCCATATAGACGATGCAGGGATAGCCAAATCGGGCGCAGACCGTGGCCGTCGCGACCCCGTGCTGACCGGCTCCGGTCTCAGCAATGATCCGCGTCTTGCCCATGCGGCGGGCGAGCAGAATCTGACCGATACAGTTGTTGATCTTGTGCGCGCCAGTATGGTTCAGCTCATCGCGCTTGAAATAGATTTTGGCCCCACCGAAATGCTGGGTCAGCCGTTCTGCGAAATAGAGCGGGCTGGGCCGTCCCACATAGTGGGTCATGTAGCCGCTCATCTCGGCATGGAAGGCCGGATCGTTCTTGGCGTCCTCATAGGCCTGACCAAGGTCAAGCACGAGGGGCATCAGGGTCTCGGCCACATAGCGGCCACCATAGTCGCCAAAGCGGCCATTGGCGTCAGGATAGGCGGAGTAGTCATTCGGAGATTGAGCGTTCACACGGACCTGCCAAGCGGTTTGTAACTAAAGGCCAGACGCGCCATGGACGCGGCGAGCGGCTGACAAAAAGGCTGAAATCAGAGCAGGGTCCTTTACGCCCGGCCCGCGTTCCACGCCAGAAGAAACGTCGATCAAGGGTGCGCCAGACTGGCCCATGGCCTCTTCAAGGTTCCAAGGATCCAAACCGCCGGCCAAAAACCACGGCCGCTCAAAGCGCCGTCCGGTCATGATGGTCCAGTCAAAGCGTGCGCCAACGCCGCCAGGTAGGTCGCTGTCCTTCGGGGGCTTGGCGTCGAACAGCAGATGGCTGACCAGTCCATCAAAGGCTTTTGCGGCTTCCAGATCGCTGGTTTCGCGCACCGAAATGGCCTTGATGATCCCCACGCCCGTGCGCTGTGCAATGGCCGCGGCGCGGGCAGGGGTTTCCTTGCCATGGAGTTGGATGAAGTCGGGCTTTAGCCCCGCCATGATCTGATCGAGGGCCTGATCATCCGGATCGACCGTGACCGCGACGATGCTGGAACGCGTGCGCACGGGCGCGGCCAATTCGGCGGCGCGCTGAACGGTCAGATTGCGGGGGCTTTTTTCGAAGAACATGAAGCCTAGATAGGCAGCCTTGCCCTCAAGCGCCGCCGCCACGGTCTCAGCCGTCGTCAGGCCGCAAATCTTGACCGGGGCCAAGGCGCGCAACTTGGCCAGATGGGGGTCGGCACTGTTCATAGAATAGGAAATGGCGGGCAGTTGCCCACTTGGCAAGGGCTGTGACGTTCGCAACGGTCGATCGGTGTTATTTCTTCAGGAGGTCGCGAATTTCAGTCAGTAGGGCCTGCTCAGCCGTGGGGGCGGACGGGGCCTCGGGTTCAGCCGCGGCTTGTTGTCGACGCAGGCTGTTGATGGCCTTGACCAACAGAAAGATCACACCGGCAACGATCAGAAATTGGATCAGGGTGTTGATAAAGGCCCCGTACTGGATGGCCACTTCCGCAATCTTCGCGCTCTCGTCGCCCGGCTTGAGGACAAGTTTGAGGTCCCCGAAATCGATCCCGCCCGTCACCCACCCGATGGGCGGCATAATGACCTGATCGACGAGGCTTTTGACAATATTGCCGAAGGCACCGCCGATGATTACGCCAACAGCGAGGTCAACCACATTACCGCGCGAGATAAATTCGCGAAATTCGCTGGCCATTCCCATCGACTAGATTCCTGTGTTCGGCCTATTCGTCGGCGTTCAGACGCTCACGCAGTTCTTTGCCGCTTTTGAAGAAGGGGACGTGCTTGGCCTTGACCGACACGGCATCGCCAGTGCGCGGATTGCGTCCACCGCGCGCTGGGCGCGAACGGACGGAAAAGGCTCCAAAGCCACGAAGTTCGACACGGCCGCCGCCTTCAAGGGCTTCGATCATCTGGTCGAAGATGACGCCAACGACGCGTTCCACGTCCTTTTGGGTCAAGTGCGGATTTTCGGTCGCCAACTTGGCGATCAGTTCAGACTTAATCATTGAGAGGCCCCCGTCTCT
>CANCJE010000102.1 GCA_947378235.1 Caulobacteraceae bacterium | reverse complement strand
CCGGTTTCCGCTTGAGTGAAAGGGTCTGGGTCCCCGCCTTCGCGGGGAAAACGGGAGAAAGGAAACAAGGAAGGCCCTCACCCAACCCTCTCCCACAGGGAGAGGGCTAGAGCCGATAAAGCCCTCGCCCCCTTGAGGGGGAGAGGGTTGGGTGAGGGGGTCATCCACGCCCTCTCCATTCATTCAGATCACGAAAAAGGGCGGGACCCTTGGATCCCGCCCTTCTCATTTTTAGCGTCGTAGAACGAAGGGACTTCCTTAGAAGTCCATGTCGCCCATGCCGCCGCCGGGCATTTGTGGCATGCCGCCGCCGCCCTTTTTCGGGGCTTCGACGATGGCTGCTTCGGTGGTGATCAGCAGGCTGGACACCGAGGCTGCGTCTTGCAGAGCTGTGCGCACGACCTTGGCAGGGTCGATGACGCCCGCCTGGACCATGTCGACATATTCTTCGGTCTGGGCGTTGAAGCCGAAGGTTGCGGAGGTGTTTTCCATGACCTTGCCGACCACGATCGAGCCTTCAACGCCGGCATTTTCGGCGATCTGACGGATCGGAGCCTGCACAGCGCGACGCACGATGGCGATGCCTGCGGTCTGGTCTGCATTGTCGCCCTTCAGGCCTTCCAGGATCTTGGAAGCCTTGAGCAGAGCGACGCCGCCGCCGGGGACGATGCCTTCTTCGACGGCCGCGCGGGTCGCGTTGAGGGCGTCATCGACGCGGTCCTTCTTTTCTTTCACTTCGACTTCAGTCGAACCACCGACCTTGATCACGGCAACGCCGCCAGCCAGCTTGGCCAGACGTTCTTGCAGCTTTTCCTTGTCATAGTCCGAAGAGGTCTCTTCGATCTGACGCTTGATCTGAGCGATACGGGCTTCGATCGCGTCCTTTTCGCCAATGCCGTCCACGATGGTGGTGTCGTCCTTGGTGATCGAGACCTTCTTGGCCTTGCCCAGCATTTCGAGCGTGACGCTCTCAAGCTTGATGCCCAGATCTTCGGAGATCACTTGCGCGCCGGTCAGGATGGCGATGTCTTCCAGCATGGCCTTGCGGCGATCACCGAAGCCAGGAGCCTTGACGGCAGCAACCCGAAGGCCGCCGCGCAGCTTGTTGACCACGAGGGTGGCCAAGGCTTCGCCTTCGACATCTTCGGCGATGATCATAAGCGGGCGACCCGACTGGACCACGGCTTCCAGTACGGGAAGCAGGGGCTGCAGGCTCGACAGCTTCTTTTCGAACAACAGGATCAGAGGCTCTTCGAGTTGAACCTCCATCTTGTCGGCATTGGTGATGAAGTAGGGCGACAGGTAGCCACGGTCGAACTGCATGCCTTCAACGACATCCAGCTCGGTTTCGGCGGTCTTGGCCTCTTCTACGGTGATGACGCCTTCGTTGCCGACCTTGGCCATCGCCTTAGCGATCATGGCACCGACTTCAGCGTCGCCATTGGCCGAGATGGTGCCGACCTGGGCGATCTCGTCGTTGGTGGTGACCTTCTTGGAGATCGACTTGATTTCGGCGACGATGGCGACGACCGCCTTGTCGATGCCGCGCTTCAGGTCCATCGGGTTCATGCCAGCGGCAACTGACTTCAGGCCTTCGACGACGATGGCTTGCGCCAGGACGGTGGCGGTGGTGGTGCCGTCGCCGGCCTTGTCGTTGGTCTTGGACGCGACTTCACGGATCAGTTGGGCACCGAGATTTTCGAAACGATCGGTCAGTTCGATCTCTTTAGCGACCGACACGCCGTCCTTGGTCGAGCGCGGTGCGCCGAACGACTTTTCGATAACGACGTTGCGGCCCTTGGGGCCCAAGGTCACCTTCACGGCATTGGCAAGGATGTTCACGCCGCGCAGCATCTTGTCGCGCGCGTCGGAACCGAAATTAACGTCTTTAGCAGCCATTGCGGGCTCTCACTTTTCGTCTGAGGAAATAGGAAGGATGGGCGGTGGCTTAGGCTTGAAGCACGCCGAGGATGTCGCTCTCTTTCATGATCAAGAGATCTTCACCTTCGATCTTCACTTCCGTGCCCGACCACTTGCCGAACAGGATGCGGTCACCGGTCTTCACGTCCGGGGTGATATACTTACCATCTTCGTCACGCGCGCCGGGGCCGACAGCGATCACTTCGCCTTCTTGCGGCTTTTCCTTGGCGGTGTCGGGGATGATGATCCCGCCCTTGGTCTTTTCTTCTTCTGCGATGCGCTTAATCAAAACGCGGTCGCCGAGGGGACGAAACTTCATCTGCAGTCTCCGTTAGGAACGGTTGTCATTTAAGGGATGTAGCACAGGGGCCCGGGCGTTAGCAGCCGGGACCCTTGAGTGCTAACGAGGCTCAGGTATGGACCCTGAGCCGGGGAGTCAAGGGCTGGGGTCTGATGATTTTTGCAAAAGTCGCGCGATGGCTCCCTTGGAACTGTGCGGCGGGTGGCGCATATCATCACCGTCTGGGGCACGGTGGTGCCGATCCAGCCACGATGAGGGGAATTGACCGTGACCACGCTGCATCTGTGCCTGCTCTTGGCGGTGATCGCCTGCTTGATTGGCGCGGGCTTGGGCGTTCTGGCCTTGGCGCGTCCGGCGCGGGTCTTGAAGATGGTCGGCCTGTCCCTGTCTGAAGGGGTGGGGCACAGCCTATCAGAGGTGCGCGCCACCTATGGCGGCCTGTTCTTTGTCTCCCATACAGGGGTCGCGATGGCACTGGCCGTCTCGCCCAAGATCGGGGCCTGTATGGCGGCGGCCCTGGGTCTGGCCTGGTCGGGCGCTGCGCTGGGCCGGGTCGTGTCGATGGCGCTGGATCGGGCCATCAACCGCTTCAACATCTTCGCGACCCTGTTCGAAGGCCTGATGGGCATAAGCCTGGCCACACCGCTATGGGCCTATCTGCACCTGATCTATCAGGGCAATGGCGTGGTTTGACCTTGGGGCAAGGTCGGGGTATGTAGATACATCCGTTATAACGAGACCGGCCATGATCCAGCTAAAACTTACGAAAATTGGTAATTCCGTTGGAATCGTACTGCCCAAAGAGTTGCTCGCCCAACTTAAGGTTGGGCTTGGGGACACCCTTTTCTGCAGCGAAGTGCCCGACGGTGTGAAGATGACCGCCTATGACGAGAGCATCGCTGAGGACCTTAGCCTTGCAGAAGATATTATGCGGTCGCGCCGTAATGTGTTGAGGGCCTTGGCTAAATGACCGACCCGAACTGGGTGTCGGTTCAAGTCGCGCTTTCTATCCACAGCGCCCAATTGGCTGAACATGGCGGTATTGATGGGGTAAGGGACCTAGGCCTTTTAGAGTCGGCGATGGCTCGACCTCAACATCTGGCCAGTTTTGGTTCGCCCACCCTTTGTGAATCGGCGGCATCCTATGGCTTTGGCATTGCGCGAAACCATCCCTTTGCTGACGGCAATAAGCGGACGGCCTTTGTGGTCTGCCTGCTCTTTCTGGCAAAAAACGGGTTAGAGGTCACCGCGACAGATGCGGACTGTATTCGGGTGTTCTGGTCTCTTGCCGCCGGTGAGTTGACGGAATCCGAGCTTGCCGAATGGCTTGTGGACCATGTTCGTCCTCGCGATTAAATCCTAACCAAGGCCCGCCCCTCACCATGCAGCTTCTCAGTCGTCCCCTCGAAGGCCGTTATGTGCGGCTGGAACCCGTTACGCCCGCCCACGAAGAGGCGCTGAAGGCCTCGATCGATTGTGATCCTGAGGCGTGGGAGATCATGTCGGTCAATGGCTGTGGGGAGGGGTTCGAAACCTTCTGGGCCCAGACCTTGGGCGAAACCCAGCGGGGCGAACGCATTGGCTATGCCATCCGGCGCAAGTCCGATGGCAGGGTAGTGGGCACGACCAGCTTTCTAGCGATCCGGCCGCTGCATGGCGGCGTCGAGATCGGTGCGACCTTCCTGCATCCCGATGCGCGGTCCGGGCCGGTCAATCCTGAGACCAAGCTTTTGCTGCTGGACCACGCCTTTGATTGTGGCGCTGTACGGGTCGAGTTTATGGTTGATGTGCGCAATGCCCGCAGTCAGGCCGCAGTCACAAAGCTCGGCGCGCAGAAAGAAGGCGTCTTGCGGCACCACAAGATTACCTGGACCGGCCATGTGCGTGACACCGCAGTCTTTTCGATCATCGATACAGAATGGCCTGCAGTAAAGGCGCGGCTGGAGTTTCGCCTGACGGAAACGATGGCCTAGGATCGCTCGTTCGTCTTGGTTTGGCGCCGGGCCTTGAAGAACCCCTTAAGCAGGGTCGAGCTTTCTTCGGCCAAGACCCCGCCCTGAACCTCGGGTCGCCAATGGCAGGTGGCCCCTTCGAAAAAGCGGGGGCCATGAACCACCGCGCCGCCCTTGGCGTCTTCGGCACCAAAGACCAGGCGTCCGATGCGGGCATGGCTGATGGCACCCGCACACATGGCGCAGGGCTCAAGCGTCACAACTAGCGTCAAACCGGTCAGCCGATAGTTTCCGACCTTCTGGGCTGCAGCCCGTAGGGCGAGGATCTCAGCGTGGGCGGTGGGGTCATTAAGGCCGATGGGCTGGTTCCCAGCGCTTGAAATCACCTCTCCGGTGGCAGAATCGACCACAACAGCCCCTACAGGGGTCTCTCCATTGTCTGCTGCGGCTTGCGCACAGGCGAGGGCAATGCGCATGGTGCGCAAATCATGGTTAGTCATACAAAAGACCCAAGCGGTTGGGACGTCCTTGGTCAAGGGCCTCGTGCTCTGGACCCCGAAGACTTTGATGCGGAGGATATGTCCGGCATCGAGGGTGAACGCGTGGCTAAGGCCTTGGCGCGGGCTGGCGTGGCCTCGCGCCGCGAGGTCGAGCGCTATATTGAGGCGGGCCGCGTAAGGCTGAACGGGCACGTCCTGACCACCCCGGCTGTGAAGGTGGCGCCGGGAGATATCTTGACCGTGGACGGACAGGTCGTCGCTGACGCCGAGCCGACGCGGATGTGGCGCTATCACAAGCCCGTCGATCTGGTCACCACCCACAAGGACCCGCAAGGTCGCCCGACCGTGTTTGAGGCCTTGCCGCCTGAATTGCCCCGCGTGATCTCGGTTGGGCGCTTGGATATTAATTCCGAGGGCCTGTTACTATTGACCAACGACGGCGCACTGGCTCGGGCTTTAGAGCTGCCTTCCAGCGGCTGGAACCGAACCTACCGCGCCCGCGCCTATGGTGACACGACGCAAGAAAAGCTCGACCGCCTGCTCAAGGGGGTGACAGTCGAGGGCGTCAAATATGGTCCCATCACCGCCAAGCTCGACAAGGTTCGGGAAGGCAAGCGCCATACCAATGTCTGGATCACCGTCACCATTGCCGAAGGCAAGAACCGCGAAGTCCGGCGCGTGCTGGAATCATTGGGGCTGAAGGTCAATCGCCTGATCCGTCTGTCCTATGGCCCGTTCCAACTGGGGACCTTGGCGGTTGGAGCCGCCGAGGAGATTGGCCCTCGCGTCATTCGTGAGCAGCTGTCGGCCTATATCGATCCCGAAAATCTGCCCTTGGGTGCGGGTGGCCCGCCTGTGGCCTTGCTGGCACCGACCCCGGGCGGTGAGGACCATCGCGACCTGCGCCGAGAAGGGCCGCGCCCTGCACCTGTCCCGCGCCGCTCGGTGACCGACTCCATTCCGAGCCACGCCTCATCTGAGCTGGTGCCGGAAAAGGTTGGGCCTGTGAAGAAAAAGCCCGGATGGGCCAAGGCCAAGCCGAAGAAAAATCCGCACAAGGCCGTGCCTGTAAAGGCCGGACGTCCAGAGGCCAGCAAGGCCCCGGCGAAACATTATCGTGCAGGACCCGCCAAGGGTGCGACTCTGATCGAGCGCAAGCCGGGTCTTGCCAAGACGGGTACGGAGAGGCCTTCTGTCGCCAGGCCGGGTCCCGGTGGTCAAGGTCCAAGCCACTCAAATTCTGGCAAGCCCAACTCTGGCAAGCTGGTCGTGGCACGGCCAGGCGGGAAACCGGCCTTTCGGCCTAAGGGTCCGGGCAAGCCCAGCGGCACCCCCCGCCGATAGGGTTAGATCCGAAGGCCTAGAAGGAGGGGCGGGGCCTTGAACAGCCTCACGCCCTTGTTCGAGCGAGGATGAAGATATTTTCCTTTCCTCCCGATTGCCGGCTCTTCCAAAAGCACTATACTAAATGTCCGGACTTTTGGGGACCTGACCGCCATGAACGCTTCGACGACGATCACCGCCGATAAAGATGCTTTGATCCTGCCCGACCTGCGCAGCCTGCTACGCGGTGCCAGTGCTGCAGCGGAAACCTTGGTCGCGGCGGCCCGCTCCTCGGTCGCGGCATTGGTCTCAACCAATGGCAAGATGGATCGCAAAGCGCTCGATCGTGAGCAGCATGCGGTGCACGGCTTTGCTTGGTACGCGACCTATTCCGAGACCTTGCGCGAAGTCGCCAACTGGGCCGATCGCCTCGCTGCAGACGGCAAGTTCGGAGAGATCGAGTCCCTCCTCGCCCAACTCCTGATCGGCGAATATGCCGCCCAGATGATTGGCGGCGTCTCGATGAACCAGGGCGAAGTCATTCGCCCGGCTCAGATGGGCCTGACCTCTGACCAATTGGCGGCCTTCCAAACCCCAGCCATCCTGACCCTGATGCAGGGCGGCGCGACCCAAGCGGTCAAGGGCCGGGTTGCGGACCTGCTGGCTCAAGCCAAGGGCCGTCCGATTCTTGAGGCCTCGGGTCTGGAAGAGACCTTCGAGATGATCCGCGATCAGTTCCATGCCTTTGCCGAGGCCAAGGTCACGCCCTTCGCCCATCAATGGCACCTGAAGGACCAACTGATCCCCATCGAGCTGGTTGAAGAGTTGGGCGCGCTGGGCGTGTTCGGTCTGACCGTGCCCGAAGAATATGGTGGGTCGGGCATGGGCAAGATGGCCATGTGCGTCGTGTCTGAAGAGCTAAGCCGGGCCTATATCGGCGTCGGCTCGCTGGGCACCCGCTCTGAAATTGCCGCCGAACTGATCCTGACCGGCGGTACCCAGGCCCAAAAGGACTATTGGCTGCCCAAGATCGCGTCGGCGGAAATCTTGCCCACTGCCGTCTTTACCGAACCCAATACCGGCTCTGACCTTGGTTCATTGCGCACCCGCGCCGTGCTCGACGGGGCGAACTATGTCGTGACCGGCAACAAGACCTGGATCACCCATGCGGCCCGCGCCGACGTGATGACCATGCTGGTGCGTACTGATCCCAACACGAGCGACTATCGCGGCCTGTCCATGTTCTTGGCGCCCAAGCTGCGCGGCAATGATCAGACCGATTTCCCAACCGAAGGCATGACCGGCGGTGAGATTGAAGTGCTCGGCTATCGCGGCATGAAGGAATATGAACTCGGCTTTGACGGCTTTAAGGTCCCCGTCGAAAATCTGCTCGGCGGTGTTGAGGGTCAGGGCTTCAAGCAATTGATGGCCACCTTTGAAAGCGCCCGCATCCAGACCGCGGCGCGCGCTGTTGGCGTGGCCCAATGTGCGATGGAGATCGGGCTGGGCTATGCTTTGGACCGCAAACAGTTCGGCCAGCCAATCTTTGAGTTCCCGCGCGTGCACAATAAGCTGGCCATGATGGCTGCCGAGATCATGGGCGTGCGCCAACTGACCTATTTTGCGGCCCGCGCCAAAGACGATGGCAAGCGCTGCGATCTTGAGGCCGGTATGGCCAAGCTTCTGGCCGCCCGCGTGGCTTGGGCAAGCGCCGACAATGCCTTGCAGATCCATGGCGGTAACGGCTTTGCGCTGGAATATACGATCAGCCGGGTCCTCCAGGACGCCCGCATCCTCAACATCTTTGAGGGCGCTGGTGAAATTCAAGCTCAGGTCATTGCGCGCCGTCTGTTGGAAGATGGTCCCAACGCCTAATCGGACCCGATTGGCGATCCTTTCAATGTTCAGCTAGAGTGGGCCCATGCAAAAGTTGTTCGATATATTGGTCCCTCTGAGTCTTCTGGCCGTGTTGGTGACCCTTGGATTTGGAATCTATGCCCTGTTCCGGGGCGGTGATTTTGGGCGGTCCTATTCCAACAAGCTGATGCGCTTGCGGGTCCTGCTGCAATTCATTGCCGTGCTGATCCTATGTGCGGGCATGTGGGTTAAGGCCCACTATAGCTGATGGTCACGCTCAACCGGATCTATACGCGCACCGGTGATGGCGGCAGAACACGTCTGAGCACCGGCGAAGAGGTGGATAAGTATAATCCTCGGGTCGAGGCCTATGGCGCGGTGGATGAGACCAATGCCTGTATTGGCCTGGCACGGCTCCATACCAAGGAGGATGCGGTCCTTGATGCCATCCTAGAGCGGGTCCAAAATGACCTGTTCGATCTGGGTGCTGATTTAGCGGCTCCGGAGCGCGGAGCCCCCTTGCCGTGGGAGGCTCTTCGTATCCTGCAGGGCCAGGTGGACCGGCTGGAGCAAGAACTGGACAGCCTGAATGACCAGCTCGACGATTTGACCTCGTTCGTGCTGCCCGCCGGAAGCCCCGCCTCGGCGGCCCTGCATCTGGCCCGTACGGTCTGTCGGCGGGCTGAGCGCACGACGGTCTATCTGGCGCAGATTGAGGGAGAGACGGTATCAGACGCGGTCATCCGCTATCTCAACCGCCTGTCTGACCTGCTGTTCGTGGCATCACGTTGGTGCAATGATAAGGGCAAGGGCGACGTGCTCTGGAAGCCCGGCGCGACGCGTTAAGGCTTTTTAGCCTCAATTTTTGGCGCGTTCTTGTCCTTGCGCCCGGTCAGGGTCGACAGGGTGATTGGCACGCCGCATATACGGGTCTGCGGATCCCACCAGTGGCCAGCGGCCTCGCAGCGGTCACGTGGGATGATGTAATAGACCTGATAGAGCACCACAGCCACGCAACTGAAGGCGAAGGCCCCGATAAACATCCATTTCAGGCGGTTGATGGTCTTGTTCATGGGCTCTCTATGATCAATGCGCGCCGCCCCTGCAAGGATTGACGGAGGGGAACCTGCATTTTCATCAAAAAATTTGTCCGAACAAAGACCCGTGCTAAGTTGACATCGTGGCCCGCTGTTGTCAGTTTGCCGCGCCATTTTACAGTTCTGTGCGTTGGTGTATGGGACTGTTAATTTCCATGTTCATAAGCTGAGGCGATATAGACCCATGAAGGTTCTGGTCCCGGTCAAACGGGTTGTCGACTACAACGTCAAGGTTCGGGTTAAGTCCGACCAAACCGGCGTGGATCTTGCGAACGTCAAGATGTCCATGAATCCATTCTGCGAGATCGC
>CANCJE010000101.1 GCA_947378235.1 Caulobacteraceae bacterium | reverse complement strand
GCCACGCCGGGGGTCAATCTGGGCCTCTTCTGCTCGACCCCAATGGTGGCCCTATCGCGCGCGGTCGGCCGAAAACAGGCGATGGAGATGCTCCTGACCGGCGACATGACCGGCGCCGACGAGGCCCTGCGCATCGGCCTGATCAACCGCATCGTCCCCGCCGATCAGATCGAGGCCCAAAGCCTAGCCCTCGCCCAAAAGATCGCCAGCAAGGCCCGCGCCACCCTTCAGGTCGGCAAACAGGCCTTCTATCAGCAGGTCGAGATGCCCTTGAGCGCGGCCTATGATCTGGCCTCACAGGTCATGACCCTCAACATGCTCGGACCCGAAGCCGAAGAGGGCATCGGCGCGTTCTTAGGCAAACGCCCACCGGTTTGGCCCTAGCCTCTGCGCGCCATCCAAGCTTCTCTTGTCATCTCCCAATAGAACGAGGCGCGGACCGTGCCGTCGGGCCGGATGGCGTCGCGCTGGCCCATGGGGACAAAGCCTGCCGCCTCTATGACCTTGGCCGAGCGGGGATTGTCGGTGGCGGCGGTGACCCCGATCAGGCGCACGCCAAGGGCCTCGAACATCCAGTTAAAGCTTCCCGCAGCGCCCGACTTACCGCCGCCGAGATTTTGCAGGTCCGCCCGCCTTGCCCCAGCAATTTCCGCGGAGGCGCGGTCTGGCCAGACGGTAAAGCGCGAATAGCCCGCCACCGCGCCTTCGCTGTCCAGCGTAACGACCAGCACCGCCTCGCCGAGGGCCTGAAGCCTTGCGGTCTGTTGGATCCAAGCCCCAACGGTCTGAGGAGCGATTGGGCGGGGCAGGTCATAGATCGGGTCTGACACCGCCGGATCGCTGAGCAGAGCCACCAGCCCTTCAATATGGGACGGCCCCGCCAGCCGCACGCCGGGCCCCAGCAAAGACAGGTCCGCCGACCGCACCGCTTGGCGGATCGCAGCCTCCTCCTTGGGGGTCGTGGTCAGAACGGTCTTGGGCGGCGCACTCATGGCTCCAGTCTCGAAGACAATGGCGAGGCGCGCAAGGGGGGCTCACCAAAGGCTGGACTATCGCCGTCTTTGGGGCATGATTGGGCAAGGGTGGACGATCAGAACCATGCAAAGACAAAAGATATTGGTGCTCTATACGGCCAATTCGGCCTTGGATTCTCCGGTCATTGGCTGGTCGGTCTATGATGGCACGGGTGAGACCCGGCCCATGGCGGGGGATCAGGACGAGCCGCCCTATCGCACCGGCGTGGATGCGCTCAAGGACGGATGGCGGCTGATTCAGGCCGCTCAGCTCTTGCCGCACGGGCGCGGCGAAGAGTTTGACCTGGCCTATCTGAAATATGAGTTCTTCTTTGAACAGTTGGTTGAGGTGCAGCCGTGACCTATTTGCCCCTGCTCAATGCCCAGCAGATGGCCCAGTTCGTCGCGCGCGGGTTCCTGCGCCTTGATGGGGTGGTGCCTGAGGCGCTCAATGCTCAGTTCTTGCAAGAGATGGGCGAGATCGCGCCGCCCGTGCCAGGCCGGGGCTTGATGCGCACCTATGGCGAGATGCTGGCCAAGGCCGGTGTGCCCGAGGTCGCAGCGGGAACCCCGCTCGATCAGGCCTATCCGGAGGGCTCGGCGCTGGCCAAGCTGGTTCAGTTGCCGGTGGTGGCGGGCACGATCCGCAGTCTGGTCGGCGAGGACCCGATCTTTGACCACCACTTCCTGCACGTCACCTTCCCGCCCGCCTATCATGAGGCCAGCGGCGGCGAAAATGTCTCTCAGCACACCCATCAGGACTCCACCATCGACCCGCGCACGGCCTTTGACGTCCAGATCATGTACTATCCCCATGCGGTAACGCGCGAGATGGGCGGCACCCGCTTTGTCCCCGGCACCCATCTGCGCCGGGTCAGCGAGGTGGCCTTGGGCCGCTATCAGAATATTCGCGGCCAGCAGCATATGGTCTGCGAGGCCGGGACCCTGCTCTTCATCCATTCGGGCATCTGGCATGGCGGCGGGGTCAATCTGTCGGACCGCACCCGCACCATGTTCAAGATCCGGATCAATCCCAATCCAAGGTCTAGCCGCACGCAGGTGCGCCAGTTCGATGTCTCAACCCTGGTGCCGCAAAATCAGCAGCGCCCGATCTTCTACGTCAAGGGCCCCTTGCCCCCCAGCGTCGAACAGACCCTGATGACCCCAGAGCCCTGGTTCGAGCAGGACACAGGGCGTCTTGAATTCCTCAACCGCATCCGCCTGTGGCGCTATCTGACCGACGATCCCACCTATGATGCCGACTATTGGCTGACGCGCGTGGAGAACTTGGCGGAGGTCTGAGGGCGCTAAACCTCCACCCGGCCCAGAACCACATCCTCATAGGCGTGCAGTGACGGCAGGCCGCCGGTGTGGAGGAACAGGACCTGTTCGCTGGGCTTGAAATAGCCTTCGCGGGCCAGACCGATCAGGCCGGCCATGATCTTGCCCGTATAGACCGGATCCAGAAGGATGCCTTCGGTGCGGGCCAGCATCTGGACGGCCTCGACCATGGCGGCATTGGGGATGGAATATTTTGGCTGCCAATAGCCGCCGACACTGACGACGGCGTCCCTCGGGATGGTCAGGCCGACATCGAGCAGATCTGCGACGGCCTGCGCCTCCTTAAAGACCAGAGGCTCCTGATCGGCAGGGTCGCGGCTGACGCCGATGCCGACAATGGGGATCTTGATGTGGTTGCCCAAAAAGCCCGCCACCAGACCGCCGTGGGTGCCGGAACTGCCTGAGCCGACGACGACGCGGTCGATCTGGGCCCCTTGGTCAAAGAACTGCTGCTGCAACTCCTGCGCGCAGGCAACATAGCCCAGACCGCCAATGGCATTGGAGCCGCCGCCCGGAATAATATAGGGCTTACCGCCCTCGGCCCGGACCTGATCGGCCATCTGGGCCATGGCAGCGGCAATGTCACTGCCGCCGGGAACGACCGTGATGGCTTCGATGCCCATCAGATGGAACATGAAATTATTGCCGCTGGCGGTTTGGCTATAGCTGCCGGGTACCCGCTCTTCGATGACAAAGCGGCATTTGAGCCCCTCGCGCACAGCGGCGCTCAGGGTGATGCGGCAATGGTTAGACTGGGGCGCGCCGCAGGTGATGATGGTGTCCGCGCCCTGGGCCAGCGCCTCGCCCATCAGGAACTCCAGCTTGCGGGTCTTATTGCCGCCGGGAAAGAGGCCCAGCATATCGTCGCGCTTGAACCAGATGTCGGGCCCGACCCCGCCGGGGCAACTGGCCGCCAAGGCTGCTGAGAACCGTGGCGCCCGCTCCAGCGGCGTGGGGAAGGGGGTATAGTTACGACGCGGAAAACGCGAAAGGTCCATGCTGGCCTGTCCAAAAAGAGCTGAAATAAGCGAAAGGGATGAGCGGCCCTAGCCCAACTGGCGGACCTGCCGGGGCGCATAGATGGCCCAGTGCCGACCGGACATGGCCAGTCGCTCGCGGCAGGCGATGGTGAAGTCCAGCGTGACGATCAGGTGGCCGTTCTTTTCTTCATTGGCCACGACGATGGCACGGGTCTCTAAGAGGTCACCGTCGCTGATCAGGCCATGTAAGCGCACATCGCTCTCGACATGGATCCATGGGCCGAGCTTGACCGAGCGGGCCAGCACATAGTTGGCGCGGCGCAGCATATAGCCGGGGCTGACCAGATTGCCGCCGTCAAACAGGGCCGGGTCCTCGCGGGTATTTTGCAGGTTCGATAGGCCGACATCGGCAAAGAAAATCTCCTTCAGCGTGCCCAAGACCTTGCCCACCGGCAGGCTGTCCATGCTGGCATCCGGCCGATCTTCCGGGCGCGGCACCTCGGCCTCGGGCAGGAGGGCGGGCAGGGGGCTATCATCCCTGCGCCAGGCCGTTCCGCTGGCACAGTCTAGGCCGCGCGCCTGAACCGCGATGGACAGGGTCTCGCCCGGCTGGTCCTCGGCGGTAACGGTGGTCTCGTCGCCGTCATAGACCGGCTTGCCAAACCGCGCCTTGATCCGGCCTTGGCTCAGCCAATCAAGCCCCCACTGGGCGCGCGGTGCATGGGCCATATAGGCAAAGACATCGACACCGGGAACCAAACCGCCGGTAAAGCCAAATTTCCCCGCCACATCATCGGCATGGATGCGGTTCTCGCTGGCGGTGGCGGTATTGTAGGCAATGAGGGTGCGCGATTGGGTCATGGTCAAAGCCTATCAGACCCCAAGCCGGGCCGTCTAATCCAAACCGCCGCCGACCTCCACGCCCGAAAATTGCCAAGATCGCTCTGCGGGTCTAGGCTTTGGTCCATGGTGTAGGGAACAGGCCAAAATGGCGACCAAAACAGACGTAAAGATCTCCGCGCGGGTGTGGGCAGTGATCGGTGGCGGGCTCATTGCCCTTGTCGGTCTGGTTTTACTGGTTGGCGGTGGCCGATTGGTGCAACTCGGCGGCTCGGCCTATTACCTGCTCGCAGGGGCTGGCGTGACGACGACGGGCGTCTTGCTGGTTCGGCGCAGGCCCATAGCCGGTTTCGTCTATGCAGCAGTTCTGGCCATCACCTTGGCTTGGGCCCTTTGGGAAAGCGGACTGGTCTTTTGGCCTCTGGTGCCTAGGCTGGTCGCTCCCGCCGTTCTGGGTCTTTTCTTGCTGCTGGTCCTACCCGCAGCCCCTCGGAGCGCAGACCGCGACCGCGCCGGACGGGCGACGATGCTGATGTCGGCGGCCTGTTTGCTGGTTCTAGCCCTCGCCATACCCGGGACCTTTAGCCAAGGCCAAGCCACCACCCCGGCCAAGATTGCCGATGGTGCGCCGCCTGCAGAGGCAGGCTCTGACTGGCGCTATTATGGCCGCGATCCGGGCGGCGCGCGCTATGTGCCCGTCGATCAGATCAATCGCCAGACGGTCTCTGGCCTCAGGGTCGCATGGACGGCGCGAACCGGCGAAGCCCCCAATCGCGGATCAGAAGATCAGAACACGCCGATGCAGATTGGCGACAAGGTCTATGTCTGCACCCCGACCAATATCGTCATCGCCCTCGATGCCGACAGCGGCAAGGAGATCTGGCGGTACGATCCCAAGGTCAAGCCGGGCTTCTGGAACCGGTGCCGCGGTGTTGGCTATTGGGATGGCGGCCAGCCCAAGGTCGCTTTGGCAAAGTCGTTGGAGCTCGCCTCGGCGACTCAGAGGGCAGCACCAGCGACGGGTCTATGCGCGCGCCGTATTATCAGCTCAACCATCAATGCTGAGCTCATCGCGCTAGATGCCGATACGGGCGCGCTATGTCCCGGCTTCGGCAAGGGCGGCAAGGTTGACCTCTCGACCGGCATCGGACCGATCAAGACCGGCTTCTATTTCCAGACCTCTATGCCAACCGTCATTGGCAACCGAGTGGTTCTCGGTGGCTGGGTGGCGGACAATCAAGAACTGTCCGAGCCTTCAGGCGTCGTGCGGGCCTTTGATGTGGTGACGGGCGAGCTCGCCTGGGCGTGGGATCTGGGCAATCCGACCATCAACAAGCTGCCGCCTGAGGGCCAGACCTATACGCGCGGCACACCCAATGTCTGGTCGACCCCGGCCTTTGATCCGGAGCTTGGCCTGATCTATCTGCCGACCGGCAATGCGACGCCCGACTATTGGGGATCGCATCGCTCGCGCCTCAGCGAGCTCTATTCCTCCTCGGTGGTGGCCCTCGATGCCGTGACCGGCAAGGTGCGCTGGAATTTCCAGACCGTGCACCATGATGTCTGGGACTATGATGTGCCGTCTCAGCCCATGTTGATCGACTTCCCCGTCGCGGGCGGCAGTGCCCCGGCCTTGGTCCAGATGACCAAGCGCGGCCAAATCTTTGTCCTCGACCGGCGCGATGGAAAGCCCCTCTCCAAAGTGACGGAGGTCGATGTTCCTGGCGGCCCCCAACCGGGCGAGTGGCTCTCGCCCACCCAGCCCTATTCGGTCGATATGCCCACCGTTGGCGCGGGCCGCATAACCGAAAAAATGATGTGGGGCGCAACTCCGCTTGACCAGCTCTATTGCCGGATCAGCTTTAAGAGCGTGCGCTATGATGGCGATTTCACACCGCCCGGCGGCGAGAAGGCATCGCTACAGTCTCCGGGCAATGGCGGCGGTATGAATTGGGGGTCTGGCGCCTATGATCCGCGCCGGGGTCTCTTGCTAATGACCGATGTGCGCATCCCCCAGACCGTGCGCCTTGTGCCGTCGAAGGAGCCGAATATCCAGCTTAGCCGCGCCAAGGATCGTCCCGAGGCCAGCCTTAAGGGTGTTGCCTATAAGGCCATAAACAGCTGGATGGTCAGTCCCCTGTTTACGCCTTGCCTGCAACCGGCTCAGAGCATGATGACGGCCATCGATGTGAAGAACCGCAAGATTGTCTGGCAGGTCCCCGTCGGCAGCGCCGAGACGGCTGGACCGCTGGGCCTAGCGTCTCATATCCCGCTGCCGATTGGCACTATGGGTCTGGGCGGGGTGATCACCACGGCGGGGGGCGTGACCTTCCATGCCGCAACCATGGACCCCTATCTGCGGGCCTATGACAATGAGACCGGCAAGGTGCTTTGGGCGGGCCACTTGCCGGTCGGCGTTGGCGGCACGCCCTCCAGCTATGTCTCGCCCAAGACCGGCAAACAATATGTTGTGGTCTCGGCCGGGGGCGCGCGGATGACCAAGACCAAGGGCGACTATGTGATCGCCTATTCATTGCCCTAGGGGACCGCCCCCACCGGGCGCGACCGACCGGCATAATGAACGACAGGGAGCGGACTATGTTTGTCAGATTGATCTTGGCGATGACCTTGGCGGCCTCTGTGGCTCAGGCCCAACCTTCGCAGGGTGGCGCTGACGGCGGCCCCGTCTCTCAGATCACGGTCACCGGCGCGCGCAAGGGCGAAAAGCTGCCTCCGCCTGCGGCGACCATCGATATGCAAACCGACGACAGCGCCATCGGCCAATTTGTCTCGGTCTTTCCGGACGGGGCCTTTCAAGCCAAGGTCAGCGGTCAGGTGACGCTGAACTGCGATGTCGACATCTATGGTCTGGCCGAATGGTGCGAGGTCCTGTCCGAGACCCCCGAGGGCAAGAATTTTGGCCGCGCGGCCATGACCCTGCGCCCGACCTTCAAGATTATGCCGGTCATGGGTCCTAAGGGACCGGTCCGTTCGATGATGCGCATCGCCATCAATTTCAAGGCACCCAACCCTCAATTTGACACTATGCCCTCCTCATCTTCGGCCATGCCCGGAGAGTGCGGTATGGGGGGAAAGCCTTGCCCGACCAGTTGGATCAAGAACAACCCCTTGCCACGGCGCCTGATCACCATGCTGGACCACCCGGTCTGGGCTCAGGCCCCCAGCACGGCGGATTGGAACCAAGCCTATCCCGCAGCGGCGGGCAATGCGGAAGGCTATGCGGTCGCCCACTGTCAGTTGGTCAAGTTTGGCGGCCTGTCGCACTGTCAGATCACTAAGGAAACCCCCACCAAGCTTGGCTTTGGCGATGCCGCCCTGTTGCTGACCCGGAAGTTTCAGCTGACGCCCGAGCTTGCCAAGCCCCGGCGCGGTGAAGATGTCTGGGTCGATGTGCCGATCCGCTTTTCGCCGCCAAATCGCGGCGAAGGTCGCATGATTGACTCGCCCAAATGGACCTATGGCTTTGATGCCGAGCGAGCGCCCAAGGTGTTCCCGCCCGAAGCGGTGGCCCAAGGGGTCTCCACAGGCCGAGGCGTCGTCCTGTGTCGGGTCACGGTCGGCGGCGGTTTGACCAACTGTCAGCCGCAGGCCGCAGAACCCGAGGGTTTAGGCTTTTCAGAGGCCGCCGCCCTCTTGGCCTCGACCATGAAGATGAACCCCTGGTCCTCCGACGGCGCCCCGGTCGATGGGGCATCGGTACAGATCGCCATCCGTCTTGGACTGAAAAAGCCTCAGAACTAGGGTGCCGCGCCTCAGGCCGAATAGGCAGGGGGCGGGGTAAAGCCAAAGCCCATGGCTTCGAGCCGCTGGGCCAGACCGATGGTGCGAAGGTCGCTATAGGCTGGGCCAATGATCTGAAGACCGACCGGCAGCCCATCGGTGGCCAACCCCGCTGGGAAGACGGTGGCGGGCAGATAGGCGACGCCGGCCAATCCGGCCCAGAAGGTCTGATTGAAATAGGGCCAGGACTGACCGTCAATATCAATGACCCGCGAGCCTTCACGGCCATGGTCGTGCGGGAAGGCCGTGACCGGCATGACCGGGGTGATCAGGAAATCCACCTCGCCAAAATAGCGATGCCAAGCCCAGCGGATCTTGTTTCTCGCCTCATTGAGCCGTGACCAGTCGCGCAGGGTCATGGTCTGCCAGCGAAGTTGTTTCGCCAGCGGGCTTTGATCATCCGGCGAGAGGGTGGCGAGCCGGGTCTGGGCCCGCTTGAAATCCTCATCCGACGCCCGCGCTGACATGGCCGAGGATAGGAGGCCATTGAAGGTCTCGTAACTGTGGGCGGCTGAGAAGTCTGGGCGTGAGCGCTCATCAATCTTGGCCCCGGCCCGGCCTAGGGCATCAGCGACGGCCTGCAGCCTTGCCCCCACCGCCGCCGAGGTTGGGCAAATCGGGTCAGAGGCCCAGATGCCGATGGTCAGGTCCGATAGGGGGCCGTCCAAGCCGGGCAGTTGGTCGCTAAAGCCGCGCCAATCGGCATCATCGTCCCCCGCCACCAACATCATGGCCAGTTCCAGATCGTCGGCGGACCGGGCCAGCGGCCCAACCACCGAGATGTCGGAGGGTGACACGCTGTCATCCAGCGAATGGCCCCGAGGCGGCACCAGATTCCACGTCCCCTTATGACCAAAGACACCGCAAAAATGGGCTGGATTGCGGATCGAGCCGCCAATATCGCTGCCCATCTCAAGGCTGGTGAGACCTGCCGCCAAGGCTGCGGCCGACCCACCAGAAGAGCCGCCGGGCGTCCGGGTCAGGTCCCACGGATTGTTGGTGGTGCCGTAAATATCGTTATAGCTCTGGAAATCGGCCAGTCGGATCGGCACGTTGGTCTTGCCGAAGATGTTGGCTCCCGCCGCCTGAAGCCGCGAAATGGCCACCGCCGTACGCTGTGTGACATTGTCCTTCATCGCCGGAATGCCATAGGTGGTTGGCGATCCGGGCAGTTGGTAGCTCTCCTTGATGGTCATGGGTACGCCATGCAGGGGGCCAAGCTCGTCCCCGGCTACCCGCGCTGCGTCCGCCGCATCGGCTCTGGCCCGCGCGCCCTCTCGGTCCTGATAGATCACCGCATTGAGCGGGCCATTATGCTGGTCAACCCGATCGAG
>CANCJE010000100.1 GCA_947378235.1 Caulobacteraceae bacterium | reverse complement strand
ATGAAGATCTGCGGATAGGTCGAGCGCCCCGAACGCTGCATCATTTCTTGGCGAAGGGCCGGATCCATACCCGCTTCGATTTCCTGATAGTTGACGCCCTTTTGACGCAGAAGCCCGATCGCGCGGGTGCAATAGGGGCAGAAGGGCTTAGTATAGATGGTCACGGCGGTCATGACGGGCCTTTCGTGGTCTGATGCGCTCTATATAGGGTGATTTTCCGCCGTGCGCACCCTCGCGACCACCGCAACATCGACAGCGCGGGCCCCTGCTCGCAATAGGGCCTTCGCGCAGGCCTCTGCCGTGGCACCGGTGGTCAAAACATCATCAATCAGCAAGATCCGTCGCCCCTTGATCTGTCGCTGATAGCGGAGCGGTACGATGAAGGCCCCGGCGACATTGCGTCGTCGTCCGGAGCCGGATCGTCCCCCTTGGCTTGCCGTCGCCCGATGGCGCTGCAGACTGTCAGGTAGATAGACAAGGCCCGCTTGCCGCGCGAGAGGCCGGGCGATCTCAGCGGCCTGATTGTAGCGCCGCGACAAAAGCCGCAAGGGATGGAGCGGGACCGGCACCACGGCATCGGCCTCAGCAATCAGGTCCCGCGCCGCGCGGCTAATCCATTGCTGAAACAGCTTGGCCAGATCGGGCCGGTCGGCATGTTTGAACCGCAAGATCAGGTCGCGCGAGCCTTCGTCATAGAGACAGGCCGCCCGCGCCCGAGCAAAGGCGCGTGGCCGCGCCATACAGGCCGGGCAAAGGGCTCCAATGCCCTGATTGAACTCGAACGGAATACCACAGCCATCACAGACCGGATCATCGAGGAAACTCACCTTCAAAAAGGCGTCCGCCGCTAATCCCGGCCCCTGCGACGGCCTTTCGGCAAAATCGTGGGGCGGAAAGAGCAGATCCAGCAGGGTGCGAAGACTGTGCCTCATTTCAGAAGCTGGCTTTGATGATATAGGCCTTGCACCATGAGCGCCCCTCCTCGCCTGTTCGACCGTTCCTTGCACCGCGCCCGACTGGACCGCGCCGCCTTGGATTTCGCTGCTGCCGATTTCCTCAAGTCCCGCGCGGCTGGCGATATGGTCGAGCGGATCGAGATCATCCTGCGTGATTTTCCGGTCTGTGTCGATCTGGGGTCGCGAAGTGGGATATTCTCGCAAATATTGTCGACCAGCGATTCCCGTCCTCGCGTCGGAACCGTGATTGAGACCGATCTTTCTGGGGTCATGCTGGCCGGGCGCGACAGCCTTCGCCTTCAGGTCGACGAGGAGGCCTTGCCCTTTGGCGTCGCCTCTTTGGATCTGGTGGTGTCCAGCCTTGCCCTGCACTGGGTCAACGACCTGCCTGGAACCCTAATTCAAATCCGCCGCGCGCTAAAGCCCGATGGCCTCTTCATGGCCGCGATCTTCGGGGGCCAGACCCTGACCGAGCTTCGCCAATGTCTGATCGAGGCGGAGTCCGAACTGAGCGGCGGCGCGGGCCTTCGCATTGCCCCCTTTGCCGACGCCTATGATGTGGCGGGCCTATTACAACGTGCCGGGTTCGCCCTGCCTGTCGCCGATGTCGACCGGGTCACGGTGCGCTATGATCATCCCCTAAAGCTGATCCAAGACCTGCGCCGGATGGGCGAGACCAATGCCTTAGCAGACCGGCAGGGCAGACCCCTGACCCGTGCGGTGCTGGCCAGAGCCATGGGCCTCTATCAGGACCGGTTTAGCGATCCCGATGGCAAGGTGCGCGCGACCTTTGACATCTTGACCATGACCGGCTGGGCCCCTCATCCCGATCAACAACAGCCCCTCAAGCCCGGATCGGCCAAGATGCGGCTTGCCGACGCCTTAGGGGCGATAGAACAGTCTGCGGGCGAAAAGCCCGGTGAGGAACCATCATGACCGACCTGTCCGTTCTCGATCTGTCGCCTTTGCTGGGCGCCATGACCGGCGCCGAAGCGGTGCGTGAAACCATCGCCATGGTCCAGATCGCCGAAAAGCTCGGCTTCAACCGGTTTTGGGTGGCGGAACATCACTCGATCCCAGCCTTTGGCGGCTCAGCCCCCGAAATCTTGATCGCCGCCATGACCCAGGTCACCAGCCGTATTCGACTAGGCTCTGGCGGCGTCATGTTGCCCAACCACTCCCCGCTCAAGGTGGCCGAACAGTTCATGGTGCTGGAGGGTCTGGCCCCGGGGCGGATCGATCTGGGCGTTGGGCGGGCCCTGGGGGCGGATATGCGAACGGGTTCGGCCCTGCGTTCAGCCGGATCGGAGGCGTTTCCGCAATATTTCGCCCTGTTGAATGCTTGGCTGCTAGACTCGTCGGGCAAGGAGCCCTTCCCAGAGCGCCATCCCGCCAGCGGCATCATTGCTCAGCCGCGCGGCCCATCCCATCCGGACCTGTTCGTTCTTTGCACCTCGGTCGACAGCGCGACCTTCGCCGGACGGGCTGGGGTCGGCATGGTCTTTGCCGAGTTCATCGCCCAGACGGACGCAGCCCCCGCCATCGCCGCCTACCGCGCCGCCTTCACCCCCTCACCTTTCCGCGACAAGCCTTGGGCCGGTGTGGGTACCTCTGCCTTTGCCGCCGATACACCTGAGGAAGCCCAGAGGCTGGACGCCCCCAGACAGGTTTGGGCACTGGCTTTTCTTGAGGGCCGACAAACCAGCTTCCCCAGCCTCGAAGCGGCCCATGCCAAGCTGGCCGCCCTTGGCCCCGATCCGAGGCTGGCCGAACTATCGCGCCGTTCGATTGTCGGTGACGGTGCCCAAGTCCGCGCCGCCCTCGCCGCCAAGGCCGCCCACACGGGCGCGGATGAACTGTTCATCATCAGCTACGGCCCCACCCGCGAAGACCGCGCTCGCTCTCTGGAACTGATCAAGGGGTAATGAGCATCCTCGTCCTTCGACAGGCTCAGGATGAGGATGAATAGAACATCGACGCCCTTTCAGACTTCCTCATGCTGAGCCTGTCGAAGCACGAGGAAGCCCCCACCCGAACGACGAACGCGGAGGATAGAGCGAGGGACAGCCTTGTTTTGCTCGCGTCGTTGCGAGTGAGGACAACACAAATCCAATAGATCCGTTTTCCCCGCGAAGGCGGGGACCCAGACCCTTTCACGCTGGCGAGAGGTGACCTACTGGCCCACGCTATGGCGAGGCACGCGGCGGATTGAGCGGGGATGCCCCCTCACCCAACCCTCTCCCTGTGGAAGAGGGCGGGGGGAGGGCCTTGTTTCTACACCCCAGCCTTGGCCGCAGGACGGGCCATCATGGCGTCGTACCAGCGGTTCAAATGGGTCAATTCCGCCGGAATGGTGAACTTGATCATCCGCGCAAAATCGATGGAGGTTGCGGCGACCACGTCGGCCATGGTCACGCGATCACCGGCGAGGAACTCGGTCTTGGCCAACTGGCGGTCAAAGACCTTCATGGCACGGCCCGCTGCGGCCATATTGGTCTCAGCAATGGCCGGAATCTGGGTGTCGAGGGCGGCCAGCGCGGGGTGGGTGTGACGCACTGACAGCATCAGGGGCGTACCCAAAAGGTTCTCGACGCGGCGGGTCCACATCTCGATGACGGCCACTTCCCGGGCATCCTTGCCCAGCATGTTAGGCTCTGGATAGACCGTCTCAAGATAGCGCGCGATGGCGACAGACTCGGTAATGGCGGTGCCATCGTCGAACTCAAGCGCCGGGACATTGGGCAGGCCGCACTTGGCCAGATATTCCGGCGTCTTGTGCTCACCCTTGAACACGTCGACCATCACGACCTCAATGTCGGTGATGTTCTTCTCCGCCATGAGCCAGCGCACGCGGCGCGGATTGGGGGCACGGAAACTGTCATAGAGCTTCATGGGATATCCTCGTTCTTCTCGTTAAAGACCAAAAAGTTCGTGGGGCAGAAGCCCGACAATCGCAGCCGTCATGCAAGTGGCCAAAAAGCCTGCCAAGAGGGCCTTCCAAACCAGACCGATAATCTCGGTGCGCCGTTCTGGCATCATGACGCCCATGCCTGAAACCGTAATGCCAACCGAGCCAATATTGGCAAAGCCGCACAGGGCATAGGTCATGATCATCCGGCTGCGCCCGCTCATCTCACCCACAGGGATCTTGCCAAGATCGATGAAGGCGATGAACTCGGTCAGCATCAACTTGACCCCAAGCAGATAGCCGCCCTTAGAGGCATCGGCCCATTCAATACCCAAGGCCCAGGCCAAGGGCGCAAAGATCATCCCCAGCATCCGCTCGAGCGTCACCGGCTGGCCGTCCCACAGGGGCAATATGCTGAGCACATTGTTGGCGATAGCCACCAGCGCCACAAAGACAATCAAGATCGCCGAGATGTTCAAGACCACCTGCAAGCCATCGGCCACGCCCTTGCTGATGGCATCGATGGAGCTGTCATAGAGCAGGTCCGACGAATAGTCGGCATAGGCTCCGCCCTCGCCGGGCTTTTCCGGGATCATGATCCGCGCCAGCAACACGCCTGCGGGGGCAGAGACGATTGAGGCGACGAGCACATGGGCCGCGGCATTGGGCAAGGTCGCCTTCAAGATCATGGCATAGGCGACCATGGTTGACCCGGCCACAGTGGCTAGTCCAACCACCATCATCATGAACAACTCAGACCGCGACAGCTTGTCCAGATAGCCCTTGATGATGATGGGGGTCTCGACCATGCCCAGAAAGATGTTGGCGGCGGTGGCCAAGGCCGACGCCCCGCCGAGCCCCATGGTTTTTTGGAACAGAAAGCCAAAGCCCCGCGTGATCCAACGCAAAATCTTCCAGTGCCAGAGCAGGGCCGACAGCGCTGAGATCACAAGGATTAGAGGCAAGACCTGAAAGGCAAAGACAAACAGGGATGACGGATTGGCCACCGAATAGGGCTGCGCGCCGCCGCCCAGATAGCCGAACACAAATTGCGTACCCTGCGCCGTCGCCGATGACAGGCCATCGACCGCATCATTGATACCGCTGACCACCGCCCGCGCTTGCGGCACACCAAACATCAGGGCCACCAGACCGATCTGAACCCCGATCGCCCCGATCGCTAAGCGCCAAGGAAAGCGCTTGCGATCCTCAGACAGGGCCCAGCAAAGCGCAAGCGTCAGACTGAGGCCCACAAGGCTCTGAGCATTTTCCCACCGAAACATCGACTTCCCCCGGCGCGGCGGCGCCCCCTGCGCCGGTCCGTCCACGCCCTATCAACCATTGCACCGCCCCTTGGCGCAAGCCGAAGTCGATCTGGCCGTTGCATTTCCATCACGCTGCCGTGCAGCAGACCCACAACAACCCTATGTTACCTCGATTTAACTTGGATCTGGCCGTCGATGCAGCGATCCTTAAGACACTCAAGGGCGTTATTATAAATTGCTCTCGCCAAAATAACCAACATTCCCCTGAAGGGTTCTCTATCCATGTCGCTGGCTCTCGCCACGCTGATCTATGAATGGCGCAGATATCTGGCCGCCGTCGTCGCCTTGGCCTTTTCAGGCCTGCTGGTGCTGGCGCAGGTCGGCATGTTCATGGGCATTGGCAAGGCCTTCACCGCCATTATCGACCGCTCACCGGCTGAAATCATGATCCTCCCGAGCAAGGCCGAAAGCCTGATGAATACGGGGGGACTGCCCCGCCGGGTCATGCCGCTGATGTATATGAACCCCGAAGTTATTCAGGTCGCTGATCTGGATGGTGAAGGGGCCATGTGGGGCAATGTCGATCAGGATGGGACAGCCAAAAAGGGCGACAAGCGCAAGCGTGAATATGTGCAGATCATGACCATTGATCCGCGCCCAGGTTCCGTCACCCTACCGACCGACTATACAGACGCAACTCGGATCGCCTTAACCGAACCCTATGCGATTGCCCTTGACCAGTCCGCGCTCAAGCGTCTCGGCGTCAAGATGGGCGATAAGGCCACGCTCAATGGCAAGACCGTCAAGGTGAAGGCCATCATTACCGGCTACCCCAACATGATGCAGCCTCAAATCATTATGTCCCGCGACACCCTGCGCCTATTAGGCATGGCCAACGGCTCGCGCCGCGTCGGGCCCCTGATGGTCAAGATCGCTGATCCTGACAAGGCCGAAGAGGTTCGCGACCAGATGAACGCTATCGCCAAAGGCCAGTTTCGGGCCTGGACCCGGGCAGAACTGGCCAAGGCCAATGAAACCTCGATGATGAAGGAAAGCATTATCGGCATCATGCTTGGCTTTTCGATGTTCCTGGGCCTGCTGATCGGGGTTGGGATCACGTCCCAGACCCTGCGCGGTGCGATCCTCGCCAATATCAAGGAGTTTGCCTCCCTGCGGGCTCTGGGCGTGTCGATGGGCTCCCTACGCTGGATCGTTCTGGAATTGAGCTTCTGGGTCGGGGTTGCGGGTCTGATTGCAACCGCCGCACTCGTGACCTTGGTCGCCTTGCTCGCCACGGCTGGCGGCGTTCCCATGGCCTTTACGGCCGGACTGGTTGGCATGACGGCCCTGTTCCTGCTTTTGATCGCCATGCTGTCTGGCCTGATGGCCCTCGGCATCCTGAAAAAGAGCCAACCTGCGGATCTGCTGCGATGAGTCCAAACCCCATCAACAGCCATGCGGGCACCAAGGCCATCGAGGCTAGGGGCCTCGTCAAGAGCTTCAAAACCGGCCGAAGCCATATTCAAGTGCTCAAATCGGTCGATTTTGACGCCCTGCACGGCGATCTGACCATGGTCATGGGACCTTCGGGCTCGGGCAAGTCGACCCTGATCGCGGCCCTGTCCGGCCTGCTGCGCCCCGATGACGGCCATGTCACGGCCATGGGCCAAGACCTCTGGTCACAGTCGGACACCCGTATCGACCGGTTCAGGCTTGATCACTGCGGCTTCATCTTTCAGGGTTTCAACCTCTTTGCAGCCCTCACCGCCGTGCAGCAGGTTACCGCTGTTCTGAAATATAAGGGCTTTGGTCCCTCGGAGGCCCAGGCCATTGCGACCCAGGCCCTGACCGAGGTCGGACTTGGCGCGCGGCTTAATCAACGCCCAGCGGAACTGTCTGGCGGTGAAAAGCAGCGCGTCGCCATTGCCCGGGCTCTGGCCAAACAACCACAGCTTCTGTTCGCCGACGAACCCACCTCGGCCCTTGATGGCGAGAACGGTCAGGTGGTCATCCGCCTTTTGCAGAGGGCGGCCAAGGTCCATGGGGCTGCGGTCATCTGCGTGACCCACGATCCGCGCCTTGAGGCCTATGCCGACCGCGTCATCCATATTGAAGACGGCCGCATCCTTGATGATGTCCGCCGCACACCGGCTTCGCCTGTCGACGCCTCTACTGCCTTTGCTGGAGCCTAGATCCTGATGCTGAGTCTTGTCCGCCGTCCTGTCTTTTGGCTGATCGTTCTGGGGGTTGTGGCCCTAGGCTCCACCGGCCTGTTCCTTGGCCATCAGGCCAAGACCAAGAAGGCCGCAGCCGTCGCTGCCGCCGCCAAGGCCCCTGAGAGCCCCTTTGCCGCCATTGCCAATGGCAAGGCCGATGTTGAAGGCGGCATCATTGCCGTCGCAGCCCGCCGGGGCGGCATCATCCGCGAAGTTCTGGTTCAGGAAGGCGACAATGTCGTCAAGGATCAGGTCCTCGCCCGCCAAGAAAATGACGAGGCGCGTCTGGCGGCTGACCGTGCCCGCGCCGAAGTCGCTCAAGCCCGCGCCCAGATCAACGCCATGGAGGTGCAACTGTCTGCGGCCCATCGTGAGTTGGACCGCCTTTCCGCTCTGGCCGGGTCTAACTTTGTCGCCGCGCAAAAGATCGATCAGGCGCGGGACGCCGTTCGCTTAGCGGAGGCCAATCTGGGCGCCCAAAAGGCCATGGTCGGGACCGTGATGGCCCGCAAGAACGAGGCCGACTATAATCTCGAAATGACCATCATCCGGGCTCCTGCCGATGGCCGGATCGTTCGTCGCTATGCCAATCCCGGTTCTGGAGCTTCGACCTTGAACGTCTCGAACCTGTTCGACCTTGAGCCCAACAATGCCCGCATTGTCCGCGCTGAAATTGCCGAAAGCGCCCTGCCTGCCGTGGCCATCGGCCAAGCGGTAGAAATCTCACCTGAAGCCGACGACACGAAGATCTATACCGGCAAGGTCCTTCGCCGAGCCGCCGTCTTTGGTGCGCGCAGGCTGCAGTCGGACGACCCGTCTGAACGGACCGACGAGCGCGTGGTCGAGGTGGTGGTCTCCGCTGACGGCATTCCCCTGCTGATCGGTCAGCGGGTTTTGGTCAAGTTCATGAAGGCGGGCCATGTGGCCGGAGAGCGCCGCGCGGTGGCCAAACCGGTCGATGGCAAGGGCAATAAGAGCGATCAGTAACCGCGTTACAGTGTCCAAACGCGCATGATCTCTTGACGACAAAGCGACAGCGCACCACTACTCCGCGCCAGTTTAACGCATTTGAACCATTGGGAGATGCACATGTCTGACATCCGTTTCGACGGCAAGGTTGCCATTGTCACTGGCGCGGGCGGCGGCCTTGGCCGTCAACACGCTCTTGAGCTCGCCCGTCGCGGCGCCAAGGTCGTGGTCAATGACTTGGGTGGTTCCATGGATGGCTCGGGCGGCAACAGCGCCGCTGCTGAGGCTGTTGTGGCTGAAATCAAGGCCGCTGGCGGCGAGGCCATCGCCAATGGGGCCTCAGTGACGGACGATGCCGGTGTGGCCCATCTGGTCCAACAGACCATGGACGCCTTTGGCCGCATCGACATCCTTATCGCCAATGCCGGCATCTTGCGCGACAAGTCTTTCTCGAAGATGGAACTGTCTGACTTCGAAGCCGTGATGCAGGTCCATGTTTGGGGCACCTTCAAGCCGATCAAGGCCGTCTGGGAAATTATGAAGACCCAGAACTATGGCCGTATCGTTGTCACCACCTCGTCGTCGGGCATGTATGGCAACTTCGGTCAGGCCAACTATGGCGCGGCCAAGATGGCGGTGCTGGGGCTGATGAACACCCTCAAGATCGAGGGCCAGAAGAACAATATCCGCGTCAACGCCATCTCGCCCGTCGCGGCCACCCGCATGACCGAAGGCCTGATGCCACCCGAAGTGCTCGAAAAGCTGAAGCCCGAATATGTCACGCCCGGCGTCGTCTATCTGGTCAGCGAAGATGCCCCCACCGGCGCGATCTTGACCGCTGGCGCCGGGGCCTTCGCCCTGTCGCGCATCTTTGAAACCGAAGGCGTCTATCTTGGTGAAGGCGGCCTGTCCGTTGAAGAGGTCGCAGCCAACTGGGAAAAGATCTCCGATACGGACGGCCAAAAAGCCTATTTCGCCGGTGGCGAACAGGGCCAGAAGTTCTTCCGCAAAATGGCCGGCGGCTAAGATTTTTCGCAATTAGTTCTGAAGCGCCCTCATCCTCGGATGGGGGCGTTTTTCGTTTTGGGGGGGGCGTGGAAGCAAAACAAGGCCCT
>CANCJE010000099.1 GCA_947378235.1 Caulobacteraceae bacterium | reverse complement strand
CTCTCTTTCGGTCTGAGCTGAACCCAGTCCTGTTTCGAAATGGTTTTGGTGGGTCGATAAACGGTTCTCGTGGTCCCGTCTTCATTCTGCATCCTTGTCCTTCGACAGGCTCAGGATGTTCCGCGAACGCTCCGTCTGTTTTTAAGGGTCTGGGTCCCCGCCTTCGCGGGGAGCACGGGAGTGGGTAACTCACCCCATTGATGGTTTGCATCGCTTCCCCCAGAGGGGGAAGATCGTGGACTTCTAAATCTTCCCCCTTTGGGGGAAGTACCGGCGAGCCGGGGTAGGGGGATCTAGGCCCTAATCGGCGTCCATCTTCAGGGCGGCGATGAAGGCTTCCTGCGGGATTTCGACCTTGCCGAATTGGCGCATCTTCTTCTTGCCCTCTTTTTGCTTGTCGAGGAGCTTGCGTTTACGGGACAGGTCGCCGCCGTAACATTTGGCGGTCACGTCCTTGCGCAGGGCGCGGACCGTTTCGCGGGCGATGATGCGGCCCCCGATGGCGGCTTGGATGGGGATGACGAAGAGGTGCTGAGGGATCAGGTCCTTCATCTTCTCGCACATACCGCGTCCGCGATGTTCGGCTCGGTCGCGGTGGACCAGCATAGACAGGGCATCCACAGGCTCGGCATTGACCAGGATCGACATCTTGACCAGATCGCCGGTGCGATAGTCTTCGATCTGATAATCAAAACTAGCATAGCCCTTCGAAATCGATTTGAGCCGGTCATAGAAGTCGAACACGACCTCATTGAGCGGCAGGTCATAGACCACCATGGCGCGGGTCCCGACATAGGACAGCTCGCGCTGTTGGCCACGCCGGTCTTGGCACAGCTTGATCACAGCACCGAGATATTCATCAGGCGTAAAGATGGTCGCCTTGATCCAGGGCTCGGCAATAGAGTCGATCTTGACCGGATCAGGCATGTCGGCGGGATTGTGCAGTTCGACCACATCGCCGTTGGTCATGCTGATCTTATAGATCACGCTTGGGGCGGTCGCGATCAGGTCGAGATTAAACTCGCGCTGCAGACGCTCCTGAATGATCTCGAGGTGAAGCAGGCCCAAGAACCCGCAGCGGAAACCAAAGCCAAGCGCAGCCGAGGTCTCCATCTCAAAGGTAAAGCTGGCATCGTTGAGGCGCAGACGACCGACGGCGGCGCGCAGGTCTTCAAAGTCAGCCGCGTCCACGGGGAACAGGCCGCAGAATACGACGGGTTGAACCTCCTTGAACCCGATCAGGGGCGAGGTGGTCTGGCGGCGGTCGTCGGTGATGGTCGCGCCCACGGCGGCGTCAGCGACCTCCTTGATCGAGGCGGTGAAGAAACCAACCTCACCTGCGCTCAGACTATCGACATCGGTGGCCTTGGGCTGGAACACGCCGAGCTTTTCCAAGGTATAGACGGCCCCGGTCTGCATCATCTTGACCTTCTGGCCGCGCTTCATGGCACCGTCAAAGACGCGGACCAGCACGACGACGCCCAGATAGGGGTCGTACCAGGCATCGACCAGCAGGGCCTTGAGCGGCGCTTCGATGTCGCCCTTGGGCGCGGGCAGGCGGTGAACCACGGCTTCGAGCACATCATGGATGCCGATGCCGCTCTTGGCCGAACAGAGCACGGCATCCGAGGCGTCAATGCCGATCACATCTTCGATCTGGGCGCGAATCCGTTCGGGCTCGGCTGCGGGCAGATCGATCTTGTTCAGGACCGGGACGATCTCGTGATTATTGTCGATGGCCTGATAGACATTGGCCAAGGTCTGGGCCTCGACGCCTTGGCTGGCATCGACCACCAGGATCGAGCCTTCGCAGGCGGCCAGACAGCGCGAGACCTCATAGGCGAAGTCAACATGGCCCGGCGTGTCCATCAGGTTCAGGACATAGTCCTCGCCATTGTCGGCGCGGTAGTTGAGCCGGACGGTCTGGGCCTTGATGGTGATGCCCCGCTCGCGTTCGATATCCATCGAATCGAGGACCTGCTCCTTCATTTCACGGGCGGTGAGGCCTCCCGTTTCCTGAATCAGGCGGTCAGAAAGGGTCGATTTCCCATGGTCGATATGGGCGACGATGGAGAAGTTGCGGATATGGGACAGGGGCGTGGTGCTCATGGTGCCAGCCTCTAGCATATTCGGGGCCACTGGCGAGAGTCCCTGAGTGTAAACGACCGGCTCAAGATGCTTAACCCGTCATTAAGGCAATCCGCCGCAAACAGGTCTTATTGGCGTGCGAAGACTATTCGTCCCCACAGGCAACCATAGGAATATGATCATGGACCGCCGCGCTTTGATCCTCGTCGGATTGGCCACCTTTAGCATACTCGGCGCCAACGCAGCATTTGCTGCAGACCCCGCCGCTCTGCCGACCCCTGACCCCAAGCCGAACTACAAATCGACCCAAACCTATGAGGCGGGCGAACTGGTCAATACGCTCTCTGACTATATGGGCGTGACCGCCGAAAGCGCGGGTGCCGTGATCGAGCGCGCCTTTAAGGAAAATGGTCAACCAACAGGCTATATTGCTGGCGAAGAGGGTTCAGGCGCGATCGGCTTTGGTCTGCGCTATGGCCGGGGTCTGCTCTATATGAAGGGGCGTGAGCCGCAGCCTGTCGCTTGGCAAGGTCCTTCCATCGGCTGGGATTTGGGTGGCAATGCCAGCCGGGTCTTCACCCTTGTTTATAATCTGCAATATCCGGACATGATCTATCGCCGGTTCCCAGGCGTTGATGGCTCGGCCTATTTGGTCGGCGGCATGGGTGTGAACTATCAGCGCGCCGATGACATCACGCTGGCCCCGATCCGAGCAGGCGTGGGTCTGCGCTTGGGGGCGAATGTTGGCTATCTCAGCTACAGCCGCAAATCTAAAGCCTGGCCCTTCTAGGCCTATTCAGCGGCGTAATGGCTGGCCTTGCCAGGCAGGGGGTGAACCACCGGCAAGGTGAAGCTGACCGTTGTGCCTTGGCCAGGCTGGCTGTCCATGGTCAAGACGCCATCATGCAACTCTACCAGTGACTTAGTCAGGGCCAGCCCTAGGCCGGTTCCTGGCTGTGACTTGGACAGTTGGCTCTCGATCTGCTCGAAGGGCTGGGCCAGCCGCAGCAGGTCATCCTTGGCTATACCAATGCCGGTGTCCGAGACGCTGATGCGAACCCTCTGTTCCGACGGCACGCCGCTAAAGCTTGACTGTTCAATCACCGTCGCGCTGACCGCGATCTTGCCACCGCGCGGCGTGAACTTGATGGCGTTGGACAGAAGGTTCAGCAAAACCTGCTTGATCGCCCGATAGTCGGCATCGGCCTCGGGAAGGTCTGACAGCTTGACCGATAGGGTCAGTCCCACCGCTTCAGCGCGATTGCGCATCAGGCGGATGGCGTCCTCGACGACATCTTCGATGTGGATCGGCTCGCGTTTCAGGCTCATCTTGCCCGCTTCGATCTTCGACATGTCGAGAATATCGTTGATCAGGGCCAAGAGATGTTGGCCGGAACTGAGAATATCTTGCGAATATTCCTTGTAGCGCCGGTCGCCGAGGGGACCGAACATCTCTCCGGCCAAGATCTCCGAGAAGCCGTTAATGGCGTTTAGGGGCGTGCGCAGCTCGTGGCTCATATTGGCCAAGAACTCGCTCTTAGACCGATTGGCGCTTTCAGCCCGGACCTTTTCAATGGAATATTTTTCGGCCAGCTCGGTCAGTTGCTGCTTGCCCATTTCCAGCTCGTCGACCGCCTGCTGCAGCGCCAATTCCTTATGGTCATGGGTGGCGTCGCGGGCCTTGAGGGCTGTGATGTCGGAGGCGGTCAGGACCAGCCCGCCGTCTGCGGTGCGGCGCTCTGACAGGCTAAGCCAACGTCCACCGACCATTTCAATGATCCGCTCACCGGGGCGGGTCTCATCGGCAGGATGCTCGCGGGCAATGTTCATCATGACGATACGGTTGATCCCGTCGCGGGCCGCGCCGGGGATCAGGAAGCTCGCATCAATCTTGAAGAAGCTTTGATAGGGCGGGTTCCACATGACCAGGCGGCCATGGCGATCCCAAAGGGCAAAGGCTTGGTGGATCAGATCAACCGCGTCGCGCAGCCGGCGCTCAGCCAGATTGGCCTTTGCCAGGGCGTAGCGCTCGGCGCTAACATCCACAGCGACGCCGCTCATCTGTAGGGGGGTGCCTTGCGCTGAGCGGGTTGCGGTCTGACCTCTAAGGGTGATCCAGCGCGAGGGGCCACCGGCCATGGGCACGGCAAAGGACAGGTCAATCCGGCCCTCGCTATGGGCTAGCCGAAAGGCGTCGTGCACAGCGGTGCGATGATCGGGGCTGATCTTACCAAGCAGATTGCCGGGGGAGACTCGAATGGCCGTCGCCCAGCCAAACAGGGCCGCGGAAACGCCAGACAGCTGAATTTCATCGGTGCTGAGGTCCCAATCCCAACCGCCGCAGCCTGCGGCTTGCAGAGTTAGATGGGCGCGTTTTTCGCTGTCAGATTGGGCGTTTTGTGGCGGCTCGGCGCGGCGCAACTGCAGGACCATCAAGAGCGCGAGGCCCAGACCGGCGACAAGGGGCGCAAGTTCCGCAAACTGGCTGAATGATCTGGCAGCCGTTGGACCAAGCCCAAGCGCGATCGCCAGATCCGTGGCGGTCAAAAGGGGATAGATGATGGAAATGGCATAGACGGTAAGCAGGCTCAAAGCCGTCAGAACGCCGAGCCAAGCCCAGCGCGTTGGCCTCAAGGCGCGCGGAGTCTTATCCTTACCCCTCCGCCTTGCGCCTCGTCTGGCCATGCCCATCCTCAACCCACGGATCTTGCGACCCGATTCACCTGTGCACACAATAGGCGTGAGGAGAGAGTCGTGTCACGGGCTGATAGGTATTGGTTAATGGCTTATTGCATTTGACCTGTGCATAGCCGCTTTCACACAGGTTTTTGGCAGGACCCTCTGCCTAGATCAGGGCCTTGCCCACCAGTTCGCTGACATTCTTGGACAGGCCAGGGTGGTTGGAGATACGAACCAACTCAGCCTTCATCAGGGCACCGAGGTCTGGGCGATAGCGTTTCCAGCCGCCCAAGGGCTCGACTAGGCGCGCCGCCGTCATGGGGTTGAAGCTGTCAACAGCGAGGATCTGATCGGCGAGGAACCGATAGCCGGACCCGCTCTCATCGTGGAACCGAGCAGGATTGGCCGAGGCGAAGGTTTGGATCAAGGCGCGCAGTCGGTTGGGATTGCGGGCCTCGAAGGCCGGGTGATTGGTCAGGGCGATGACCCGGTCCAGCGCATCGACGGCCGGATTGCGGGCCTGCAAGGCAAACCACTTGTCGATCACGAGGGGCTCTGTGTTCCAGCGCTGGAAGAAGTCCTCTAGCGCCCTGTCGAGGGCCGCGCCGCCGAGGCTGAGCAGGGCCGAAAGGCCGCCCATCCTGTCGGTCATGTTCGATCCTGCCTCGTAGTGGGCTTGAGCACGGGCTGACACGGCATCGCTCGGCTGAGCCGCCAAGAGGTCGAGCGCGGCGTTTCGCAGAGCGCGCCGTCCTGCGCCCACCGCGTCTGGCGAAAACGGTCCTTGCGCGGTCATGCCCTCATGCAGATCGGTCAGGAGATCATGCAGATCGCTGGCCAAAACGCTGCGCAAGGCATTGCGGGCCGCATGGATGGCGGCAGGATCGGCGGGGACCATGCTCATGGCCATTTCCTGCTCGGTCGGCAGACCTAACAGAAGGGCCTTGAAGGCCGGTTCAGCAGCCTGATCATTCAAGGCGCGGCTCATGGCAGCGGCGAACTGCTTTTCCCCCTCCAGATCCGGCGTGCCGCTGGCCCGGGCACGGATCAGGTCGCTGGCCAAGCCTTGTCCAGCCTCCCAGCGATTGAACAGGTCTGGATCGGCGGCCAGCAGGACATAGCGGTCCTGCGGCGGGGCGTCGGTCTGAAGATGGACCGGGGCTGAAAAGCCGCGAAGGGCGGACAGAACGGGCGCGCGGGCCACATCGGTCAGCACAAAGGTCTGATCAGCACCGTTCAGGACCAGAACCGTCTGATCTGTGGCGCTGTCGCTGTCAGGGGCCGTAAAGGTCTGAACCCGGCCGTCTTGATCGAGCAATCCAACCCGAACCGGCAGGGGGAGGGCCACCTTGGTCGGCTGACCGGGAGTTGGCGCGGTCTGCTGCGACAGGGTCAGGCTAAGGGTCTTGGCGGCAGCATCATAGACGCTGGTGACGCTCAGCTTCGGTGTGCCCGCCTGGCCATACCACTGGAAAAAGGCACTTAGATCTTGGCCTGAGGCATCGGCGAAACATTGGATAAAGGCCTCGACCGTCGTCGCCTGCCCATCCCACCGCTCGAAATAGACATCCATCCCGGCGCGGAAGGTTTGCTGACCCAGAAGCGTATGCAGCATTCTGATCAGTTCGGAGCCCTTCTCATAGATGGTCGCCGTGTAGAAATTGTCGATCTTCATATAGGCGTCGGGACGAACCGGATGGGCGAGGGGGCCAGCATCTTCGGTGAACTGCCGCGCGCGCAGGGCCTTGACGTCCTTGATCCGCTGCACTGGTGCGCCGCGCTGATCACCAGAGAAGGTCTGATCGCGATAGACGGTCAGGCCCTCCTTGACGCAGAGTTGGAACCAGTCGCGGCAGGTGATGCGATTGCCGGTCCAGTTATGGAAATATTCGTGGGCGACGACGCTCTCAATCCGCTCATAGTCAAAGTCGGTGGCCGTCGCCTCATCGGCCAGTAGTAGAGACGAGTTGAAGATATTAAGCCCCTTATTCTCCATCGCCCCGAAATTGAAGTCTCGAACGGCGACGATCATGAACAGGTCCAGATCATATTCACGGCCAAAGGCCTGCTCATCCCAGGCCATCGAGCGTTTGAGGGCGTCCATGGCATAGACCGCGCGGCTGGCTTGGCCGGGGTCGACATAGATGCGCAGATCGACCGTGCGACCGCTGATGGTCACAAAGCTGTCGACCAACTCGTCCAGTTCCCCGGCGACGAGGGCGAAGAGATAACAGGGCTTGGGGAAGGGGTCGTTCCAGACCGCATAGTGACGGCTATCAGCCGCTGGGCCTTGCTCGACCAGATTGCCGTTGGACAAAAGGCGCGGAAAGGTCTTGGCGTCGGCCTCCATCCGCACGGTGTAGCGCGACAGGACGTCGGGCCGGTCTGGAAAATAGGTGATTTTGCGAAAGCCCTCGGCCTCGCACTGGCTGCAAAACCGCCCGCCGGACATATAGAGCCCCTCCAGCGCAACATTGGCGGCGGGGTCGATGACAACCTCGGTGGTCAGTTCGAACTGATCGGGCACATCCTTGAGGGTCAGGGCCTCGTCGGTTAGGTCATAGGCTTCACGCGGCAAGACCACGCCATCAATCGCAACGCTGATCAGCTTTAGCCGCACGCCGTCCAGTCGAAGGGAAGCATCCGCTGCACCGGTCCGCCGAACCTGCAAGACCGCCCGCACCTTGGTGGCACTGGGTTCCAACTGGAAGTCCAAAACCGTGCTGTCGATGGCAAAGGCGAAGGCCTTATAGTCGGCAAGGCGGATGGGGGTCGGTTGTTCAGTGCGCATGGGTCTACTCGCGGGCTTGAGGCAGAGCCTTAAGTGGCACCGCCAAGCGCCAGACGCTAGGGCCTAGCGTCGATTTAGGCCCGTTCGGCGGTGATCTCGACGCCTGCGGCCTCGGCGGCGGGGGCGAGGGCCTCTGGCTTTTCGATGCGCACGCGCGCGCGGCTCACCCGGGGATCATCCAGGCAGGCCTGAACCAGCCGTTCGGCGAAGGCCTCGACCAGCAGGATGTGACCGGCATCGGCGACGGCGCGGGCCTTGGCCACCACGACCTCATAGTTCAGCGTGTCGGCAATATGGGCAAAGCCTGTGGCGGCACCGGTGGTGATCACATCTAAATCGACATCAATGATCAGCGGTTGGACGCGGCCATGTTCGTGGGCGTGAATGCCGATCTCCACATCCAGACGCAGGGCGCGAACAAAGACCTTCAGACCGGTAATCCGGGCGGGGCCGCTGGGGGCGTCGGTCTGGGCGAAGGGGGTGGGGGCGTTCAAGGGGCGTTTCCTGCTGGACTCAATCGCCAAGGATATCGGGAGTTCGCCAAGCCAGATGCTGACCCCCATCGATGGCGATCATCTGGCCGGTGACCGACCTTGCGTCAATCAGATAGCGCACAGCCTGAGCGATTTGGCTTGGATCAGCGCGTCGTTGCAACAGGGTGTTTGCGGCTTCGGCCTCGAATTCACCGGCCGCTTGATGGATGGAGGGCAGGGTGGGGCCGGGACCAATGCCATTGACCCGGATGCGCGGCGCGAGGGCTTGGGCCAAGGTCTTGGTCGCTTGCCAAAGAGCCGCCTTGCTCAGCGTATAGCTGAAAAATTGCGGATTAAGCTTGAGGACCCGTTGGTCCAGCAGATTGAGGATTAGGCCCTCGTGATCGGCGGGCAGGCTTGCCGCCATGGCTTGGGCCAGCACCATCGGTGCGCGCAGATTGATCTCCATATGGGCGTCCCAAGAGGCGCGCGTCTGGGTCTCGATCCGGTCATCTTCGAACAGGGAAGCGTTATTGATCAGGAGTGTTACCGGGCCGAGCGCCGCTGTGACAGTCGGCAGCAAGGCTTGAACCTCGGCCTCGTTGGCCAGATCGGCACTGAAGGCCATGGCCTTGCGGCCCATAGCATGAAGGCTTTGGACCAGGTCTTGGGCCTCATCGGCCCCGCCCCGGTGGTGGACCGCGACGTCAAAGCCCGCCTCGCCAACGAACAGCGCAATCTCCTTGCCGATTCGCCGTGCGCCGCCCGTAATGAGGGCGACTCCGCGCGACGAAGGGTTCGGCAAGCCAGTCATGTCACTTTCAGCCTAGTCGGGACGGCCCGTATCGAAGATGTTGAGGGCGAAAAGGGCACCGATGAAGATGAAGATGGTTAGCAGCGCGATCATGATGCGGCTCCGGTTCGAATGTCGTTGTCCGCCTTTAGCGATCATGGGCCTTTAGGGCAAGGGTGCCGCTATGATGTCGCAGGCTTCTCGTTAGGATTTTCCATGGTTTGGCGTCGACGGATCGAGCCGCTTCTTAGGCCCTTCTTTCACCTCTGGTTTCGGTTAGAGCGGGGTATGACCTTGGGCGTTCGTGGGCTGGTCACGGATGAGGCGGGGCGGGTGCTGTTGATCCAACACACCTATGTCAAGGGCTGGTACCTGCCCGGCGGCGGCGTCGATCGCGGCGAGGCGGCGGAGGCGGCGGTGATCCGCGAACTGGTCGAAGAGGTGGGTATTGTGGCCACCTCGCGCCCCCGTCTTCTGTCCGTTCACAATAATCATGCGCGTCATCGCGGCGATCACGTCCTCTATTACCGCATCGAAAGCTGGGAACATGGACGGGCGACCTCTGTCGGTGAAATCCACGAGGCGCAGTGGTTTCACCCCGATGCGCTGCCCGAAGCCATTACTCCTGCGACCCGCCGCCGGATTGAAGAGGCGCTGGGATTGATTGAGCCCCACCCGGATTGGTGAGGGGGCGTGGAATTAAACGAAGGCCCTCACCCAACCCTCTCCCACAGGGAGAGGGCTTATCGGTTCTAGCCCTCGCCCCCTTGGGAGACCGTTGCGTAATCCCCTAACTGTGATTCACTTTTGCTATTGCAGGAGGATTCGATGTCAGTGAAGCGCACGGGTCAGTTGGGGTTTGGCGAGGTTGGGGCGGCTCGGCGTGGGGGTAGTCCTGCGCTGGATCGGGTCTTGGCT
>CANCJE010000098.1 GCA_947378235.1 Caulobacteraceae bacterium | reverse complement strand
CTATTCTGCGCTGGCGGTGTCCAGCAGGCTCAGGGACTCAGGATTCAGCGATAGGTGCAGGGCAGCGGCGAGGTCCTTGAACTGGTCCATGCTGGTGGCCGAGGCGATTGGGGCGGCGAGCGAGGGGCGGGTCATGAGCCATGCCAAGGCCACCTGCGCCGGTGTCGACTGGGTAGAGGCCGAAACCTCGTCCAGAGCGGCCAAGATGCGCAGGCCGCGTTCATTCAGATAGGCGCCCATCTGGCGACCGCGCACGCTCTTGCCGAAGTCCGCCTCGCTGCGGTACTTGCCGGTCAAGAAGCCGCTGGCCAGCCCGAAATAAGGGATGACACTAACCTCTTGCGCGACACAGACCGGCTGAAGGTCGGTTTCGAACTCGGCGCGGTGATAGAGGTTGTAGTGCGGCTGGACCGTCTCATAGCGCGGCAGGCCGTGGGCGGCGCTGATGGCGAGGGCCTCTGCCAAGCGTGCGCCACTATAGTTGGAGGCCCCGATGGCCCGCACCTTCCCGGCCTTGATCAGGTCGGCAAAGGCTTGCAGGGTCTCTTCGAGGGGCGTTTTGGTGTCGTCCTCGTGGGCCTGATAGAGATCGATGACATCGACCTTCAGGCGCGTCAGGCTCTCGTCGCAGGCGGCCATGATGTTGGCGCGCGATAGGCCCGGACGGGTTGGTAGTTTGGCAACCTTGGTGGCGATAACCAGCTTCTGGCGCGCACTGGCACCGCGAGCCGCAACCCATTCCCCGATAACGGTCTCGGACTCGCCGCCTTTGTGACCCGGAACCCAAGCCGAATAGACGTCGGCGGAGTCGATCAGGCTGATCCCGGCATCGACGCAGCCATCGAGCAGGGCAAAGGAGGTACCCTTGTCCGCCGTCCAGCCAAAGACGTTGCCGCCAAAGGCCATGGGGGCAACAGAAATGTCGGATCGGCCAAGTTTGCGCAGGGTCATGTCAGAACCTTTGGGGGAGTGTCGGAAGGACGGGAGGGGTCACACCTTTCGGGCGCGAACCTTGGCCAGATTGGGCTCGTCGCCCATAAAATCTTTCACCAGACCAAGGCGCGCATTACAGGCTGGGCAGCGTACGGAATCGTCTTGCGCCAAATCTGTTGGAACGCTGAAGCCTGTGCCGCAAGGCTTGCACCGCCAAGGGTGAGCCACGGGGGGCGGAACCTCACGCTTGGGTGCGCGGGGGCGGGGTGAAAAGGCTGCGGGCTTGGGGGCTGACACGGGTTCGACCACCGGCTTGGGCGGCGGCGGGTTCTTGAGGCTCAGGGTCGGGCGGCGGGGTTTATCAGTCATGGTGTTTGCAGTCTGTTCAACGCAAGAGGGTTAGTCCCTTTGATACAACGGGATAGAGGTCGTTCATAGGACCCTGTCATGGTCCGGGCCCCGAAAATGCTGCGGTAAAAGGCCCAGTTGCAGATCGAATCGTCCGATAGTTTGCTCAGGCAGGGTGTTCCATGGGATCATGGCGCACCGAAAGGACCCTTAAACCCGTGTCAGACTTCGAGCAGACTCCCGACGCGCCGGTCTCAGCGCAGAACCAAGGCCCCGATCGAAGCCATCTTGTTGAGGGCCCGATTGGCAAGACGCTTTTGGTGTTTGCGCTGCCGCTTCTGACCACCAATTTCCTGCAATCCCTGTCTGGAACCTGGGGCGCGATCCTGGTCAGCCATACGCTCGGCCCTGGTGCCCTGACGGCGGTGGTCAATGCCAATGTCTTTATGTTCATGATGATGGGCATTGTCATGGGGGTTGCCGGTGCCTCTGGCATCGCCGTGGGACAATCGCGCGGTGCGGGCGACATTCAAGCGATCAAGCAAATTGTCGGCACGTCCTTGAGTTTCATCTTGGCCGTGTCCTGCTGTATCGCGCTGACCGGATGGCTTCTGGCCCCGACCATTGTGCATCTGATCCGCATGCCCGCGCCGTCGGTCTCGGACGCCATCACCTATCTGCGCATCACCTGCCTGACCATGCCGAGCATCTTTACCTACATCTTTTTGATGATGTTGATGCGCGGCAGCGGCGACGCCAAGACGCCCTTTCGCTTTACGCTGGTTTGGATCAGCCTGAATCTGGTCCTGTCGCCGATCCTTCTGACCGGTCCCTTCGGACTGCCCAAATTTGGCATTGCGGGCGTGCCCCTCGGCAGTCTCTTGGCCAATTTCGTCGCCTTGACGGCCCTGATCGTCCACATCTACCGCAAGGATCTGGTGATGGCCCTTAAGGGGCCTGAGCTTCGCTACTTGAAGCCAGACCCAGCTTTGTTGATGATGTTGGTCAAGCGTGGTGCGCCGATGGGGGCCGAGACCCTTTTCGTGCAAGGCGCCTATTTCGTGCTTTTGACCATCGTCAATTCCCACGGTGCCATTACGGCAGCGGCCTATAGTGGCGCGGCCCAGCTTTGGACCTTTGTCCAGATGCCCTCTATGGCTTTGGCGGCCTCCATGTCGGCCATGGCGGCGATGAATATTGGCGCAGGCCGCTGGGACCGGGTCGAGGAGATCGCGCTCAAGGGCTGCCTGATCGCTGGATCGATGACCCTATTTGCCGCCGTTCTCATTCACGGCTTGGGTGATCTGCCCCTGAAGCTGTTCTTACCGCAAGGCGGCGAGGCCTTGGCTAAGGCGCGAGAAATCAACCAGATCGCCATCTGGGGCTGGATCGTTCTGGCCGTGACCTCGGGCCTTTCGGCGGTGGTGCGCGCCAATGGGGCGACGGCGGCACCGACCATCATCTATGCCGTGACCATGTGGGCCTTCCGCGTTCCCTTCGCGTCAATGATGCAGCGCTGGCTTGGCGAGTCGGCCATCTGGTGGAGCTTCCCGGTTGGCACCATCTCGTCGGCCCTGTTGGCCTTCCTGTTCTTCCGGTATGGCAAGTGGCGCGACAACGATCTGATGTTGGCGCGTCGTCACCGTCACTCTGCCTGAGGGGTCGGAACCTTTAGGCCCACCTCGGCCAAGACCTCTGCCGTATCGCGCCCGATCTGTGGGGGTTCGCGGCGGATGGTGGCGGGCGTTTTCGAGAACCGAAGGCCCGGACGCATGGCGCGATAGGCCCCCTCTGTTTCCAGTTCACGCGTTTCGAACAGGGTTTCTTTAAGCTGAGGGTCTTCGAATATGTCGTGGATGGTGTTGGCTCTCATGGCCGGGATCGAGTTGGCCGCGCATAGTTCGAGCCAGGTCTCGGTGCTATAGGCCCCTGCTGCCTCTTCCATCATGGCGTAATATTCGGCAACCCGGGCCTTGCCGCCCTGCTTGGACAGGAAGCGCTCGCTCTCATAGGCTCCGGGCAGACCGCCCAATTCCATGAACCGCGCTGACTGGATATTGTTGGCAGGCAGAACCGTCATGAACCCGTCCTTGGTCGCATATGGCTTGCGATAGGGGGTGATGGTGGTGGTGTGGCCATAGTTGCCGGTCGGCGGCACAAAGGTCTGGTTATAGAGGTGCTCGGCCATCAAGAAGCCGGTGAAGGTTTCCAGCATCGGCACGGCCACATATTGCCCTTCGCCGGTCTGTTCCTTGTGCCGCAGCGCCGCCAGGGTCGCGATGGTGGCAAAGAGGCCGCAGGTCTTGTCGGCAATGATTGAGGGCAGGGGACGTAGTTCGGCCTCTGGATTGACCAATTGATTCAGGCTGCAGGCGCCGCTGGCCGACTGGATCAGGTCGTCAAAGGCCTGCAGGCCAGCATAGGGGCCTTCTTCAGCATAGCCCATGGCCTCGACATAGACGATGTCGGGTTTGATCGCCTTGACGTCCTCATAGGAGAAGCCCAGCCGCGCAATGGCTGACGGGCGCATATTGTGGATGAAGATGTCGCCGGTGAGGACCAGCGCGCGCAAGGCCGCCTTGCCATCCTCGCTCTTGAGGTCCAGCGCGACCGAACGCTTATTGCGGTTCAGGGCGATGAAGGAGGGACCCATCTCCTTGAGGTTCGGGGGCTTGCCATCCTTGCGCTGACGATCGCCGCCCGGTTCCTCAACCTTGATCACATCTGCGCCAAGATCGCCGAGGGTCTGGGTCGCATAGGGGCCAAGCACAAATTGCGTCAGATCGATAATGCGAACGCCGTTGAGCGGGCCCTTGGCCTCAGTCTGGGTTTGGGTGCCGTCCGCCATGGTGTTTCCTATCATCTTGCTTGTGTGTCGGGGGCTGTGGCCCCGAGAGACTTTTGCCTAGTTTGTACCAAGAGGCGCGCGCGGGAAAAGCGCCAAATTCATTAGGCTTGAAGCCGAGCCCTTGGCGTGTGACTTTTAGGAACAAGAATAACCTAGGGAGAGAGACCATGGCCGACCTGTCGGGCAAGATTGCATTGGTAACCGGCGCCGCAAGCGGCATTGGCAAGTCCTGTTCGGAACGACTGGCGCAGGCCGGGGCCACCGTTGTCCTGACCGATGTGCAGGATTCTGTTGGCAAGGCGGTCTGTGCGGCCATCAATCAGAGCGGCGGCAAGGCCATCTATCTGCATCAGGATGTGACCAGCGAAGACGAATGGATCGGCGTGATCGCTGAAGTCCGCGCCCAGTTCGGCCGCCTCGATGTGTTCGTCAACAATGCCGGGATCGGTATTGGCGGGCTGGTCACGGAAATGACCCTCGAAACCTGGCGCAAGCAGCAGGCGATCAATGTCGAGGGCGTATTTTTGGGCGTCAAGCACAGCCTGCCCTTGATGCGGGCCAGCGGCGAAGGCGGCTCGATCATCAACATGTCGTCCGTCGCAGGCCTGAAGGGCGCGGCAGGCATGAGCGCCTATTGCGCGACCAAGGGGGCCGTGCGGCTGTTCTCCAAGTCCATCGCGTTGGAATGTGGCGCTGCGGGTGACAAGATCAGGGTCAATTCGGTTCACCCCGGCATTATCGACACGCCGATCTGGGACTCGATCTCGGATACGGCCGATCTGACGGCGGTTAAACAGGAGGGGGCGAACCGGATCGACCTCGATGCCATGACCGCTATTGCGACACCTCTGGCCCGGACCGGCGTGCCTGCCGAAATCGCCGAGGGCGTGCTGTTCTTGGCCTCTGATGCGTCGAGCTACATCACAGGCAGTGAGTTGGTGATCGATGGGGGATTTTCGGCACGGTAGTGGGGGGGCTGTTTAAGAAAAACAAGCAAGGCCCTCACCCAACCCTCTCCCACAGGGAGAGGGCTAAGAAGAGATAAGCCCTCGCCCCCTTGGGGGAGAGGGTTGGGTGAGGGGGTGTTCATCCACCGACCCATCCTCGCGTCATTGCGAGCGAACCGAAGCAACCCAGTTGACTGACGCGGGGCCGACTTGATGTTGCCCTAGGTTGCTTCGGCGCTGTGCGCCTCGCAATGACGAGACAGGGTGGCTTAAAGTCCACCTGCTCCACTTTCCCCTCAGTCATCCTCATCCTGAGCCCGTCGAAGGACGAGGATGCACCACGACGATCCTAAGGCGTGAAAGGATCTGGGTCCCCGCCTTCGCGGGGAAAACGGAAGACAGAAAACAAGGCCCTCACCCAACCCTCTCCCATAGGGAGAGGGCTTTTCGGATCTAGCCCTCGCCCCCTTGGGGGAGAGGGTTGGGTGAGGGGGCGTTCATCCACCGAGGCTCACCCTCACGCCGCCGTATAGCCCCCGTCAATGACCAGTTCCGCGCCGGTCATGAAGCTGGACTCGTCGGATGCTAGGAACAGGATTCCGTCGGCGATCTCACGCGGGACGCCGAGGCGCGCGAGGGCGTGGCGCGAGATGATCAGGTCGCGCATCTCATTGCCATTTTCAGCCTCGTGCAGCGCATTGGCGACCATCGGCGTCTCGATAAAGCCCGGATGGACCGAATTGACTCGGATATGGACCGGGGCCAGTTCCAAGGCGCTGGCCTTGGTCAACATCAGGACGCCGCCCTTTGAGGCGCAGTAGGCTGTGGCCCCGGCCATGCCGACCTTGCCCAAGATCGATGAGAGATTGATGATCGAGCCGCCGCCGCCTTCGGTCATGGCAGGCACGACCGCCCTCATGCCGAGGAAGGTGCCGTCCAGATTGATCGAGGTGATGCGCCGCCAGTTTTCATAGGTGGTTTCGGCTAAGGGTGCGCCGCCGCCGCCGACCCCGGCGCTATTGACCAGAACATCGATCCGGCCGAACGCGTCCAAGGTCGCCTTGACCACCTGGTCCCAACCCGCCTCGTCGGTCACGTCTTGGGTCAGAAACTGCGCCTGGTGGCCTTGGGCCCTTAGCGCACTGGCAAGCGTCTCGCCCGCCTCGCTAGCCAGATCGGTCAGCATCAGCGCCGCGCCTTCGCGGGCCAGACGCCTTGCGCTTTCAGCCCCTAGGCCTGAGGCGGCCCCTGTAATGATGGCAACCTTGCCTGTAACCCGACCGACCATAGTGCGCTCCCTTTGGGGGTCTGATGCCCCTTCAGGACCTAGATGACGCGCTGGACCTAGGGTCGGTCAAGGCCGATCCGTCAGACCCGACTAAAAGGCGAGGGTGATGCCCGTCATCAGCACCTTTGAGCGCTTGTCGGTCGAACTTTCCGTATCGCCGGGATCCTCGCCGGGTGTGCCGCCGGTGAGGAACTGAAGCGGTAGATAGCCATCGACAAAAATGACCTCGGAGAACAGCTTCACATTGGGCGAGGGGAAGGACGCGATGCCAGCCACCCATTGGTCCTGATGCTGCCAAGGGGACCCATTCGGGCCCGCAATCAGCGTGCTGAAATCGGCCGAGAGGTGCAGGGGCTTGTCAAAGGCGTTGGTGCGATATTTCAGGCCGACATCATAGCTGCTGATGCGGCTGGCCTTATAGATGTTCAGCGGCGCATTGGGATTGTGCGTGCCCGGCATCGGGTTCACGGTCGACACATACTGCCCCTTGAGGGTGAATTGGTCCCAGTTCAGAGTGCTATAGACCGCGTAGGCCGGATTGGCCTTGGAGCAGGCCCCGAAATGGGTGATCGGGAAAGACTGGCAATAGGAACTGCCCTTCTCATAGGAGGCTCCGGCGAGCAGGGTGCGGTTTCGTCCGCCAAGGTTGGCCATGTAGTTGGCGTCCAGCACATAGTTGTTCAGACGACTGGGGACGTTGGTCCCGTCCACGGGTGTATTCAGACCGCGAAAGGCTGAACCACCCTCAACGGCTTCTGCCGTCAGATTCAGACCATTTTTTGAGTAACCGATCAGTGCCCCATAGGCGAGGCCTGCAAAGGTGTGGCCATCGGTCGACAGGGAGAAGGGATTGACCGTGTCGGTCTGACCGAACGGCGTATCGAACTTGCCGATCATCCCATAGACGGGCGAACGGTTCAGGTCGCCGATCAGGGCATAGCCCCGCCGAAGTTGGATCTGATTACGCGACAGGGCAGTGATGGTGCCCGCACCAAAGCTCTGTTGCGGATCATAAAGCAGTTCGACATAGGCCGTGAGCCAAGGGTTGACGGCGGCCGTGACGTGGAGTTGCGCCGAGTGGATGGCGGCTTCAGAAACGGACTTGCCAATATGGCTGGCCCCTGGTTGACGCATCAGATAGCCGAAATCGCTGCTGAAGTTGGTCGATTGATAATCGGCGATTGCGGTCAAACCTCCGCCGAGGACCACGCCGCCCGGTTTCAAGGATCCGTCCTGCTTCGCCGCCAGAAGGGCCAAGGGCTTGGACTTACCTGCCGTGGTGGGGTCGAGGAGTGTGTAGCTTAGGGGGCTGTTGATCATGATCACGCCCGCATCAGCCTCTTGCGCCTTTGTCGAAGCCTTTGTCTCACCGGCCTTTGACTGCTGGGCCTGCAGGGCCGTGAGATCGCGCCGGAGGGACTGATTTTCCTGTTCCAAGCGGTCGAGCCGCTTGATCAGGTCTTCTGTACTTTGGGCGTGGCCGAGGGTTGGAACCAACAATAGTCCTAAGGCCAATACTGTGGCCTTTTGCGTCGTGGTCGTCATGGGTCCGCCTGCTCGAATCAAGGATTAGCTGTTGCTAATCTAAACTATCGACAGAGTTGGTGCTGAAATGAGAGCGAATTAAGGCGGATCGCGGCGAAATTGAGCGACTATGGCCAAACTTCAATCGGTAGCTGACTTAACGTGGTGGTCGATTAGTCCTGCAGCGGCCCTAGAACCTGTCTTAAAGCCTTATAGACCGGTGGAATATCCTTGTGTTTCATCGGCAAGTAGGTCGCCTTGGCGCGCGCAAACCGACCCTTCATCTCGGTCAATATGTCAGGATGCAGACTGGCGACGCTGTAGTTTTCGCCCGGATCGATGCTGAGATCATAGAGTTCATCAAGGTTCATCAGGCCGAAGGGCAGGTTCATATTCCGGTAATAGGCCCGATCGACATATTTCCAGCGCTGGGTGCGGATGCCAACCACATTCTCATTGTCGAACAGGATGATCTCATCGTGCGGCGAGGCAGCTCCCTTGAGCAGGACCGGAGTCAGGTCCTTGCCATCGAGGGTGACATCGGCGGGCAGGGGCACTTTGGCCATCGCGCAGAGGGTGGGCAGTATATCGACGCCAGAGGCCATAGATGCCACGCGCCGACCGGCGGGTAAGGTGCCGGGCATGCGGGCGATGAAGGGTACGCGCGAGGCGCCGTCATAGCCCCCGCCGCCCTTACGTTCGCGCAAGGGGCCGGAGGAGCCCTCATACCAAGGCCCATTGTCGGAGGTGAAGAGCACCAGCGTCTCGCGATCTATCCCCAAGGCCTTGAGCTTGGCCATCAGGCGCCCCATCAGGCTATCAATCTCGACCACCATATCGCCAAAGCCGCCCGCCGCGCTCTTGCCCTTGAATGGTGCGCCGGGGATGGCGGGAAGGTGGGGGGTGCTAAGGGCCAATTCGACCAGAAAGGGCCGTTCGTGATGGGCCTCGATAAAGGCTTCAGCCTTGGCATAGAACCGTTGCTGGAGGGTCGGCAGGACTGCAGGCGTCGATAGCACCTCATCTGACCCGGCATGGGACTCGTAGAGCGCCAAGGGCTTCATGTCGTGGCTATAGGGAATGCCGAAATAGGTGTCGAAGCCGTGCTGGGTTGGGGGCCAGGACGGGCCGGTATGACCGAGGTGCCATTTGCCGAACAGGCCGGAGACATAGTCCGCCTTTAACGCCATCGGCAGGGTGACTTCGGATAGGGGTAGGCCCCGGTCATCAGCCTGCTGGATGACTTCATAGCCAAGGCCGGTGCGGATTGGATAGCGACCGGTCAGAAGCCCCGCCCGCGATGGGGTGCAGATATTGGCTGGAGCATAATAATCGGTGAGGCAGACGCCCTCAGCCGCCATCCGGTCGATATTGGGCGTCTTGATCAGTTTGCCACCAAAGGCCCCGATATCGCCATAGCCGAGGTCATCGCAAAGCACGATCACGAAGTTCGGTTTACGCGGCAGGGGAACGGCCTTTGCCAGACCCGTCAATGCAAACCAGGCAAGACCCATGGCGGAGGTCTGAAGAAAATCGCGGCGCTGCATGGTCGGTCACTTTTCGGATCTGTTTGACGGGAGGGTCGCATCTTGTTGCGGATTTGCATAGTCGAACGCGGCATCTTGGCCTTGGACGCTCATGACCCTATGGTGGTGATTGAATTCCGAATTGCTGCAGGGCCTGTCTATAGCCTAACGGCTTGAGGAGGCTGACATCAAAAGCCCGCAACGATGGGCAATAAAACAAATATTAGGGAATAAATTCAATGAAAAAGTCGATTTTCCTAATGTCATGCGCGATGGCTGTTCTCGGCCAAGGTGCGGCGATCGCCGCTCCGAAAACGAAGGTCGAGAGCCCCGATGTCCAAGCCGCGAAGATCGTGGGTCAAATGTCGCC
>CANCJE010000097.1 GCA_947378235.1 Caulobacteraceae bacterium | reverse complement strand
GTCTCATCGAGATTGCGGCGGGCCGCGACGCGCAGGCGCTTGTCGTTGAGATAGGCGCCCTTGCCCTTTTCGGCCCAGAACATCTCATTGCTGATCGGGTTATAGGTCACACCGGCCACGATCACACCGTCACGTTCCAGCGCGGCTGTAACCGCAAAATGGGGGATGGCGTGCAGGAAGTTGGTGGTGCCGTCGAGGGGGTCGACGATCCAGGTGTGGGTCTTGTCGCTACCCTCGATCAGGCCGCGCTCTTCGCCGATAAAGCCATAGCCGGGGCGCACCCGCATCAGTTCCTCAAACAGGACCTGCTCGGCCTTGATGTCCGCAGCGGAGACATAGTCGCCCGCCCCCTTTTTCGAAACCTGCAACTCGGCCACTTCGCCAAAGTCGCGCGTCAGGCCGCGCGCCGCCTTGCGAACGGCGTCGATCATAACCTTTAGGAGGGTGGTGGGCGTGGTCACGGTCGGTCTGTTTCTAACAAGAGGAGTTGGGGCAGAAAAGCAGGAAGGCCGTTCGCTGGATCAGTCGGCCCGGCGCAGATATTCGCCGGTCTCGGTCGACACGATGATGCGCTCGCCCGTGCCCATATAGGGTGGGATCATGATGCGCATGCCGTTATCGGCCTTGGCGGGCTTGTAAGAGGAGGACGCCGTCTGACCCTTCACGGTCGCATCGGCCTCAACCACGGTCAGGATGACCGTGTCAGGCAGGGCGATGCCGATGGGGCGATCTTCATGGAATTCTAGCACCACAGCCATGCCGTCCTGAAGGAACTGAGCCCGCTCTTCGCCGACAAAGTCCTTATGCAGCTCGATCTGCTCGTAATTCACCGTATCCATGAACACCAGCATCTCGTCTTGGGCATAGAGGAAGGTGTGATCCTTCTGCTCAAGGCGCACGCGCTCGACCGTGTCGGAGGAGCGGAACCGTTCATTGAGCTTGCGCCCATCGATCAGGTTCTTCAGCTCGACCTGAGCAAAGGCGCCGCCCTTGCCGGGCTTGACGTGGGCGGTCTTAACCGCGACCCACAGGCCGCCGTCATGGGTGATGACGTTACCGGGTTTGATGGCGTTGCCGTTGATCTTCATGACGGGTCTCGGGTTTCGACTGGATGGGACAGCCCTCCCGCGCATAGACGCACACAGGACAGGGCAATGGGCGCGGAACCTAGCCCTCAGGCCCGCTAAAGGCAAGGTCGGGCCTGAATTGACGCCCTCGCGGCTTTCAGATGCCGTGAGCAGGGCGACCCGGAAAAACTATCCTAGATAGAAATCTATTGCGCCCCGCAGAAAACTGGGCCTCACTGACCATTGATGACACCAATCGACTGGCAAGCCTTCATTGATCAGGGCCACGGTAAGGAAATGGTGGTTGCGCAGGTTTCGCCTGCCATCATGTCCTATCTCGGAGCCGCCAGCGAGCAGGTGTTCATGGCGCACCACTATGTTCTGAAATCGATTCATCAGCATCGGATTTCGATCGAAGCGTTCGAGACTCTTTCTGATATTCTTGCCCATGGTCAGGTGCTGGAAGACCGTGAACGCCATCTCGTCTTTTTGTTTGAAATTCGGGCAGGTTGGCTTCACGTCGTTGTCAAGCGAGCCGAAGCCAGCGGACGGCTGTATGTTTCGACCTTCCATCGGACAACAGTTGCGAAGGCGGCGGCGAAACGAAGACGGTTCCTATTGGTTCGGGAATGAAAACGGGCAGCCTAGGCTGCCCGTCATTTGCGCGGTGGGAACTCCATGTCTCCCACATTGTGCCAATTCGCTCAGCCACCGCTGGTCGGGCCACGGCCTGGAGATTCACCGTGTCGCACGCAGGAGCCTTAAACCACAAAATCTGCCAAAATGGAAGTCTTGAGTTGAGTGCAGGCTGCCCTTTCGACCCGAAGTGTTTAGCGCTTTAAGGCCTTGAACTTGGCATTGAATGCCGCCACGGCCGCAGCCGGGCCTTCGGGATGGTTCCAGACGCCGCCGCAAACGGCGATGAAGTCCGCGCCCGCCTCGATCACCGCATCGCAATTATCGACCGTAATGCCGCCAATGGCGACGCATGGGGTCATCATGCTCTCTTGCCAGATGGTCAGGTCTTCCAGTTCGGCCTGATAGTCAGTGTCTTTGGTCTGGGTCGGGAAAAAGGCCCCAAAGGCCACATAGTCCGCGCCGCCTTCGGAGGCCTCCATGGCCAGATGGCGGCTATCGTGACAGGTGACGCCGATCATGGCGTCAGGTCCCATGATCTTGCGCGCATCCTTGAGGGTGCCGTCGGACTGACCAATATGGACCCCGTCGCAGCCAAACTTCGCGGCGAGCTCTGGGCTGTCATTGAGCAGCACCGCGACCTCATAGTCCTGCCCGACGGCCAGAACGGCCTTGGTTACCTCGGCCAGATGGGCTTCGCTGACATCCTTCAGGCGCACCTGAATGGCCGCCACATCGCCCGCATCGAGCGCCTGTTCCAGCAGGGTTGCGAAAGCCTTGGCGTCATCAATGACGGGCGGCGTGATCAGATAGAGGCGGCAACGATGGGTCATGACTTGCCGCTAAGCCGGGATCGGCCTTGCGTCAAGGCCAGACCTACAGCGAGCCTGACGCATAGCGTTTGGCCATGATGCCGAGGGCGATGGGTTTGATGCTCGAGCCGTGGCCCGCAGCGCCGAACTGTTCAAAGCGCGCGCGGCAGACGGCGGCCATGGCGTCCTTGGCGGGCTTGAGGTATTTGCGCGGGTCAAACTCTTCGCGATTTTCGCTGAGGATGCGGCGGATTTGGCCGGTCATGGCGAGGCGGTTGTCCGTATCGACATTGATCTTGCGCACGCCGTGCTTGATGCCGCGCTGGATCTCTTCGACGGGCACGCCCCAGGTCTGGGGCATCTCGCCGCCATGGGCATTGATGATGTCTTGCAGATCCTGCGGCACCGATGATGAGCCATGCATGACCAGATGGGTGTTGGGCAGACGGCGATGGATCTCTTCGATCACATTCATGGCCAGAATGTCGCCGTCCGGCTTGCGGGTAAACTTATAGGCCCCGTGCGAGGTGCCCATGGCGATGGCCAGAGCATCAACACCCGTGCGGCGGACAAAGTCGACGGCCTGATCGGGGTCGGTCAGCAGTTGATCATGTGACAGGACGCCCTCAGCGCCGTGGCCATCTTCAGCCTCACCCATGCCGCTTTCCAGCGAGCCCAGAACGCCCAGCTCGCCCTCGACCGAGACGCCGCAACTATGGGCCATTTCGGTGACGCGGCGGGTGACCTCGACATTGTACTCATAGCTGGCGGGGGTCTTGGCATCCTCTTCCAAAGAGCCGTCCATCATCACTGAGGTGAAGCCATATTGAATGGCGGTCGCGCAGGTGGCGGGACCATTGCCGTGATCCTGGTGCATACAGACCGGTAGATGCGGATAGATCTCGACCAGAGCATCAATCATGCGTGCCAGCATGATGTCATTGGCATAGGAGCGAGCGCCCCGGCTGGCCTGAATAATCACCGGCGCATCGACTGCGTCGGCAGCCTCCATGATCGCCAGGCCCTGCTCCATATTGTTAATATTGAACGCAGGCACGCCATAGTCATGCTCTGCGGCGTGGTCGAGAAGCTGGCGAAGGGTGATGCGGGCCAAGAAAGTTCTCCGTCTGTAACTGTGTTCGAAAGGGTCTTAAGCCTCGAGGGCGGCAACGCCCGGCAAGGTCTTGCCTTCCATCCATTCCAAAAAGGCCCCGCCCGCTGTCGACACAAAGGTCAGATCAGCGGCAACGCCAGCATGATTCAGGGCCGAGACCGTGTCGCCACCGCCCGCAACAGCGACCAGTGCGCCAGATTGGGTTAAACGGGCTGCGGCCTTGGCCGCTGCGACGGTTGCCCGATCAAAGGGCGGCATTTCGAAGACGCCGAGTGGGCCGTTCCAGATCAGGGTCTTGGAGGCCTCCATCGCCGCGATCAGGCGCGCGACCGATTGAGGACCGGCATCGAGGATACGCTCATCGGGCTCTACGGCCCCCAAGGCGCGGGTCCGAGCGGGCGCGCCCGGCTCCATCTTTTCGGCCACGACGATGTCGATGGGCAGCAAGAGCTCGCATCCGCTGGCCGCTGCTAGACCCATGATCTCACGGGCGGTGTCCGCCAGATCCTTCTCGCAATAGGAGGCCCCAACATCCCATCCCTGAGCAAACAGGAAGGTGTTGGCCATGCCGCCGCCGATGGCGAGACGATCGAGCCGGGTGACGAGGTTCTTCAAGAGGTCTAGCTTGGTCGAGACCTTGGACCCGCCGACAATGCCCAGCACCGGACGTTCCGGCTTGCCCAGCGCCTTGTCCAGCGCATCCAACTCGCGGCGCATGGCCTCCCCAGCATAGGCCGGGATCAAGCGCGCGAGGCCTTCGGTCGAGGCATGGGCGCGATGGGCCGCCGAGAAGGCGTCATTGACATAGAGGTCGCCCAGACGCGCTAAGGCCTTGGCGAAGTCCGGATCATTGGCCTCTTCGCCACTATGATAGCGCAAATTTTCTAAGAGAAGCACGTCGCCCGCCTTCATAGCGGCTATGGCGGCCTCTGCTGGCTCTCCGACACAATCATCGGCAAAGGCCACGGGCACTCCCAAAAGGGCGGCCAGAGGGCCCGCGATGGGCGCAAGGCTCATGGAGGCGACGCGCTTGCCCTTGGGCCGGTCAAAATGGGCCAGCAATATGACCTTAGCCCCGCCAGCGCGGAGCTTTTCAATGGTCGGAAGGGCGGCGCGAAGACGGGTGTCATCACTGACCGCCCCGTCCTGCATCGGCACATTGAAATCGACGCGCACCAGAGCGCGCTTTTGGGAAAGGTCGGCCTGGTCCAGCGTTCGAAACATCAGCGGTCCTTAGAGAAATTTCGCCAAGACCAGGGCGGTGTCACTCATGCGCGTGGCAAAGCCCCACTCATTGTCATACCAGGTCAAGACCCGGGCCAACTTGCCATCAATGACTTGGGTCTGGGGCAGGGCCACGGTCGATGAGGCGTCGATGTGGTTGATGTCCACCGAAACCAAGGGATCGGACGAGACGGCCAGAACGCCCTTCAGATAGCCGTTAGCGGCATCGGTGAGGGCCTTGTTGATCTCTTCAACCGTCACATCGCGGCTGGGGACGATCTTAAGGTCGACCACCGAAACATTGGGGGTGGGAACCCGGATCGAGGAGCCATCCAGCTTGCCCTTCAGCTTGGGCAGGACCAGACCGACCGCCTTTGCAGCCCCGGTCGAGGTCGGGATCATCGAGACCGACGCGGCACGGGCCCGATAGAGGTCCTTATGCATTTGGTCCAGCGAGGGCTGGTCATTGGTGTAGGAGTGGATGGTGGTCATATAGCCGCGCTCAATGCCGCAAAGGGCGTCTAGCACTTGGGCGACGGGGGCAAGGCAGTTGGTGGTGCAGGAGGCGTTGGACACGACCAGATCGTCTGCGGTGATCTCATTGTGATTAACGCCATAAACGATGGTCTTGTCGGCATTGTCGCAAGGGGCGCTGACCAGAACCCGCTTGGCCCCGGCCTCAAGGTGGGCCGCCGCCGCGACCTTGGTGGTGAAGATGCCGGTACATTCCAGCGCAATATCGACGCCCAATTCCTTGTGTGGCAGGTCGGCGGGGTTGCGGATCGCCGTGACTCTAATCTTGCCGGTGCCGACATCGATATAGTCTTCGCCTGAGGTCACGATGCCGGGGAAGCGGCCATGGACGCTGTCGTAGCGCAGCAGGTGGGCGTTGGTTTCCACGGGGCCCAGATCGTTGATCGCCACAACCTCGATATCTGTACGGCCATGCTCGATGATCGAGCGCAAAACCAGACGACCGATACGGCCAAAACCGTTAATGGCAACGCGAACAGCCATGGGAAAATGCTCCTTAAATTCGGCGCAAGCCGACGCAGACCGCGAGCGCGATCTCATTTGTAGGCGGTTTTGCGACACCCGGCGGTGAAGTCAAGAGCCCACGCCGGATGTCCAGCGTTGTCATCAACGCTGGAGGCCAAGCCTTGGACTTTCACGAGTTTGGTGTGGCTTTAGAGGCGGCTTTTGGCGGCCTCTGCGACCGCTTCGGCGGTGATCCCGAAGGCCTCGTAGAGCTTTTCGTAGGGCGCGCTGGCCCCAAAGCTGCTCATGCCGACAAACCCGCCTGATTCGCCGATAAAGCGCTCCCAGCCCATGCGAACCCCGGCCTCGACGGCGACCCGAACCTTGGCCTTACCGATAACGGCGGCTTGGGTCTTGGCCGACTGGCGATCGAACAGTTCCCAGCAAGGGGTGGAGACCACCCGTGTGCCAATACCGTCCGCCTGCAAGAGGGCCCGGGCAGCTAGGGCGATGGAAACTTCCGAGCCCGACGCGAACAGGGTGACCTTGGCATCGCCCAGATCCGAGGCGACCAATTCATAGGCCCCTTGAGCCGAAAGGTTGTTGACCGAGGCGGTGGTCCGTGCGGCAGGAACCTTTTGGCGCGACAGGGCCATAACGGTGGGCATGGTCTTTTCGGTCAGGGCCGCTTGCCAGCATTCCGCCGTCTCAACTGCGTCGGCAGGGCGCATGACCAAGAGGTTCGGCATGGCGCGCAAGGAGGCGACATGCTCGATCGGCTGGTGGGTCGGGCCATCCTCGCCTAGACCGATGGAGTCATGGGTCATGACGTGGATGACGCGGGTGCCCATCAGGGCTCCGAGCCGGATGGCTGGGCGCGAATAGTCGGAAAAGACGAGGAAGGTGCCGGAATAGGGAATGACACCGCCATGCAGAGCCATACCGTTCATGGCAGCGGCCATGCCGAACTCGCGCACGCCATAATGGACATACCGGCCCGCATAGTCGGGGCCGTCAAAGGGCTGCATGCCCTTGACGATGGTATTGTTGGAACCGGTCAGGTCTGCAGACCCCCCGATCATTTCGGGGATCGATGGGATCAAGGCTTCCAGTGCCGATCCCGAATGGACGCGGGTGGCATTGTTGGGCTTCTCGTCGACGGCCTTAGCAATATGGGCGCTCAGGGCCTCGAAGGCCCCGGCGGGAAGATCGCCCTTCATGGCGCGGGTCAGATCAGCGCCCTTGGCCGAGGCCTTGAGGCGTGCTTCCCAGGCCCGCCGCAGCTTGCCGCCGCGCTTGCCGACCTTGCGCCAGGCGCTGGCAATATCGTCCGGCACGTCAAAGGGGGCAGCCGTCCAGCCCATCTTGGCCTTGGAGGCGGCGATTTCGCCATCGTCCAAGGTGCCGTGGGTCTTGGGATTGCCTTCGAAATTGGCCGAACCCTTGCCAATTAGGGTCTTGGCGGCGATCAGGCTTGGCCGATCCTGCTTCAGCGCCCAAGCCATAGCCCGGCGTAGCGCGCCCATATCATGGCCATCCACGACCTTGGTCGCCCATCCCGCAGCCTTGAACCTTGCGATCTGATCGCCCGCTTCAGCAACCCCGACCTTGCCGTCGATGGTCGCGTCATTGTCGTCCCAAATCACGGTCAGCTTGGACAGTTTCAGACGGCCCGCCAAGGAGATCGCCTCATGGCTGACGCCCTCCATCAAACAGCCGTCTCCGGCCATAACCCAGGTGCGGTGGTCGACTAACTCATCACCGTAGCGGGCGCTAAGGCTGCGCTCAGCCATGGCCATGCCGACCGCTGTCGCAATGCCTTGACCGAGGGGACCGGTGGTGGTTTCCACGCCGGGCGTATGACCAAATTCAGGGTGGCCCGGGGTCTTAGAGCCCCACTGACGGAAGGCTTCCAACTCCTGCTTGGTGACAGCCTTAAAGCCGGTCAGATGCAGTAGCGAATAGATCAGCATTGAGCCATGGCCCGCTGACAGGACGAACCGGTCACGATCGGCCCAATCGGGCTTGGCGGCATCAAACTTCAGAAATTTGGACCACAGCACGGTGGCGGCGTCGGCGAGGCCCATCGGGGCGCCGAGATGGCCAGACTTGGCCTTGCCCACGGCGTCCATGGACAATACGCGAATGGCATTTGCCATATCTTGCGGGGTGGCGGTCATGCTGAGGTCCTGATCAGAGACAATATTGCGCCGGAGGTTGCATGCTGCGCCGCCAAGGTCAAGGAAACCCAAGGTCCCAAGCGCCTAAAGGGTCGATTGGCACCTAGTCATTGTGCCCCTTTGCATCATGGCTATAGAATGGGACCCATGTTGCACGCCGGTCGCGGGCCTTTTGTTTGGGCGAGCAACAGACCTTAAGGACGGATGCCATGCGAGACCTCTCCGGAGATAATGCGGTCGATCTGGCCGTTTTGCGGCTGGAACGGGCGGTGAGCCTGCTTGAGGCGCGGCTTGGCGATGTCATGAGTGCGGCCGCGCCGAACAATTCTGGTCTGTTTGATGAGGACCGCTCGCGTCTTGCCGCCGAACTGGACGCGGCGCGGGCGCGTGAGCAGGCCTTGAGCGAGGCTGGACGGCAGGCATCGGCCGCGCTCGGTAAGGCCATTGTTGGGATCAAATCGGCCCTGACCGAAGAGGCCGACCTCTTTTCGACCCTGATGGCCCCATCGGATGCGGAGGCCTGATCATGGCGCAGATCACCATCGACATTAACGGCAAGCCCTATGTGATTGGCTGTGAGGATGGGCAAGAGGCCCACCTGACCGAGATTGCGGGCGTCTTTGATCAACAGGTCCGTCAGATCGCAGGCGAGGTCGGCACCTTGACCGAAGCGCGACTGTTCTTGATGGCCGCTCTGATGATGGCCGACGACCTGACCGATACCCGCAATCGCTTGGTCAAGGCTCAGGGAGAGGCGGCGCGCTATGCGACCGATATCAACCGGATTGAGCAGAACAGCGCCAAGGCCTTGGACAATGCGGCGCGTAAGATCGAGGCCTTGGTCCATCGGGCCGTTGGATCGACAGAGCCGGTCTAAGGCGCGCGGGCCGGTAGATTTCATTCGAGACTTGAGGTCAGGCCCCCGGTCCCCTACCTTAGGGACGGCGGGTCTTGCTGTGTTTCGCGTCGAAGACTTCTAATCCCGGGGACCTTAATCAACCTCATAGGGACCTGTTCCTGCCCGCGACCGTGGTTTCGGGCATACGGGGCCCACCTGGCAAGCCAGGTCCGAGGGGATTGAACACGTCTTCACGGCTGCTACGGCGCCGCCACCCTTTTTCTGTCGGCCTTGGTTGCAGGGTCTTGGGCCTCAAAGACCTATGGTTCACGCCTCGCCTGCTTCAGCCAAGACGATCTTGCGAGCCCAGATGAAGGCCGTGCGGGCCGAAGCCTTTCGCAAAGAGCCCGGGGCGGGCGCCACTGCTGCTGAGCGCCTCCCGCAATCCTATCTTGGCCGGTTTTCGGTGGTCGCAGGCTATCAGCCGATGGGCAGCGAGATCGATCCTTCTGCCCTGTTGGCAAGGTTCGCTGCGGCGGGCGCGCAGATTGTCCTGCCGCGCACGGCCCCCAAGGGCTCTGGCCTGCCTTTAAGCTTTCATCTCTGGTCGCCGGGCCAGCCCCTGATCAAGAGCGAATTTGGTGTGGGTGAGCCGAGCTTTGATGCGCCGCCCTTGACGCCTGATCTGGTGATCGTCCCCCTACTGGCTTTTGACGATCTCGGGCACCGGATGGGCTATGGTCAAGGCCATTATGATCGCACCCTTGAGGCCTTGAGGGCACGTCATCCGGTTGTTGCGATCGGTCTGGCCTTTGACGCGCAAAAGGTGGCCACAGTGCCGCGCGAAGATCATGATCAGCCTTTAGACGGTATTTTGACGCAGACGCGCTATATGGCTCTGCGAGAGGATTTTTAAGATGCGTTTTGCCTTTTTCGGAGATGTGGT
>CANCJE010000096.1 GCA_947378235.1 Caulobacteraceae bacterium | reverse complement strand
AGGGTCTTGGTTTCGAACTGTTTGCGCACCACGGTTGAGACCGCCATCAGATCACCGCGCGCACTGTCCTTGGTCAGGGTTAGGAGCACAAAGCCCTTAGCCGACTGATCGGTAAACAGAACCTCTGGATTGCGGCTGACATAGGCCTCATTGACCGGCGCGTCAGGCAAGGCATCACCAAGACCGGGGCTCGTAATGCCTGTGGCTCCGAACTCAGCCGCGACGCGGGTCGTTCCCGACTGATCGAAGAGGGCATTGACCCAAAAGGCATGGCTGTCGCCTGACAGGACGATCGGATGGGCCTTGGTCGCCTTAAACAGATCATAGACCCGCTCACGCGCCGCCGGATAGCCATCCCAGCTGTCGAGATTGTAGGGAACTTCAAGGTCATTACGCGCCGATGACTTGATCATCTGCTCACGATAATAGGCTGGAGCCTTGGCGAGCATCGCCGCCCAGGCTTCTGGCCCCATGACCTTGGCCAATTGGGGACCCTTGACCCGGGCCATGACCACCTGATTGCCCAGCACCTGCCAAGTTTGACCCGCCTTAACCGAACGGTCCAGTTCCTGACCCAGCCAAGCCTCTTGGGCGGGGCCCATCAGTTGGCGCGACGGGTGATTGAGCTTGGCATTGAAGGTAGCTTCGTCAAATCCGAACTGACCATCGGGTCCCTTGACCATCAGGTCGGCGGCAAAGGTCAGTTGCTTATCGCGCGCCGTTAAACGGGTCTCGGTCATGATCAGGCTGGCCACATCGCCGAACGAGAAGGAGCGGTTGATGGACGAGAGCGACTGGCCCCCAGCTGGATCGCGGATGGGCATCCACTCGTTGTAGGCGCGCAAAGCCGCAGCCTTACGCGCAGCCCAATCTCCCTCTGTTTCCGGCTGGTGATTTTCAGCGCCATCGGTCCAGCTATCGTTGGCCGTCTCATGATCATCCCAGACCACGATCCAAGGCGCGCGAGCATGGGCAGCCTGAAGGTCAGGGTCGGCCTTGTAGCAGGCATGGCGCGTGCGATAGTCTGAGAGAGACACGATCTCATGGGCAGGTGCCGGCGCGCGGCCGATCTTTGCGCCAATGGACATGCCATAGTCGTCGGGTGCCGCACCATATTCATAGATATAGTCGCCAAGATGCAGGACGGCATCGACACGCTCGAGCTTGGCGATCGCCTGATAGGCATTGAAATAGCCGGCCGGATAGAGCGAGCAGCTGGTCACGGCCAGCACCACATCCTTCACAGAACCGGTCGGCAAGGTCCGCCCACGACCGACTGGCGAGGTCACGCCTTGGCAGATGAAGCGATAGACATAGTCCTGTCCTGGCTTCAACCCGCCGACATCGATCTTGACCGTATGGTCCCGGGCTGGATCGGCCACAGTTTGGCCCTTGGCGACGATCGACTTGAAGCTGGCATCGGTAGCCAGTTCCCAGCGCACCATGGGCTTAGCCTCGGTCGCCGTGCTGACCCGCGTCCAAATGATCAGACGGTCGGCGAGAGGATCACCGCTGGCGACGCCGTGGGCAAAGGCCACCTTGGCCTCACGCGCCGAGGCTGAACCGGCCGATAGAGCGGGCGAAGCGGCTCCCATGCCCAGTAGGCTCAGCGCTTTGCGACGATTGATGGTCATGTGGGGTCCCCTCAGGAATCATAGCCTGATGTTGTCTTTAACGCGGCTTTGTGACGTTAGATTGTACCCCTCGGCGCGACAAGCGCTCCACCTCAAATCCCACGGCAGCCCTTGAGTTCAGATCCCACAATTTTCGATGATGACCTTCTCGATGAGGCCCCTGACGCCGGTGTCGACGACGCCGTTGATGGACGAGTTCTGGACATTGGGCTTGAGGCTGAAGAGGCGGGGCAAAGGCTCGATAAGGTCCTCGCGAGCCATCCAGATCTCGAAAGGGCCGCGATCAGCCGGGCCCGGCTTCAGGCCCTGATTGGTGAAGGGGCCTTGAGCTTTGAAGGCCGCACGGTGCTGGCCGCTTCAGAAAAGGCTAAGGCCGGAACCTATCGGCTGAGCCTGCCTGCGCCGCGCACTGCAGAGCCTCAAGCCGAGGATCTTGGCCTGGTCGTTCTGTTCGAGGATGCCCATCTGATCGTCGTCGACAAGCCCGCTGGTATGGCCGCACACCCAGCGCCGGGCACGCCTTCAGGCACACTTGTCAATGCACTTCTGCACCATTGCGCGGGGAGCCTGTCCGGCATTGGCGGCGTTGCACGACCCGGCATTGTTCATCGGCTCGACAAGGACACCTCCGGCGTCATGGTCGCGGCCAAGTCCGATGCCGCCCATGCCGGTCTATCTGCCCTCTTCGCTGCCCACGATATTGACCGGGTCTATACGGCGCTGGTTCGGGCTGTGCCTGAGCCGCGAGCCGGTCTTATCGTCACCCAGATCGGACGCTCACCCACCGACCGCAAAAAGATGGCCGTGCTTAAGAGCGGTGGGCGCGAGGCGGTCACCCGCTACACGGTCGAACAGACCTTTGGCCCCGAGGCAAAACCCTATGCCGCGCGGATCAACTGCCGCCTAGAGACCGGACGTACCCATCAGATTCGGGTCCATATGGCGCATAAGGGCACGCCCTGCTTAGCCGATGGGGTCTATGGCGGCGGACCGCCCACCCTCGCCGTACGCGAAGCCATCTTGGAGGCCGGCCTATCGCGCCAAGCCCTGCATGCATCGGTCTTGGGCTTTGTTCATCCGATAACGGGAGAACGGTTGCGGTTTGAGACGCCCTTGCCCGCCGATATGGCCCGCCTTGTTACCCTCATGACTTCGCTATAATCGCGCCATCTCGAATATGTTATGGGGGATATTGCTAGAACCAAGTAGGTTTTTTGCAACCGGGACTTAAACCCGCCTCATCGGCTTCCTATCTAGTCATCCAAGTGTGAAGAGAACGGAGGACCATCCGTCGCTCGCCTGACGAAACGGGGTTCTACCTATGGCTACTGCAGCTCAATCCTTGTCGGTGATGTCGCCTGATGGCGGCCTATCGCGTTATCTGACTGAGATTCGCAAGTTCCCCATGCTGGCCAAGGACGAGGAGTTCATGCTTGCCAAGCGTTGGCGCGAGCATGAAGACCCCAATGCCGCCCATCGTCTGGTGACGTCACACCTGCGTCTCGTGGCCAAGATTGCCATGGGCTATCGCGGCTATGGCCTGCCCATTGGCGAGGTGATCTCCGAAGGCAATGTCGGCCTGATGCAGGCGGTCAAGAAATTTGAGCCCGAGCGCGGCTTTCGCTTGGCGACCTATGCCATGTGGTGGATTCGCGCCTCGATCCAGGAATATATCCTGCGGTCTTGGTCTCTTGTGAAGATGGGGACGACTGGCGCACAGAAGAAGCTGTTCTTCAATCTGCGCAAGGCCAAGTCGGAGATAAGCGCCTTTGAAGAGGGCGACCTGCGGCCCGAACAGGTCAGCCACATCGCCACGCGCCTCGGTGTTCTGAACGAGGAAGTCATCTCGATGAACCGGCGCCTGTCCGGTCCTGACGCATCGCTCAATGCGCCCTTGCGGGTCGATGGCGACGGCGAGTGGCAAGACTGGCTGGCCGACGATAATGCGGTGAGCCAAGAGACCCAACTGGCGGACAGTGAAGAGCACGGGATCCGCACGACCCTGTTACAATCGGCCATGACGGAACTGTCCGATCGCGAGCGCCATATCCTCACAGAACGTCGACTGAAGGATGATCCCACGACGCTCGAAGACCTGGCCAGCCACTATGGGGTCAGCCGTGAACGGGTGCGCCAGATCGAGGTCCGAGCCTTTGAAAAACTACAAAAATCCATGATGGCCGCTGCTGCTGAACAGCGGATCGACAGTCACTAGGCCTAGCAGGGGTCTACCGATTGAAGACCATTGGCAATGCTGCAGCTTGGCCAAGCGCCTCTTGAGCCACATTGGGCTGAGTGGTCTGCATGCCAATGGCAGACATGGCCAACATGAGGTTTGAAGCATGTTTGCGCATATTGACTTTAGATAGGCCCCCGGCCTTCACCGAGGCGAGGACAAAGGTCTTCAACTCAAAGGCCGCTTGCCCAATGCCGAAATCGTTAATCTCAAGGCTGATCGCACTGAGCCGTTCGGCCTGCTGGAGGAGATCACAAGCAGCTCGCGAAGGCTCCGTCTCCACCTGCTCGATTGTTCCCTTCATGCGCCTCAGAATTTCGACCAACCGCTCCTGTGGTGAAGGGAGGGCCTGATCAAACTGACGCTTAAGATAACCGCCATAGGGACCCGCCTTGAACCGGCGACGGTCTGGTCCGGTATAATCGGTTAGGTCAACCCAATCGCGCTCATTGAGCACGGCCGCCTCGAGGTGACGATAAAAATTCCTTGCGGTGAAAGGCTTTACCAGGAACTCGTGGACCCCAACATCGAGGGCTTGGCGCAAAGACTGCTTTGTGGCATCTGCCGTTGTCAGAATGAACGGCACCTTTCGACATCGCATTGAACTGCGGCGGATTTGCTGCAGAAAATCCAAGCCATCAAAACCGTCAGCCGAATATTCGGTGATGATCAGTTGCGGATTTAGGTCCCGCGCCATATCCAAGCCATAACGCGCACGATCAGCCTTGAAGATCTTGACGGATCCAATCTCTTGCAACAGGTCAGCGGCGATCTTAATCGCCAGTGGATTGGGATCGACCACAAGGACACGCTTCAATCGCTTCGAAAGCGTTCGCGTCAGCATGTCCTTTAGCAAATCCACAAAGCACCCCCGCAGCCCAAAAGGCGGAAACGGATTAAACCAGCTAAGATAGTATCACTAACTAGGTTATAAAACAATCCTTCCGGGTATAATTAATCTTGGAACGGATCGCGCATTAGAATCGTATCCTCGCGCTCAGGGCTCGTCGACAAAAGAGCGACCGGTGCCTCGATCAGTTCTTCGATACGGCGGACATATTTTACGGCATTTGCAGGAAGGTCTTTCCAACTGCGAGCCCCACGCGTGCTGTCTCTCCAGCCCTCCAAAGTCTCATAGACGGGAACGGCGGCTGCTTGGGCGGCCATACCCGCGGGAAGGTAATCATAGAGCTTGTCGCCAATCTGATAGCCGACGCAGACCTTGAGGGTCTCAAAGCCATCGAGCACATCGAGCTTGGTCAGGGCGATGCCGTGAATGCCATTGATGGCAATGGACTGACGTACCAGAACCGCATCGAACCAGCCGCAGCGGCGCGGACGACCGGTGACGGTGCCAAACTCATGACCGCGCTCTCCAAGGCGGCGACCATGGTCGTCAAACAGTTCGGTCGGGAACGGGCCCTCACCCACGCGTGTCGTATAGGCCTTCACAATGCCAAGAACAAAGCCGGGCGCACGCGGGCCGAGACCCGAACCGGCGGCGGCCTGTCCGGCCACCGTGTTGGATGAGGTCACATAGGGATAGGTGCCGTGATCGACATCCAGCAGAGTGCCTTGAGCCCCCTCAAACAGCACCCGCTTGCCATCCTTGACCGCTTGGTCGAGCAGCCGCCAGGTGGGCTGAGCAAAGGGCAGGATTTTGGGCGCGACCTCTAACAGGGCCGCGAGCAGGCCGTCAGCGTCGGCCTCTGGCAGGTCCAGCCCCCGGCGCAGAGCACCGTGGTGGGCCAGCAGGCGCGCAATCTTGGTCGGCAAGGAGTCGGGCTCGGCCAGATCGGCAACCCGAATGGCGCGGCGGCCCACCTTATCTTCATAGGCCGGACCAATGCCCCGGCCCGTGGTTCCGATCTTACCGGCACCCGCCTGGGCTTCGCGGGCCTGATCGAGGTCACGATGCAGGGGGAGGATCAGCACGGCATTATCGGCCAAGGCCAAGAGATCAGGCCCAATGACCACGCCCTGCGCGCCAATCCGGGCGATCTCGTCCAGAAAGGCCCAGGGATCGACGACAACGCCGTTGCCTATGATCGATTTCTTGCCCTGAACCACGCCTGAGGGCAGCAGTGAGAGCTTATAGGTCACATCACCAACCACCAAAGTATGGCCCGCATTGTGTCCGCCCTGGAAGCGAACCACGACATCCGCGCGATTGGACAGCCAATCGACAATCTTGCCCTTACCCTCGTCGCCCCACTGAGCGCCGACCACGGTGACGTTGGCCAATAGACTATTCCTTAGATGATAGGTCTTAGAGACACGCCACCAATCAGGTCGCGCTAACGGATTGAACCCAGCTTGTAGATCAAGCGAAGGCCCGCGTCATCAAGCCCTTGGTTCTTACCGTGCGCAAAGACCTGTCCATTGCTCAAATGGACATAGGACAGTTCCGCCGACCAGCGCGGCGAGAGAACCCTTCCCACGGACAGCTCAGGCTGAAACAGCAGGTGCGAGCCAAAATCGATCCGAGAATGGTAGAGTTTCAACCGTCGCTGAATTTCTGGAGGCGTTAGACCCGGGGCATTAACCGGGGGAAGCCCGACCTCACCATCGGTATAGGCTAGGCCTAGACCCGGCCGAACATAGAACCCGGCTGGCATGTCCACAGGCCAAGACAGGCCTGCCGCTACGAAATTGCTGGTCCGATCTGAATTGATCGAGACAAGCCCATGGGCCTGGGGGCGTCCAATCACACGCAAAGCGTCGATTCGATCCGAGCGCAATCCAAATTGAAGATCAGTGCCGCCCTCACGTCCCGCCGCGCCAACGCCGATAGCATCACCGATAAAGGTCACATCATGAGCAAAGGCGCCGACCATGAGCTCAGCGGCACTGGCCCGGGCCGGTGGAAGCACGGTCACGGCCACCAACGCCATGCAGATCACACTGATGCGCGTAAGAAACCTCATGACGCGACCATCCAATTGGCACTGGTGAAAGCGAAAACCATCAGGATCATCCTCTGTGATGCCCCAAACCTATGGCGATTGTCGACGAGGCTGAAAAGGGCTCTGTAACAGGCCGGTAAATCCCCGGCCTGTTACAGGTCAGGCTTAGAACACCAGAGCGCGGGCTTCCTTGACATGCGGCAAGGCCTTAACGGCCTGCAGCAGGGCGTCGCTCGGGGCATGGTCGACGCCGACCAAACAGATAGCGTCGCCGCCCGCCGATGTGCGGCCCAGATTGAAGGTGGCGATATTGATCCCGGCATCGGCCAAAAGCGCGCCGACGGCACCGATGAAGCCAGGCTTATCCAGATTGTTCACATAGAGCATGGCGGGCGCGAAGGGGGCGTCCAAGTCCATCCCCTTGACCTCGACGACGCGCGGAATGCCACCCACGACGGTGCCCGCAAAGGCACGCTCGCCCGAGGCTGACGTGACCGTGATGCGCATGACGCTGTCATAGACCGGGGAGAGCTCTTGACGACTTTCCGAAACCGTAATGCCGCGTTCCTTGGCAATGCTCGGGGCAGAGACCATGTTGATCTCGGCCAGCATCGGACGCAGAACCCCGGCTAGGGCAGCAGCGCTCAAGGGTTTGACATTCAGCTTAGACACTTCGCCGACATAGGCGATCTCGATCGACTTAAGACCTGAATCGACCATCTGCCCCGCAAAGGCACCGAGCTTTTCCGCCAAGGCGATGAAGGGTTTCAGCTTGGGGGCCTCGTCGGCGCTGACTGAGGGGCTGTTGAGGGCGTTAGAGACCGCGCCGGTCAGCAGATAGTCGGCCATCTGCTCGGCGACCTGAAGGGCGACATTTTCTTGCGCTTCCGCCGTCGAGGCACCCAGATGGGGCGTGGCGATGAAGTTGGGATGACCGAACAGCACGTTGGACTTGGCAGGCTCTTCGACAAAGACGTCAAAGGCCGCGCCGCCAATATGGCCGCTGTCCAGACCGGCCCGCAGAGCCGCCTCGTCAACAAGGCCGCCGCGCGCACAGTTGATGATGAACACGCCCTTGCGGGTCTTGGCGAGGTTCTCGGCGCTCAAGATATTGCGGGTTTTGTCGGTCAGGGGGGTGTGCAGGGTGATGACCTCGGCGCGGGCCAACAGCTCATCCAGCTCGACCTTTTCGACACCGATCTCGACGGCCCGCTCGGGCGACAGGAACGGGTCATAGGCGATGACCTTCATCTTCAGGCCGTTAGCGCGGTCGGCGACAATGCCGCCGATGTTGCCGCAGCCGATCAGGCCGAGGGTCTTGCTATAGAGTTCGATCCCCATGAAGCGGTTCTTTTCCCACTTACCGGCTTGGGTCGAGAGGTCCGCAGCGGGAAGCTGGCGGGCTAGGGCAAACATCATGGCTATGGCGTGCTCAGCCGTAGTGATCGAATTGCCGAACGGGGTGTTCATGACCACGACACCGGCGGCGGTGGCGGCGGGAATATCGACATTATCAACGCCGATCCCGGCGCGGCCAATGACCTTGAGATTCTTGGCCTTGGCAATGACGTCCTTGTCAGCCTTGGTGGCCGAGCGGACGGCGAGACCATCATATTGGTCAATGATCTCAAGAAGTTGATCCTTGGTCAGGCCGGTAATGACATCGGCCTGAACGCCGCGCGATTCGAAAATCTTGACGGCGGCGGGGGACAGTTGGTCAGCAATAAGAACGCGAGGGGCCATGATTTAATCTCCGAGGTTCGGATGAAGGGGATGGGTCCTCGCCCCGCCTCGGCGCAATGCGCGCTCAGACAGGTTAGGGCGAGGCCTTGAGTTTGATTAGGCGGAAAGGGAGTCGGCAGCGACGCTGGCAAAGGCCCAGTCGAGCCAAGGGGTCAGGGCGTCCAGATCGGACGTCTCAACCGTAGCGCCGCACCAGATGCGCAGACCCGGAGGAGCGTCGCGATAGGCCCCTATATCCAGAGCCACGCCTTCCTTCTCCAACAGGCTGGCCAGTTTCTTGGCAAAATCAGCCTGAGCGGAGGCATCGAGGGCAGCCACGCGGGCATCAACCACCTTCAGACAGACCGAGGTGTTGGACCGGGTCGCCGGATCAACCGGCAGGAAATCGACCCAATCGGTCTTGGCCACCCAGTCGGCAATGACGCCAAGATTGGCATCGGCGCGGCGACGAAGCTCGGTCAGACCACCAATCTTTTCCGACCAGGTCAAGGCGTCGAGATAGTCCTCAACACAGAGCATGGAGGGGGTATTGATGGTCGCGCCTTCAAAGATCTCGGCATTAACCTTGCCGCCCTTGGTCAGGCGGAAGATCTTGGGCATTGGCCAGGCGGGGCTATAGCTTTCGAGGCGAGCGACCGCGCGCGGCGACAGGATCAGCATCCCGTGCGCCCCCTCTCCGCCCAGCACCTTTTGCCAAGAGAAGGTGGTCACATCCAGCTTGGCCCAGTCGAGATCTTGGGCAAAGGCGGCGGAGGTGGCGTCACAGATTGTGATGCCTTCACGGTCCGCAGAGATGAAATCGGCATTGGGAACCCGCACGCCCGAGGTCGTGCCGTTCCAGGTAAAGACCAGATCGGCATCGGCGCGAACCTTGCTGAGGTCAGGCAGGAGGCCATAGTCGGCGTCCAAAACCTCGGTATCCTTGAGCTTCAACTGCTTGACCACATCGGTCACCCAGTCCTTGCCGAAGCTTTCAAAGGCCAGCATCTGCACCGGACGTGCACCGAGCATCGACCACATGGCCGCTTCGACAGCGCCCGTATCCGAGGCCGGCATGATGCCGATCAGATAGTCATGAGGCACGCCCAGAACCGCACGGGTGCGATCAATGGCGTCCTTGAGACGACCCTTACCTAATTTTGAGCGGTGTGACCGACCGAGCACGGCGCTCGACAGCTGGTCAAGGTTCCAGCCCGGCCGTTTGGCGCAGGGTCCGGACGAAAATTCAGGACGCGCAGGGCGCATCGCTGGCTTAGCGAGGTTTGTCATATCTGTGTTTCCCATCCTTACAGATGAGCAGCGCCCCGTTGGGGAGGCGTGGCCCGAGGGCGATAGACGCCTTTTCGGT
>CANCJE010000095.1 GCA_947378235.1 Caulobacteraceae bacterium | reverse complement strand
GGATCGTCGAAGATAAGCCTCAGATGGACCTCTTGGGCATCGGCCGCCACCTGTTCGAGCGCCCGGCGCGCCTCGCCGCGATAGGCTCTGGCGACCACCCGGCCATCGACCTCTAACTCCGCACCGATCAGGAGATGCAGTCCATAGAGCCGCGCCTTGGCGCCGCCATCGGCTAAAACCAGCACCTGAGGCGGCTCTAGGCGAATGGCGAGGGCAGCGTTGCGACCCTTGGCGATGATCTGGTCGTCTGGTTCGCCCTCTAGCACCCGATGGATGATCCGGTTCAGCCGCCGCGCCTCGTTCCCTTGCCGGGCCAATAGGCTGGCTAGGGCGGTAACGGCTAGGCCCGTTGCGCCAACCAGCAGCCCTATGCGGATCAGATCATTCATGGGCCTAACGATAGGCAGATTTTTGGGGCAGGCCTAGGGGGCTGATGAATAACCCCCTTCCCCGGCTGCGCCGGTACTTCCCCCAAAGGGGGAAGATCTTGACTCCTGACTGCCCCTACATTCCGTGTTCCCCGCGAAGGCGGGGACCCAGACCCTTTCACTCAGGCGGGAAGCGGCACTCTGGATACCTGCCTTTGCGGGGGCGCTGCGGAGGGTGAGTAGATGCCCCCCCCCTCTCCCAACCCTCTCCCCCTTAAGGGGAGAGAGGGCTTATTCTTTCTTAGCCCTCTCCCTGAGGGAGAGGGTTGGGTGAGGGCCTTGTTTTTTATTTTCGTTCTGGTTCCCCGCCTGCGCGGGGAAAATGGATATTGCAGCTCCACAACTGTCCCTTACCTGCGTCATTGCGAGGCGCATCGCGCCGAAGCAACCCAGGGGAACATCTCCATAGGGCCGTGTCAGACCCCTGGGCTGCTTCGCTTTGCTCGCAATGACGCGGTTAGGTAGCCCCTAAATATCCAAACTAATAACCACCGGCACATGATCGGAAGGTTTCTCCCGCCCGCGCACGTGGCTGTGAATCTCGCAGCCCGTCAGCCGATCGGCGGCCTGCGCTGACAAGAGCATGTGATCGATGCGGATGCCGTTATTTCTCGGCCAAGCCCCGGCCTGATAGTCCCAGAAGGTGTAGGCGTGCTCGGTGCCAACGATCTGTTTGTGCGCCTCGGTCAATCCCAGCCATTGCAGTTCGCGAAAGGCGGCGCGGCTTTCGGGTTGGAACAGGGCATCGCCTGCCCAGGCCGCAGGATCATAACAGTCGCTTGGCTCTGGAATGACATTGTAGTCGCCCGCCAGCACCAATGGCTCCTCGTCGGCCAGCAGGGTCTGGGCATGGGCCTTGAGCCGCGCCATCCAGGCCAGCTTATAGGTGAATTTCTCGGTTCCAATCGGATTGCCATTGGGCAGATAGATTCCGCCGACCCGCACAGGCTTGGGCGCGCCGATCAGGGCCTCGATATAGCGCGCCTGCTCGTCGGTCTCATCGCCGGGAAGGCCACGGCGAATATCCTCCATCGGATATTTCGACAGCATGGCCACGCCATTATAGGTTTTTTGCCCATGGACGGCGACATTGTAGCCTAAAGATTCAAAGGCTTCTGACGGAAACTTCTCATCGACACACTTGATTTCTTGCAGGCAGGCGACATCAGGATTGGCCTCTTTGAACCAGTCCAGAACCCCTTCGAGGCGGGCATTGATCGAGTTGACGTTCCAGGTGGCGATGCGCATGTCAGCCTTCTTGTCCGGTCAAGACCGAACCACAGTCAGGTTAGATGGAGAAGCTAACGCCGCAGCCGCAGCTGGACTTGGCGTTCGGATTGCGGACCCGGAACTCTGCGACGGCCAGTTCGTCGACAAAGTCGATTTCAGAGCCAATCAGCAGCTCGAGCGACACAGGATCAATCAGGGCGACCGCTTCGTCACGCTGGATGCGCAGATCGTCCTCTTCCGCCTGTTCGATCAGGTCAAAATTATACTGAAAGCCAGAACAGCCGCCAGCATCGACGGCGACGCGCAACATTAAGGTGCGGCCTTCGGTGGTGCTCAAGGCCTTGATCCGGGCGGCGGCAGCCGATGACAGGGTCAAGGGCAGGGACGGCGTGCGGGCCGAGGGCAGGGTGATTGTCGCTGTGACCATGGCCGTTAATGGACTTTTCTAATGCCGAACAGGCGAAATGGGTTCGTAACCTCTATATGATAACTCAACTTCGCCCAACAACGGGGCGATATGTGGAAATATTTGATGGGCGCTGATTTGGGCGGACCATCTGGAAACCCAAATGGCGATTTTTCATCCCCCCGCGCGTGTCCTGTTTGCTGAAAACCCCGACCATTCCAAGGGCCGCCGGTTTAAGGAAGACGAGAGCCGCACGCGCACGCCTTTTGCGCGGGATCGGGATCGGATCATCCACGCCTCGGCCTTTCGCCGCTTGAAGGAAAAGACGCAGGTCTTTGTCGCCCACGAAGGCGACCATTTCCGCACCCGCCTGACCCATTCTCTCGAGGTCGCTCAGGTGGCGCGCTCGATCGCCACGGCGATGGGGCTGGATGCGGATTTGAGCGAAACCATCGCCCTGGCCCATGACCTTGGCCACCCGCCCTTTGGCCATGCGGGCGAGGATGAACTGCAAAAGGGCATGGAGCCCTATGGCGGCTTTGACCACAACGTCCAGACCTTCCGCGTGGTCGCCAAGCTGGAGCACCGCTATCCCGACTTTGAGGGCCTGAACCTGACGTGGGAGACGCTCGAAGGGATCGTCAAACATAATGGTCCAGTGGTCGATAAGCTCAGCCGCCCGTCTTGGAGCGCCATTGCCGAATTCAATGCTGACTATGACCTAGGGCTTGGAACCTGGGCCTCGGCGGAAGCGCAGGTCGCGGCCCTCGCCGATGATATTGCCTACAATAATCACGACGTTGATGACGGCTTGGCGGCGGGCCTGTTCCAGATCGAGGAACTGCTCGACATCCCCTTGATCGGCCCACAGTTGCGCGCTGTTCAGGCCGAACGTCCGGGGCTCGATGACCGCCTGACCCGGCTCGAAGCGGTTCGCCGGATGATCGGGGTGATGATCAATGATGTGATGGCCGAAACCCGACGCCGGGCCAGCGCGGAGGGGGTGGATTCAGCGGATGCCGTCCGCCACATGACCCGCGCACTCGTCGCCTTCTCAGCCGACATGGCCGAGGATCTGGCCGTCCTGCGTGCCTTCCTCCATACCCGCATGTATCACCACTGGCGCGTCAATCGCACGCGCAGCCAAGCGCGCCGTATTCTTGCCGATATGTTCCAGCTCTTTATGGAAGAGCCAGACGTCCTGCCGCGCGAATGGCTCGTGCGGGCTCAGGAACGTGACGATGTCGGCAAGGCCCGCGTGGTTTGCGACTATATTGCCGGCATGACCGACCGGTTCGCGATCGAGGAGCACCGTAAGCTATTTCAGTTGGAGATCTGGAACTGAGGATCGCTCAAAGCCATCAGTTCAGCCTCGGGCGCGGGTCGGCTAGACTGTTCTGCTAGCGGGCGATTCGATTCGCTTGCCCCTTTTGTTTTGATGATGGCCATTTCGGCTTTCGGAGCCTCTGCGATGTCTGAATTCGATCGCGGCGCCTACACGCCACAGACCGACTCTCCCCTGTCCTTCGACGCGCGGACGACGCGGCGGCCGGGTGGGCGTCCCTTGCCGATGGCCCTGTTGGTCAGTTGCCTGATCCTCGCGGTTTTGGTTGTGGCCATTGTCCTGTTCTATCGCAGCGGCGTGCGCAGCGCCGGTCAGGCCCCACAACCGGTCGGCGCACCGGTTTCAGCCATGAAGGCGGCGCCGTCCGCAGCGGACCAGCCCGTGGACGCGGCGGCTGGCCTCCAGGTCTACAAGGCTGAGGCACCGGAAGCCGTCGAGTCTCCCCCAACCTTCACGCCCGGGCCAGAGCAACCCGGCGCGCGTCCTGCGGCAACGACACAGCCCGCTGCACCGCTCCCTGCCGCGCCTGTTGCGGCCCCTGGTCCAGCCGCCGGTACACCTGCGGCGGCAACGGCATTGCCGGTCACGCCTCTGCCAGTGAAGCCGCTTCCGGTGAAACCTCTGGCCGCAACGCCTGCAACGGTTCAGCCCAAGCCCGCTCCCGTAGCGGTAAAGGCAGCCCCGGTCGCCAAGCCCGTTGCCGCAAAGCCTGTCGAAGCCAAGCCGGTGGTCGCTAAGCCCGCCGCCACGCCGCCAGCGGCCAAGGGCAATGTCTATATTCAGATCGGTGCCTTCTCGACGGCGGCTCTGGCCGATAAGGGCTGGAACGATATTGCTAAGGCCTTCCCCAAACCCATGGCGGGCAAGACCAAGTCGGTCGTGCCATTGCAAAAGGATACCGGAACCCTCTATCGCACCGCGATTGGCGGCTTTGCGTCAAAGGCCGATGCCGATGCCTTCTGCGCCAGTCTCAAGGCTGCGGGGAAGACCTGTTTCGTTAAGGCCAATTAGGAACCTGACCCCATGACGTCACGGGCCTGTATCCTTGGCTGCGCTGGAACGGTCCTGAGCGATCAGGAGCGGGCCTTTTTTCGCGATGTGCGGCCATGGGGGTTCATCCTCTTTGCGCGCAATATCGAGACGGCGGATCAGACCCGCGCCTTGATTGCGGCCCTGCGTGAGGCGGCCGACGATGAGGGTGCCTTAGTCTTTGTCGATCAGGAAGGTGGCCGGGTTCAACGTTTGCGTCCACCTCTGGCGCTCAATCGGCGTGCGGCTGAGCCGTTCGGCGCGCTCTATGCCACTGATCCGGCAGCCGCCCTTGAAGCGGTGCGACTGAACCATCGGCTTTTGGCCTATGAACTGACGGCGCTGGGCTTTGATGCCGATTGCGCCCCGTGTCTCGACCTGCGCCATCCCGGTGCCCACGACATCATCGGCAACCGCTCCTTTTCGCAGGACCCAGCGGTGGTCGCCGCCCTCGGTCAAGCGGCGATGGATGGTCTGATGCAGGGCGGGGTCGCACCTGTGATCAAACATATTCCGGGTCACGGCCGCGCCTTTGCTGACAGCCATCTCGAACTGCCCGTCGTCGAGACCAGCCGTGAGGCGCTCGAGGTCAGTGATTTTGCGCCCTTCAAGGCCCTCAGGGGTGCGCCCATGGCCATGACCGCTCACGTCGTCTTTACGGCCATTGATCCTGCGGCCTGCGCGACGGTTTCCGCCACCGTGACCCAAGAGATCATTCGCGGCCATATGGGCTTTGACGGCCTGTTGATGAGCGACGACCTGTCGATGAAGGCCCTGGGCGGCAGCTTTGCCAGCCGCACTCAAGCCTCGCTCGCGGCGGGGTCCGACGTGGTGCTCCATTGCAATGGCGATCCCGCTGAAATGGCCGAGATCATCAGCAAGGTACCCGACCTGTCTGGCCGTGCGGCCGAGCGAGCCGCTGCTGCCCGGGCCTGCGCCCGTCAGGTGCAGCCCTTTGATGCCGTCGAGGCCGAGGCCTATCTGGCCCGCTTGGGACTGGCAGGCGCTACCGCATGAGCACAGGCTTTCAGCCCAGTCTCGATTTTGAAGCCGCCGCCTCGGCTGCGGAAGATGGCGATGCTCTGATTATCGACATTGAGGGCTATGAAGGCCCCCTGCATGTGCTGCTGGCCTTGGCCCGCACACAGAAGGTCGATCTGATGAAACTCTCGGTCATGAAGTTGGCCGAACAATATCTCGCCTTTGTCAATCAGGCCCGCCGGGTCCGGTTCTCCTTGGCGGCAGACTATCTGGTGATGGCCAGTTGGCTGGCCTATCTGAAATCTCGGCTGATGCTGCCCAAGCCCGAACGCAAGGCCGAAGAGGGTCCCCCGCCTGAAGATATGGCGGCGGCTCTGGCCTTTCGGCTCGCCAAGCTCGATGTCATGCGCCGGGCGGTGGAAGAGCTCAACAAGCGCCCACAGCTGCGCCGGGATGTGTTTATGCGCGGAGACCCGCAGGCGGTGAAGATCGTCTCTCACAGCCGCCTGACCGGCGAACTTTACGAATTGGTTCAGGCCTATGTCGAGCAGCGCCGCCGCGAAGTAGTGCGCTACTATCACCCGCGTGCGCCTCAGGCCTATCCGCTGGACGATGCGCGGGTGCGTCTGCGTCATAAGTTGCCGGAATTGACCGGTTGGACCTCGCTCGAGGATGTCGCGCCCCATAGCGTTGATCTTGGGCTAGAGGAGGGGCCGAGCCGGGCCTCCTATGTGGCATCAACCCTGTCGGCCAGCCTCGAACTGGTCAAGGAAGGCGCGCTTGAGGCCCGTCAGATTGAGGCCTTTGCCGAGGTCTATATTCGCGCCCGGACCTCGGCCCGCGTGGATGATCGGGTCGTCGAGGAGGCTCAGGCGTGAGTGATCTGGAAACCACGGAACGTTCGGTCGAGGCCCTCTTATTTGCGGCGGCTGAGCCCCTATCGGCCAGTGATTTGGCCCGCCGCTTGCCCGATGGCGCGGATGTCGGGCGCGCGCTGATGGCGCTTAAGCAACGCTATGTCGGGCGCGGTATCGAGTTGGCCTGTGTTGCCGATCGCTGGCGGTTCCAGACGGCGGAAGACCTGTCCTATCTGATGACCGAGGAGCGTGAAGAGCCGCGTCGCCTGTCGCGTGCGGCGCAAGAGACCCTCGCCATCATTGCCTATCACCAACCCGTCACCCGCGCCGAAATCGAGCAGATCCGAGGCGTTCAGGCCAGCCGAGGCACGCTGGATGTGCTGCTCGAACTGGGCATGGTGCGGTTGAGGGGGCGCAGGCGCTCTCCGGGACGCCCCGTGACCTACGGTACCTCTGATCTCTTCCTTGAGCATTATGGCCTGGCCAGTCTCGCTGACCTTCCCGGTGCAGCGGATATGAAGGCTCTGGGTCTGCTGGGCATGGATCTGCCGCAAGACTTCCACGTGCCCGACCCTAGCGGCGGCGGTGATGGCGATGAGGATCCCTTGGATGCCGAGGACAGCCCCGAATTCCATCAGGACTTCCTGCTCGAAGGTTAGGCGCCGCTATAGTCGTTACGACTTTCGCGCCTGCCAATATCGGTGATGGGGTGACGCAGGCGCTCGAGGGCTGCCTTCATGGCGACATAGCCCGCGCTAACGGCAGGCGCGAAGGCTTCCCAATCGCGGATGTCGATCCCTGCAAGGTTGGGGACCACCAGCACATCACTGGCTTCGCGGCTGGCGATCAGGTCGCGACCGGTTGATACGGTTCCTGCCCTCATCAGCAAGGCGACAATCGGCGGACCTTGGCGCCATTCTCCAGACCAGAGCCAGCGCCACAGGGACCGGGGCCTGGCGACATCGTTTGCGCTCAGACCCCGCGCGCGGGACACGTCCACAGCGACGATTGGCCCCCTGTGCATGTTGCGTAGGACGTCTGCGGGAAGGTTTTTCATCACCCCTCCATCGACCAGAACATTGTCGCCATCATTTACGGGCGGCAAGATGCCCGGCAAGGAGAGGGAGGCGCGTAAGGACCACCTTAGTTGGCCGCGGGCGTGCAACTGATAGGTCCCGATCGTTAGATTGGACGAGACGCAGAAGAAGGGCAGCCATAGGTCGGCGATCTGAAAGTCCCCAAAATGCTCTTCTAGACGTTCTTCGACCTTGATCCCTCGGGTCATCGCGATCATCGGAAAGGCGATATCATCGAGGGGGCTTGAATCGACAAAGGCCTTGCGAATACGCCAGTTGATCTCCTCGTCGTCCCAGCCCATGGCGAGGGCCGCAGCGATTACCGCACCCATCGAGGTGCCGCAGACAAAATCAATCGGCGTGTCACTCTCTCTCAAGGCCTTGATCGCCCCGATATGGGCATAGGCCCGTGCGCCGCCTCCAGAGAGCACCAGACCCACAGCCATGCCGGTGAAGAACCGCGCCATTCGGGCATAGTGGTCGTCAGACCTATCCCGAATGTGGAACAGTTGCGCCACCGGTAGGCCATCGAGCCACGCTTCAGAACCCGATGGCAGCAAGCAGTCAGCCGATTGGATCAAGATCAGGTCGACGAGGCGCTGCCTCAACAGGGGCTCGGGCAGAAGCGTTGGAACGCAGTCTTCGGGCACCCCCGCGCCCTTGGCCATCAAGAACAGCCGGTCTACCTGACGGCCCACGACATTTTTCCAATAGGTCTCGTTGGCTTCGGCGACATAGAGGATAAAGTCGTGGCCCTGTTCGGCGGTTGAAAACCACTCGGTCGATGAGCGTTCAGCCTCGACCCCCATGACGCAGATGGAATAGCCCAGTCGCCGAATGGCATGGGCGATCTGTTCGACCTGTTCGCGGGCCTTGACGTCCTCGGTCATGCCATAGAAGCCAAAGACGCTGGGTGCACCGAGCGAGGCACGGCTGGCCGTCTGCCGTGCACGCTGGATCATTAGCCGTGCCAACTGCGCCATGATCTTGGCGTCTTCATCAGCCGCCTTGAAAAAGGCGGCGCGCGATAGGGCGAGAATTTCACTATCCCGCAGAGCGACGACCTTGGCCGAATGGACGGTGCCGGAGATCATCGCCATCTCGCCCGCCGGTTCGCCCGGCCTGATCACCCCCAGAAAATGCGGGTCCATACCCTCATCTTGCCGAATGGCGCCAAGCCGTCCCGCCCGCAGAAAATAGATATGGTCCGCCTCTTCCCCGGCCTCATAGAGGGTCGAGCCTCCGGGCAAAGAGAACGTCACCACGTCCTGGGCGAACCTGGACTCTAGGAACAGTCGCGAGAGCGCTGTGTCGGCCAGATGATGGGGCAACTTCATAGGGGGCACGCTAATGCGCCCTCGAGCGTTTGGCGAATGAGTTTTGCAAGGATGCTTGCCCAACTTGCGAGGCGCGGCCTAAGATCAAGCGGTTCGCGAGCCTCAATCAAAGAAAAACAAGCCGAAATGAGCCGAATTATCTCGAAAATTGACCCGGGTTCTGCGGCATTTCAGACCAATCACGCGCTCAATGAGGGCTTGGCTCAGGTGCTGCGAGCGCGAACAGATCAGGCGGCGCTGGGTGGCCCGGCTCAAGCGCGCGAGCGTCACCTTTCGCGGGGTAAGCTCTTGCCTCGGCAGCGGGTCGAGCGGCTGCTCGATGTGGGAGCGCCCTTTCTGGAGATCGGCGCTCTGGCCGCCAATGGCATGTATGATGACGAGGCCCCTGCGGCTGGGATCATCACCGGCATTGGACGGGTCAGTGGCCGCGAAGTGATGATCGTGGCCAATGATGCGACGGTCAAAGGCGGTGCCTACTTCCCGATCACAGTCAAAAAACATCTTCGGGCTCAAGAGATCGCCGAGCAAAATCATCTGCCCTGCATCTATCTGGTCGATTCAGGCGGGGCGAACCTGCCGCATCAGGCTGAGGTCTTCCCAGACCGTGACCATTTTGGCCGCATCTTTTTCAATCAGGCCCGCATGAGCGCCCAAGGCATCGCCCAGATTGCCTGCGTCATGGGCTCCTGTACGGCGGGCGGGGCCTATGTCCCGGCCATGAGCGACGAGTCTGTCATTGTGCGCGGGCAGGGCACGATCTTTTTGGGCGGTCCGCCGCTGGTCAAGGCCGCGACCGGCGAGATCATATCCGCCGAAGATCTGGGCGGTGCCGACACACACGGTCGCCGTTCAGGCGTCGTCGATCACGTGGCCGATGATGATGAGCATGCCCTCGAGATCGTCCGCTCGATTGTGGCCAACCTCAATACCGTCAAGCGGGTTGAGATGGATGTGGCCGAGCCAAAGCCCCCGCGTCTGGATCCGGCCGAACTTTATGGCATCGTCCCAGCAGACGTGCGCGCGCCTTATGATGTGCGCGAGGTCGTTGCCCGTATCGTCGATGACAGCCACTTCGACGAGTTCAAGCCGCTCTATGGCACCACCCTTGTGACGGGCTTTGCACGGATCTGGGGTTATCCCGTCGCCATATTGGCCAATAATGGCGTGCTCTTTTCCGAAAGCGCCCTAAAGGCCGCACACTTTATCGAGCTTGCCTGTAAGCGCGGCATACCCTTGGTGTTCTTGCAGAACATCTCTGGCTTCATGGTCGGCGGAAAGTACGAGGCGGGCGGCATCGCTAAGGACGGGGCCAAGATGGTGACGGCGGTGGCCAGCGCCAATGTCCCGAAGTTCACGGTCCTGATCGGCGGCAGCTTTGGCGCGGGCAA
>CANCJE010000094.1 GCA_947378235.1 Caulobacteraceae bacterium | reverse complement strand
CATAAACTATCATTATGATAGTTTATGGATTGCGGCAAGCGGGTAGATTCAGCCTCAATATGATAGGACCGAACAGCCGCGCACAGGGCTCGAACAGACGGCGCATTGGGACTATGGTGGGATCGCCTATGACAGGATTGATGTCATCTCTAAATGCATCTGAACAGGGACTGCCCATGCCCGATCTATCCGCCTTTATTAAGGGCCTACCCAAGGCCGAACTTCATCTGCATATTGAGGGCAGTTTGGAGCCGGAATTGATGTTCGATCTGGCGGCGCGCAATGGGCTCAGCCTGCCCTTTACCTCGGTCGAGGCGGTGCGGGCGGCCTATGACTTTTCCAATCTGCAAGATTTTCTCGATATCTATTATGCCGGGGCCAGCGTGCTTTTGACCCGCGCGGACTTTCACGATCTGGCCATGGCCTATTTCGAGCGGGCCGCCGCCGATCAGGTGCGCCATGCCGAGATCTTCTTTGATCCCCAGACCCATACGGACCGGGGCGTTGGGTTCGACGTGGTGATGGAAGGGCTGTTGTCGGCCATGACCGAGGCCAAGGGCCGGTTCGGCCTGACCTCGAAACTGATCCTCTGTTTCCTGCGACACCTGCCCGAAGAGGCCGCATTGGCCACCCTTGCTGAGGCCGAGCCTTGGCTGGACCAGATCGCCGGGGTCGGGCTCGACAGTTCCGAACAGGGCCATCCGCCGAGCAAATTTGCCCGCGTCTTTGCCGCTGCCGGAGCCAAGGGGCTCAAGGTCGTGGCCCATGCCGGGGAAGAAGGCCCTCCGGCCTATGTCTGGGAAGCGCTGAATATCTTAAAGATCGACCGGATTGATCACGGCAACCGGTCGCTCGAAGATGAGACATTGGTTGAGCGGATCGTCGCTGATGGCCTGACCCTGACCGTCTGCCCCCTGTCCAACCACAAGCTCTGCGTGGTCAGCGACCTGGCACAGCATCCGATCAAGAAGATGCTCGACCTCGGCCTCAAGGCCACGATTAATTCGGACGATCCAGCCTATTTTGGCGGCTATGTGAATGCCAATTTCAGCGCAGTGACCAAGGCCGTTGGGCTGACCCGCGATGAGATCGTGACCCTCGCCAAGAACAGCTTCACCGGTTCGTTCTTAACGCCCGCAGAGATCGCGGCCCACCTTGCCGAGATCGACGCCTACTGCGCCTAACGGCTACATCCGTTCGGGCGTTTCGATACCCAGAAGGTCCAGAGCCATCTCAAGCTGGCGCAGGGCCGTCGCCGAGAGGGTCAGACGAGAGGCCTTGGTCGCAGCGTCCTTGGCCACCAGTACGGGACAGGCCGCGTAGAACTTGGAAAAGGCCTGGGCCAGACGATAGGCGTGCTCGGCAATGAAGTTCGGGGCCTTCTTGTCATAGGCCTCGGCCACTGCCGTATTAAAGGCATCCAAGGTCATGACCAGATCCCGTTCAGCGGGTTCCACGATCACCACCGGCCCGCCGACTGAGCCTTCATCTGCGGCCTTACGCAGCAGCGATTTCACCCGAACGGCCTGATAGAGCAGATAGGGGCCGGTCTTGCCTTCAAAGCTGGTAAAGCGATCCAGATCAAATACATAGCTGGTGCCGCGATAGTTTTGCAGGTCGGCAAATTTCAGGGCGGCGATGGCGACCTTATGGGCCGTCTCTTCAAAGGCTTCAGCCGACAGTTCCGCCCCCAGCCCCGCCTCTTTCAATCGCGCGCGGGCCTTGTCGCGAGCCATCTCGATCAGGTCATGCAGTTTCAAAACCCCGCCAGCGCGGGTCTTGAACGGCTTGCCGTCGGCCCCGTTCATGGTGCCAAAGCCAATATGTTCCAGCCCGCCTTCAGGGGCATAGCCCGCAAGCTCGGCCGCACGGAACACTTGGGCGAAGTGATCGGCCTGACGCTGATCGACGCAATAGAGCATCAGATGGGGGTCTTGATCGCGGCGGCGACCGACAATGGTGGCCAGATCGGTCGTGCCATACATGGCCGAACCTTCGGATGAGATCACCAAGAGGGGCGGAAGCTCGCGCTTGTCGCCTTCGCGCGCCACGCGGACGATCTGGGCGCCCTGATCCTCGACCAGCAGGCCTTGCGCACGCAGGGCCGTGACCATGTCAGGAATGAAGGGATCCGCATCGCTTTCGCCGTTCCAGAGGTCGAAATGGACGCCCAGCGCATCAAATTCGCGCCGAAGGGCCACGCGGCTAACCTCAACAAACCGGCGCCACAGGGTCAGATAGCCTTCCTTGCCCGCTTGCAGCTCCGCCGTCGCCTTGCGGGCGCGGTCGCGATAGTCCGTATCTTCCTTGGCCTTAGCCGCCGCCATGGGATAGAGGCGGTCGAGGAGGGGCAGATCAAGGTCAGCCAAGGCCGATAGGTCAGCATCCGCCGCGCCCTCGCCAATGGCTCGCAGGCGCGGATCTTCGTCGCCAGCCGCCAAGATCAAGAGCCCCATCTGGAAGCCCCAGTCGCCGAAGTGCGCGTCGCCCCAGACCGTGTCGCCACAGAACCGATAGATACGCTTGATCGCTTCACCGATGATCGAGCTGCGCAGATGGCCGACATGCATCGGCTTGGCCACGTTCGGCCCGCCATAGTCGATAATGATTCGGCGCGGTGCCTCGTTGAGGGCCGCACCCAGACGCGCATCCGCAACAATCTCGGCGGCGCGCTGGGTCAGGGCGGCGTCGCTGAGGCGCAGATTGACAAAGCCTGCACCGGCAACCTCGACCGAACTGAACAGCTCAGACGCCTTCGGGTCTGCATTCAAGGCAGCAATGACCTCGGCGGCAATCTCACGCGGGTTGCGGCGTGCGGCCTTGGCGGCGGCGAGCGCGCCATTGCACTGAAAATCAGCCAGGTCTGGACGGTCTGAAACCCCAACCCGTCCCAATGATGCATCAAGGCCCAGCCCTTCAAAGACGCTGGAGACCGTTTGGCTCAAGGCCCCTTTTAGATCCGTCATGGAGAGGCCTAGGGTGCCTTCTGCGGGGCGACATTGACGCGGAAGCGTTTGCCGTCTCGGTTAAACTCAGCCATCTGCGGCGTCACATCAAATCCGACCAACACTTCGAAATTGGCACCACTGACGCCCTCGCCCGCACGCGGAATGACGATCGAGTCCAGCTTATCGGTATAGAGGGCGCGATCTTCACCCGCAGCGAACCGTGCTGGCACCGTGAAATATTCCTTGGCTAGAACGGTCTTGTTGCGATTGGTCACCGCTACCCAATAGGTGAAATCCTTCGAGGCAGACTGCGACAGAGACGGTGCCTCTGGACCACGTCCCAAGGCAAAGAGCACCTCCATATGCAATTCAATCGGATCGGCCCCGCGATATTTGCAGCCCGCCGAGATCCCTTGAATTTCGCCCGAATAGATCACGGCGTTAGAGGCTTCGCGATTATCCTTAAACTCGACCATGCGCGAGGCGTCATAGAGCACCTTCACATAGGGGCATGGACCGGCATTGCGCATACCGGGCAAGGGCGAGAGCTGATTGCCCCATTCTTCGTCGCGCTTCTTACGCTTGGCCGCTTCCTTGTCCTCGTCCTGCTGTCCGCCGCCTTGACCACCGGGGCGGCCCTGAGCGTGGCTTGGCGTGACATCGGAAAGGACCATCAAGGCACTGAGGGCCGTGACGGCAACGGCTGTGGCAATCGAAAATTGGCGCATGGGCAATCCAAGGCAAACAGGTTCGCCGCGAAAGCACGGCGATTGGTCCTACTGCGTGATAAAGGCTTCTCTTTGACCTCGCAACGTTGTCTGACGCTTACAGAGGTGGCGAGCGACAGGTTCTGCGCCTATTAAGGGGCCATGAGCGACCTTTCTTCCCCCTTCAAGCCGCCCTTGCGCATCCTTTTGGCCAGCCCGCGCGGCTTTTGCGCCGGGGTGGACCGTGCCATCCAGATCGTCGAGCGAACCATCGAAAAGTTCGGCGCGCCGGTCTATGTGCGCCATGAAATCGTCCATAATCGCCACGTTGTGGACCGTTTACGGGCCATGGGAGCGGTTTTCGTCGAAGAATTGGACGAATGTCCGCCAGACCGGCCGGTGATATTCTCCGCTCACGGGGTACCCAAATCGGTCCCTGCCGACGCCCAGAGCCGCAAGATGCTCTATCTGGACGCCACCTGCCCGCTGGTCTCCAAGGTCCATGTCGAGGCGGAACGTCATTTTGAGGCTGGCCGCGAAATAATTCTGATCGGCCATGCCGGACATCCCGAAGTGATCGGGACCATGGGTCAGTTGCCCGAGGGTGCCGTCTGTCTGGTCGAAACGCTCGAGGATGCCCGCGCCTTTGAGCCCAAAGATCCAGCCCGACTCGCCTTTGCCACCCAGACCACCCTATCGGTCGATGACACAGCGGCCATCGTAGCGGTCTTGCAAGAGCGCTTTCCCCTGATGGCTGCGCCGCACAAGGAAGACATTTGTTACGCCACGACCAATCGCCAAGATGCCGTCAAACGGTTGGCGCAAGATGCGGACCTGCTGTTGGTCATTGGATCGAAGAACTCCTCCAACTCTGTTCGACTGGTCGAGGTTGGCCTAAGGGCGGGCGTCAAGGCGGCTGAACTGATCGACGATGAGTCGAGCCTTAATTGGGCTTGGCTTGAGGGCGTGCAAACGGTGGGCATTACCGCCGGGGCCTCGGCTCCCGAACGGTTGGTGGAGGCCTTGATCGACACGCTGGCTCAGCGGTTCCAGATCACCATTGATGAGGTTGATCCCGTCCGCGAGACCGTGACCTTCAAGCTGCCGCGCATCCTGTCGGAAAATTTTGATCCGGCCTAAGCTTGACCGCGAGGCCATCGTCACCGATCAAGTGCCATGGCCGTATATACAGACATCACCGACGCAGAACTGGACGCCTTTCTGGCGGATTTTGACCTTGGCAAGCCCTTGGCCTTTAAGGGCATTGCCGAAGGGGTCGAAAATTCGAACTTCCTGCTCGAGACCGAGACCGGCCGCTATATTCTGACCGTCTATGAGCGACGGATGCGCGAGGAGGAATTACCCTATTTCCTCGACCTGATGCGCTGGTTAGCCGATCACGACTATCCGAGCGCCGCCCCCGTGGCGGATCGTCAGGGCCGCACCCTCAAACATGTGCGCGGCAAGCCAGCGGCCATCGTCGCGTTCCTGCCAGGCCTGTCGGTCCGGCGGCCTGAGGCCAAGCACTGCCGCCAAGCGGGTCAAGGGCTGGCGCGCCTGCATCTGGCAGCGCAAGGCTATCCCGGCCGCCGGGTCAATGCCTTGGGCCAGCCCGCTTGGACCCCGATGTTCGAGGGCCTGACCGGTGCCGCTGAGGACCTCAAGCCCGGCTTGACCGCCACCATTAGCGATGATCTGGCCCATCTGGCCAAGGCTTGGCCGGACGATCTGCCGAACGGGACGATCCATGCCGACCTGTTTCCTGACAATGTCTTCTTCAAGGGTGACCAGTTCGCCGCCGCCATCGACTTCTATTTCGCCTGCGATGACGCGCTGGCCTATGATCTGGCCATCTGCCTGAATGCCTGGTGCTTTGAGGCCGACGGCGCCTTTAACGTCACCGCAGGGCGCGCCTTGGTCAGTGGTTATGAGCATGTCCGTCCCCTGTCGGCTAAGGAGCGCCTCGCCCTGCCGGTTCTGGCTTGGGGCGCGGCCATGCGATTCTTCCTGACCCGATTGAACGATTGGGGTTCAACCCCCGAAGGGGCCTTGGTCAAGCCCAAAGATCCGCTGGAATATGAGCGCAAGCTGGCGGTTCACCGGGCCGCAGCCCTTGGCGGGCAAGGCCTGATCCTGTTCGGGGACGAGGCGTGACCATTGAGGTGGTGATCTATACGGACGGGGCCTGCAGAGGAAATCCCGGGCCGGGCGGATGGGGCGCGATCCTGATCTATGGCGGTCACGAAAAGGAGCTGTGCGGCGGCGAGCCGGACACCACCAACAACCGCATGGAACTGATGGGAGCCATCCAAGCTCTGGAGGCCCTCACCCGCCCCTGCAAGATCGTGCTCTATACGGATAGCCAATATGTCCGCACGGGCATCTCCACCTGGCTAGCCCAGTGGAAGGCGCGCGGATGGCGCACCTCAACCAAGAGCGAGGTCAAGAATGCAGACCTGTGGCGACGGCTCGATGAGGCCCGCCTGCGCCATGATGTCGATTGGCGTTGGGTTAAGGGTCACAATGGTCACCCCCTCAATGAACGGGCCGACGGCTTGGCCCGGCAAGGGATGCTGAACAGTCTGGCGGGGCGGTAACCGCCCGCTCCGAACCTTAACCCGCGTCGATATCGGCCGCCCGGCGGATGGCCTTGTGGGCCTCGTCGAGGATGTTCTTGACGATCTGACCGGCGGGGAGGACCTCGTGGATGCCGCCCGCCGACTGGCCCATGGCAAAGCAAGACTTGTCGGGATCAAGACCCTCGATCTGTCCGCCAATGCCGCCCATGGCATTGGCCTTTACCGAGATCATCGCTTGCATTGGGAAGGCTTGAATCTCTTCGGGACGTGCTTCCCAGCCGGCGACATAGCTGTTCTTTTGCACGCGCATCGGCTTGCCCGAATAGCAGCGGGTGCGGATCGTGTCGTCATCGGTGGCGGCGGTAACAGCGTCCTTGTAGAGCTGTCCGGCATGGGCTTCGGCCGACGCAATGAAACGGGTGCCCATCCAGACCCCTTGGGCACCAAGGGTCAGGGCTGCGGCCAGACCGCGACCATCATAGAGACCGCCTGCAGCGACCACGGGGATCTTGACCGCATCCACGGCTTGAGCGACCAGGGGCAAGGTTCCGACCAGACCGGTGTGACCCCCGCCCTCACCGCCCTGACAGATGACCGCATCGCAGCCTGCCTGCTCCGCCTTGATGGCATGTTTGACCGCGCCGCAGACGACCATGACCTTGAGGCCTGCCTCATGCAGTTGCTGCAAGATCGGCATGGGCACGCCAAGCCCCGCGATAAAGGAACTGGCCCCGCCCTTGATGATCACATCCACCGACGCGGTCAGAGATTCTGGCGAGGCGGCCAGCAGATCGACGCCAAAGGGCTTGTCGGTCAGTCGGCGAACCTCCTGCATCTGCTCGGCGATAAATTCCGGCGTGGTCCCGGCCATACCCAAAACGCCATAGCCGCCCGCATTGGAGACGGCTGCGGCCAGTTCCGCGTACGAAACCCCGCCCATCCCTGCCAGCATGATGGGGTGTTCAATATCCAGCAGGTCGCAAAGGGAGGTACGCAGGGCCATGGGAGTTTCCTCTAGGAATGTTCTGTTGCAAACTTTCCAATAGGAAGCCCCCGCTCGCGCTCGAGCGCAAGCCTAACCCCGCGTCACATGCCTAGAAAATCGCGTAGGCGCCGTCGATCAGGAAGCTGTCGCCGGAATGGTAGCTGGAGGCGTCCGAGGTCAGATAGACCGCAATACCGCCAAAATCCTCTGGCTGGCCCCAACGACGCGACGGCACCCGGCTGATGACCTTGTCGGTGAAAACCTGATTGCCTTGGCTAGCAGCGGTCATGTCGGTGGCGATCCAGCCGGGCAGGATCGCGTTGGCGCGGATGCCATAGCGGGCATGTTCCACCGCGACGGACTTCATCATCGAGACAACGCCGCCCTTGGTCGCCGCATAGGCCTGATTGCGCGCAGGGCCGGAAATGGCCGCCAGCGACGCAATGCCCACGATCGAACCACCGGGATCACCGGCCTTGGCGCGGGCAACCATGTGCTTGCAGGCCTCACGGAAGGTCCAGAACACGCCGTCCAGATTGACTGCCAAGGTCTTACGATAGGTCTCGGTGGTCATTTCGATAAAGGAGTTGGAGCGATAGCCGACCCCGGCATTGGCAAAGACCGAATGGACCGTGCCCATGGCCTCGACCGCTTCGTTCATCCCCTGCACAACCGCATGCTCGTCAGAAACGTCGACCGTCTGAGCCAAGACGCGCACGCCATATTGCAACAGCTTGCCTTCAGCCTCGATATTGCGCTCAGCGTTTGTGCCCCAGATGACAATATCAGCCCCAGCCTGAGCCATAGCCTCGGCCATCCCCAGCCCAATGCCGCGATTGCCGCCGGTGACGAGTGCGACCTTGCCGGTCAGATCAAAGGGTTTGTAGCTCACGGGGCGTCTCCTGATCGTTTGTTGTTAGTTTGGCGACCATTGTCAGGGGCTGTGAGGGGAAGATCAAGGGGGCGTTGCGCAGAGGTCCGTGGATGACCCCCTCACCCAACCCTCTCCCCCTGAAGGGGGCGAGGGCTTTATCGTTCTAGCCCTCTCCCTGTGGGAGAGGGTTGGGTGAGGGCCTTTTTCCCTCTTCCGTGTTCCCCGCGAAGGCGGGGACCTAGACCCTTGCACTCAGACGGTACGCGGCCCGCTGGACCCTTTCGTAGATGACGCGGCGGAGAGGACAGCGGATGAACACCCCCTCACCCAACCCTCTCCCCCTCAAGGGGGGGAAGGGCTTATCGGCTCTAGCCCTCTCCCTGTGGGAGAGGGTTGGGTGAGGGCCTTGTTTTCTCCCCTTACTGCGCCGTCCAGCCGCCATCGATGGCCAGGCCCGCGCCATTGACCGACGCGCCAAGGTCGCTGGCCAGATAGAGCAGCATTCCGGCCAGTTCGCTAAATTGGACGAACTTTTTGGTCGGCTGGGCGGCGAGGATCACGTCGCGCATGACCTGCTCTTCGCTGATGCCGCGCGCCTTGGCCTGATCGGCGATCTGGGCCTCGACCAGGGGGGTCTTTACATAGCCTGGACAGATGGCGTTACACGTGATGCCAGAGGTCGCCCCTTCCAAGGCTACCGTCTTGGTCAGGCCTAAAACACCGTGTTTGGCCGCGACATAGGCCCCCTTAAAGGGCGAAGCGACCAAGGCATGGGCCGAGGCAATATTGATGATCCGCCCGCGTCCTTGCGCCTTCATGATCGGCACAGCCGCGCGGATGGCGTGGAAGACGCTGGTCAGGTTGATGGCGATGATCTGATCCCACTTGTCGATGGGAAAGTCTTCGATGGGCGAGACATGCTGGATCCCAGCATTATTGACCAAAATATCCAGCCGCCCGAACTGGTCTTTGGCAAAGGCGACCATGGCGGCGATCTCATCGGGCTTGGTCATATCGGCGGGATGGTACGCGACGGCAGTGCCATGCCGGGTCTCAAGCGCGGCGCGGGTGGCTTCAATAACGGCGGGATCACCCAGACCATTGATCACCACCTTGGCCCCATGCTCGGCCAAGGCGTCAGCCATGGCAAGACCAATGCCGCTCGTCGAGCCGGTGACGATGGCCACTTGCCCCGCCAATGAGAGATTATAGGCCATGACCGCTGCTCCAAGTTTATGCTGCAATGCAGCGTAAACCCGGTCAGGCCATTAGGCTAGAGCCCGCTTCAGGCTGCTTGCGGGTAAAGACCCATTCCTCGGCGGTCGAAAGGGTCGGCTGGAAGCGATAACCGCCGCCGGTAAAGTCCTTCAAGCCGTCGGCCTGGTCTATGCGACCGTCAATGGCAAAGCGCGCCATCTGGCCCCGCGCCTTCTTGGCATAGAAGCCCAAGATTCGCAGCTTGCCGTCCTTCTCATCCTTGAAGGCGCAGCTAATGGTCTTGAGTTTCAACGCCTTGGCGTCCACTGCCCCGAAATATTCCTGACTGGCCAGATTGATCAGGCTCTGGTCGGCATGGCTGTGGGCGGCCTCGTTCAAGGCCTTGGAGAGCCGGTCGCCCCAGAAGTCATAGAGACTTGACCCGCGCTTGGTCTTCAATCGCGTCCCCATCTCAAGCCGATAGGGCTGCAGAGCGTCCAAAGGCCGCAAGATCCCGTAGAGGCCAGACAGGATGCGCAGATGGTCCTGCGCCCAATCTAACCCGCCGCGATCGAGGGTGCGGGCTTGAAGACCGTCATAGACATCGCCATCAAAGGCCATGGCGGCCTGCAAGCCGTCTTCGCAGGCCGGGTCAAAGGATTTGAACCGCTGGAAATTCAGGTCTGCCAGCTTTTCGGAGATCGACATCATCGACCTAAGGTCCTGCCGCGACAGCTTGGCGGTAACCTTGGCCAGCTCGGCAATGTCGGCCTTCAGTTGCGGCGTAGTCAGGGGCACAGGCCCGCCGCCGTGATCGAGCGGCGTATAGTCTAACGACTTCGCAGGGGACAGAACGAGCAGCATGGGCGGTCTCATTGAGCCAAGGTTGATGGGCAGATAGGGCGAACCACGTCACAAAACCAGCTTTGAATTT
>CANCJE010000093.1 GCA_947378235.1 Caulobacteraceae bacterium | reverse complement strand
GAGACCGGCCTTGATCGTGCCTCAGGCAGTCAGGTCGGCGCGGTGGTGATCCCGCTGGCGGTTGGAGAGTTGCGCCGCCTGCTGCTCGGCTTTCCCCTGTTCTTGGCTCTGATCGCGGCGCCGCCGCGCGATCGGCCCGTTCGAATGGCGCTGGTCGGCTGCGCGGTGCTCTTCGTCGTTTTTTGGTTTTCAGCCTCTAGCCTGATCTTCAACAGCGTCGCTGTGATCGTCAATCATCGGGCGTCGCTGATCATGGACACGGTTCCGCCGCCGCCCTTTACCGTCACCCAGCCTGCACTGAGCGAGGTGGCCTTTTTCCTGTCAGGACTTGGCATGTATATCGCCATGCAGGTCCTACCGCTTGCTCTGCCCATCGGCCTGTGGGCCGGGATGAACCGGTCTGGTCGGGCTGTACTGATGGGACCGGATCGATCGCAATAGCAATTCTGGTCTGCCTTTGACGTCACCGTGACAAATGAGGCGTGTTGCGTTTTTTTCAATTCATAGATGTTATCATATTGCAAATTGGATCATAAGAATGTGCACACAGGTGCATAGCTTTTGAGGTTGCAATGTCTTTCAACCCTGCTGGCAATTGGTGGAGACGCACCTCAATCAGGCCCTCCTGTCGTTTCGATATGAGCAAACTGGGTAAGGCCTTGGCGGCCGTCATTTTGCTTCAGTGTCTTGTCTGGTCAAGCACAGCCGTCGCTCAGAATGCCTATATAACCGGCTCGTCGATCAACCTCATTGATCCGGCCTCCAGCAGCGTCGTTGCGACCCTGTCGGGGGTCAGCGGCTTCGCGATCGCTCGTAGCCCGGACGGGTCTAGGATCTATGTGACCAAAGGCGGTGCCAACAATATCGATGTGATCAATACGGCGATCCCGAGCGTCATCAGTACGATAACAACCCCGTCCTGGGCTCAAGGCATAGCGATAAGCCCCGACGGGACCAAACTCTACGCCACTCAGTATAATACGGGTGGCAAGGTCTTGGTCATAAACACGGCCTCAAACAGCATCGCGGCCACATGGATCCTCGGCGGCTCGACCCAGGGCATTGTCCTAAGTCCTGATGGTGCGCTCGCCTATATATCCAACTCTACGGGCAATAGTCTGTTCGTGGTCAATACGGCGACGGGCATAGTTCAAGCCACGGTCCCGACCGGGACGTCGCCTCTCAATCTTGCGGTTAGTCCCGATGGCACCCGGGTCTATGTCGATAATTTCACGGGAAATTCAGTCTCCGTGGTCGATACGGCGACGAACGGCGTGGTTGCAACCGTACCTGTAGGTACCAGTCCGATTGGCGTCGATGTGACCCCTGATGGCAGCCGAGTCTATGTCACCAACCTGCTGAGCGATACCGTTTCCGTGATCAGTCGCCCGACCAATGGGGTCGTCTCGACCATAGCTGTTGGCGATGGACCCTATGGTGTGAGGGTGAGTGGTGACGGGGGTACGGTCTATGCTGCCAACAGGAATGATGGGACGGTGTCGGTGATCAAAACCGGTTCAAATGTCGTCGTTGGCACAATATCAGTTGGAGGGGCACCTCTCTATGTTGGCCCATTTACAGTCCCTGCGACTTCGGCTGTACCCGTGCCCAGCCTTAATCTGTACGCCCTCATCGCGCTTGGACTATGGCTTGGCGGTTTGGCGGTCAGCCAAGTTGGGGTGCACCGCAAAGCCTGTTCATAGCGGTTTAGGGGCCAATGGAATTTGGCCCCCATCGCTCTGGATCGAGGAAAGTTCACCGGTCGCCGGTTCCAGATCGGTGTTGATCACTGCCTGCGCAGCGACTGCCTCGTTTTAGACACTGGTGCCAAAATCTCTGGTGATCCGACTTGAGGCTCGTCGGGGTCTGGACATTGCAACCCGACACGTGTTTTTGCTCCCATCAACGTAAATGTCCCGTCAGACTTCTAAACCGTCCCGCCACACGCAGATTGCCGCGTGAGACCCGATGGCGGATCTTGACCCCGGGGCCGCAGATTTGCGTCAGGGGGCGCTGGGACTATGATCAATCAAGCGGGCTGGTTGGCTGGCGCAGCGCTCATTGTCGGTGCCGCCTTGGGCCCTGAGGCCTTCGCTCAGCCCTCGCCGACCGCCTCTGTGTCCGCTTCGTCGCAGAGTGATACGTCCAGTTTCTCGGCGGCCTATTTCGCGCCCTATAATCCCGTCACAGCGGGAGATATGGTGTCGCGCATACCGGGCTTCGAACTGCGTGATGGTGACGACCGGCGCGGCTTTGGCGGATCTGCAGGTAATCTGTTGATCAATGGTGAGCGGCCAAGCTCCAAGGCCACGCCTTCGGATCTCCTAAAGCGTATCCCGGCTACGGATGTGGCGCGGATCGATGTGGTCGCTGGAACCAACGCCCAGTCTGACGTTCGCGGTCAGTCGCAATTTGTCAATGTAATCACCCGCACGACAAAGAAGTCCGCTTCGACCAGCTACACGCTTGGTCTCCGCCACATTCAGTTTTCCAACCGTATCGCCTGGATCACCCAGGTTTCGAGCTCTATTCCCCTGGGCCCGAAGGCGGATCTGTCCCTTGATATTCAGTCGCCAACCATATTGGGACGCGCGGTCAATCGTGACGTTTTGCTCTCGAGTGCAGGCACGGTCACAGGATCAAGGCTGTTCGTGGCTCGCCCGACCAATATTGGACTTCAGGGCTCAGCGCGTCTGCGCTGGAAGCCAAACGCGCAGAATGTCGTCAATTTCAATGCCCAATACACGCCTGGCTGGTATGTTACGGATTCCTTTCAGGTCGAGACCCTGCCGAACGGATATTTGTCAGCATCGATCTTGGGCCGTACCGAGTTTCCCGAAAACTATGGTCTAGAGGTCGGTGGCGATTGGGATCACCACATCAGTTCCACCCTTTCGACCAAGCTGATTGTGCTGGCCTCGAACGGCGCATTGGATCAGTGGGACAGCTTCGAGATCTATAATGCGCCGACGACCCGCCTGACTCGTATTCAGGACCGTGTGACCCATTCGGGCGAGCGGATCGTCCGTGGGCGCGTCAAGTGGACAGCCTCTCGCGCCCATACGCTAGAGTTTGGTGCAGAGGGTGCCTTTAATTTCCGTGAGACGAACCTGACGATCACCAACCAGTTGCCGGGCAAGGCACCAACGCCCGTGCTCCTGCCGGTTGCTGATGCACGGATTGAAGAGACTCGGGGCGAGGTCTTCGCCTCCGACATTTGGACAGTCAGCCCCAATCTGACGGTCGAGACCGGCCTCAATATCGAAGCGTCACGCATTTCCCAGTCAGGCGATCAGCAACAGCAGCGAGACTTCAAATATGTGAAGCCGCGTGTGATCGCGACCTACACGCTGAGCCCTAAGGACGTGTTGAACGCCAGCCTGACCCGCGACGTTTCCCAACTTGATTTTGCGGAATTCAGCAGTGCGGTCGACTTCGTCAACACCTCGACGATCCTAGGAAATCCCAGCCTGAGGCCCGAACAGGCTTGGAAGATGCGCGTCGAGTGGGAGTCCCGGCTTACTGCGCGCACCGCCGTGACTGCAGCGGCCTTTTATGACCGGATCGAGGATGTCCGTGACCTCGTGGTTTTGAACGGTCAGGACGCCTACGGAAATATCGGCAATGGCCGCAAATTTGGTGTCGAGGTTCGCGCGACCATGCCCCTGTCTGGCGTCGGTATCCCCAATGCTGAACTGCGTGTCAGCGGTCTTGTCCAGCAGACCCGGGTCACGGACCCCCTGACGGGAAAGGAACGGTCCTTTTCCATTCCGCTCGAGCGTCAGGGTACCCCGAACGGTGCCATGGTCCTCAATGGAGGCAACAAGGATTGGGCCTATGTCATCAATTTCCGTCAAAATCTGCCAACACTGAAATCCTCTTGGGGCATAATCATGACCCAGTGGGCGGGCCGCCAAGAATATCGCCTGGCCGAGGCCTATGACTATGTCCGCAAGGAGCCGCGTCTAGACCTGTTCCTTGAGACGACAGCCTTTAAACCGGTGACGATCCGGATTGCCGCCAACAATATTTTCACCGCAACAGAAACAAGAACGCGCAGTTTCTATACCGGTAGCCGCGCCTCTGGTCGGGTCTCTCGATCAGAAATCCGTGAGTCAGACGGGGCCTCTGAAGCCTCGCGCGTTATTGCCTTGCAAGTGTCTGGGCACTTCTGAGGCCGAAGCGCAGGTCCCACCTTCATAATTATAGTCTTAAGTTCTGAAATTATCGAAATGTAAAAGGATTTCATCGATTCAGAGGCTTGGCCTTGGCCTCCAGCGTTGGTTGCACGATCAATAGCGTGGTGGCTTTTGATTTTTGAAAGTGCAAGCCGTTGAATGTGAATTCTATTTCCAATCAATTGCGTCAGCTTGGGGTGATTGTTGCTGCAGGGCTACTTCTGGCCATTGGCGCGTCGGTCGCCTCGACGCTGTATCTGCGCATCAACGGCCCGATCTATAGTCAGATCGTGTTGGGCAAGGACCTTGTCGCCGACATCTTGCCGCCGCCAGAATATGTGCTCGAGGCCTATCTTGAGACCACGCTAGTGGTGAACAACCCAGCAGACCTCAAGGCTCACGCCGATCGCCTCGCACAGCTTCACAAGGACTATGATGTCCGCCGGACCTATTGGCAGACGGCCAATCTGCCGGACGCGTTAAAGCGCAAGCTCACCGTGGAGTCTGACGCTGAGGTTCAAGCCTTTTGGAAGGCTGTCGAGGGTGGGGTGCTGCCGGCCTTGGCGCGCGGCGATGAGGCCGCGGCCCGTACCGCCTATGCCGCAGCCTCCAAGGCCTATGGCCGCCACCGCACGATCATTGACCAGGTGGTTTCACAATCGAACGCCTTTAGTGCGGAACTTGAAAAGAGCGCTTCGAGCGTCACCCTGTTTGCCTTTCTTGCCGTCGCTCTGATCTCGCTGATCGTTTTGGCGGTCTTGACGCGCGAACTGCTCGGTTTTGGCAAGCGCGTCGTCGTGCCCGTCCAGCAGATCACCAAAGCCATTACTGACCTGTCCAAGGGCGACACCAACACGCCTCTGCCCACCGTCGCTCGCAAGGACGAAATCGGTGCCATGACCCAAGCCTTTGAGGTTCTGCGCCAGGTCTCAATCGAGGCGCGCCGACTAGAAGAGGCCGCCAGTGCCAACAGGGCGGCGGAAGAAGAGAACCTTCGCTTAGCCAGCAGCAAAGCCATGCAGGCCGAACGGACCCTCGTTGCCCAACTGGTCGGCGAAGGGATGGCCAAGCTGGCCCAAGGCGATTTGACCGTGCGCCTGTCCGATGCCGTGCCTGAGGAATATGCCCAACTGCGTGACGACTTTAACGGCGCCATGAAGCAGCTATCCAGCGTTCTTCGTGAGGTGGCCGAGGCGTCGAATGACGTCAATGAAGATGCCCGCCAGATCAGCAATGCCTCTTCCGATTTGGCGCAACGCACTGAAAACCAGGCGGCGAACCTCGAGGAAACCGCAGCAGCGCTAGACCAGATTACCGCCAATGTTTCGCAAGGAGCCCGCAGCGCTGAAGATACGGCCAAGACGGCGGAAACCGTCCGGGGCGTCACCAAGGCCTCCAGCGAGGTCGTTAGGCAGGCCGTCGTTGCCATGAGCGAGATCAGTGCCAGTTCCCGCAAGATCGCCCAGATCACCATCGCCATCGACGAGATCGCCTTCCAGACCAATCTTCTCGCTCTCAATGCCGGTGTTGAAGCCGCCCGTGCTGGTGAAGCGGGTCTCGGCTTTGCGGTGGTCGCTCAAGAGGTTCGGGCCTTGGCTCAGCGCTGCGCCAGCGCCGCTAAGGAGATCAAACAGCTCATCGCCGATAGCGCGACCCAAGTCGATAAGGGCGTCGCCCTGGTCGGTGAAACCGGTCGCTCTTTAGGCGTCATTGAGTCGACCATCCTACAGATGGACGAATTAATCGGCTCCATCGCCAACGCGACCAAGGAGCAGGCTCTCGGCCTGAGCCAGATCAATATTGCCGTCAACGATCTTGATCGCAGCACGCAGCAGAACGCCGCGATGGCGGAGCAGTCCAGCGCAGTCGCCGCGACCTTGGTGACCAGCGCCGAGCGTCTCGCGGAGCTTGTGGAAAGGCTAACGATTGACGGTTAAGCCTGTAGTTTAAGGCTTTACCGCGGGATTAAGTCGCGCCACGCCGCCGCCGGGCAGGTGGGCTTCATAGTCACTAAGCCGACTATCGGGGGTCATATAGTCGGTGGAGACATAGTGTGCGCCAGAGGCGAAGGCGGCGGCTTGGGTGCTGTGATCGTTGGTGCGGGCCTCGACCGTGTCGGCATCGGCGCGGGTGCGGACGATCAGGCCGGCCTTGACGGCGGCGGTGATGCGCGCGGCCTGGGTCTTGGGCGCGTTGAGGGTGATATAGGCCGCTGCCGGTGAGGCCTCATCGACATTGATGAACATGACCCGGCCTTCAAGGGACTTGCGCGTACCGCGATAGAGCTCGGTCTTGGCCGGGCCCTCATCCATGGCGAACAGGAACTTTCCCCGAGCCGCTTTCAGCCTTGGCCAAGCTCCTGCGGCAACAGCCTCGCGCAAGGTCGGGTGACGGCCCTGAACCTTGTCCGGCGTGATCAGATGATCGGGGGCAAAGACCGACAGGATTTCAGCATCAATGGAGTCCATGGCCGCTAGGTCAAAGGGCAGCAACGGCGTCGCGCCGGGTAGGGCGATCTGATCGTCCTTGAGGTTCATGATCACCAAGATCGGCATGTGGTCCGGGTGGGCCTTGGACCAATCGCGCATTTGCGTCAGGCACTGAACAAAGGTCTGGCAGACGCTTCGATAGTCAAGGTCGGGCACATGCATGACCTTGAGACCCGGCGCGGCCATCAGGCTGGTGTCATAGGGCTGCTTTTCCTTGGCCAACTTGAGGCCGAGCGGCGACAGATAGCGCCCGCCCTCTGGGTCATAGACATAGTCCAGTTCAATCTGCCGCGCCCCGGCATCGAGCTGAACGCTCAGGGCGGGTTTGGCATAGTCGAGGCTGGCCGCAGCCTTGGGATTGATAAGCTTGAAGGTCGCCATCTCAGCCGGGGCAATTGCGGCCTTATAGCTATTGTGCGTACCAATCACCTGAATGGCGTTCATCGGCAAGGCGTCCACGGCAGCGCGCGTGCAGCCGGGCTTTCCCGTTGGCTTTTCCAGATCACAGGTCGGCAGGATCGACAGGGCGGCGGCGAGAACGAACGGGATCATGGGCGTGGCCTTTGCAAGGATTTCATCGGACCATAGGCCACTTTTGTGTCAGCTTTAATCAAACATGGGCGCGGGCTTTCGGCCTCAATAGCTCTTAGGCAGATCGAGGACCTTCTCAGCAATGAAGCTGAGGATGAGCTGTTCGGTGATGGGGGCCAGACGCGTGATGGCCACCTCGCGATAGAGCCGCTCGACGTGATATTCCTTGGCATAGCCAAAGCCGCCATGGGTGGCGATCGACTGCCAGCAGGCATCGTGCCCTGCTCGGGCCGCTAGGAACTTGGCGCTATTGGCCTCGGCACCGCAGGGCAGGCCCTGATCATAAAGCTCCGCCGCCTTTAGGGCCATCAGCCAAGCCGATTCCAGATACATCCAACGCTCAGCCAAGGGATGCTGAATGGCTTGGTTCTGACCGATGGGCCGGTCGAAGACCACGCGGTCCTTGGCATATTGCGTCGCCCGGCGCAGGGCGTCTTGACCAATGCCGATGGCTTCGGCCCCGATCAAGATCCGCTCAGGATTGAGGCTATGCAGGATATAGCCAAAACCCTTGCCCTCCTCGCCGATCCGGTCCTCGTCGGGGATGAACAGGCCATCAATAAAGATGGCGTTGGAGTCCACCGCCTTGCGGCCCATCTTGGGGATGCGGTGGACGTCGATCTTGCTGCGGTCGAGGTTGGTATAGAAGATGGTGATGCCATCGGTGGGGCGCGCGCAGTCTTCGAATCTGGTGGTTCGGGTCAGGAGCATGATCTTGTTGGCCACCTGCGCCGTTGAGGTCCAGACCTTCTGACCATGGACGACATAACCGCCCGGCACCTTTTCGGCGAAGGTGGTGATGCGGGTGGTGTTCAGGCCCGCATCGGGTTCGGTAAAGCCAAAACAGCACTGATCCTCGCCGGAAATTAGCCGTGGCACCCAGCGGCTCTTTTGCTCATGGGTACCCTTGACCACGATGGGGTGGGGACCAAAGAGGTTGATATGGACCGAGGAGGACGAGGTCATGCCGCCGCCATGGCTGGCCACCTCATGCATCATGATCGCCGCTTCGGTCACGCCCAGACCCGCGCCGCCATAGGCCTCAGGCATGGTGATCCCAAGCCAGCCCGCATCGGCCATGGCGCGGTGAAACTCACGCGGAAAGACCCCGTCCTCGTCGCGCGCCAGCCAATAGTCATCGCCAAACCGGCTCACAACCGCGCGCACCCCCTCACGGATGGCTTGGCGCTCTTCGGGGGTGGGAAGGGGTTTGGTGGCAGTCATGGGGCGGGCCTCAGTCTATGGATCGCCAAATCATAGACCGGTTTTGTTTCGGATGGGAAACGAGGGCGTGACAGGCCAGCATCCTTGCGGATTCAGCCGTCACGCCCCTTAAGTTCAGTCGCTTAGAACTTGCCGCGAAGGGTCACGGAAACCGTCCGGCCCCAGTGATAGATTTCTTCTGGCTGGTCTTTGCTCTGGCCGAAGATGTAGCGATCCTGATTGGACAGGTTCGAGCCTTCAACCGAGACGATGTAGTTCGGTGTGATCTGATAGGAGGCTGAACCATCAAGTGATCCATAATCATCGACATAGTTCTGAACCGTCGTCGTGCTGCCGATGGAGTTCAGATACTTGCCGCGCCAGAACCAGCCGAGACGAGCCGCGAAGGGGCCTTTCTCGTAATAGCCAACCACGTTGTAGCTGGTCTTGGACAGACCAACCAAGGCATCCTTGATTTGACGATTGCCAGCGGTGTAGTTGGCTTGGCTTTCGACGACGGTCACAGACGCCTGAGCGCCAAAACCATCAAAGGGCGCAGGCAACATCGTAAAGGCTTGGTTGAATGCGAACTCGACACCGCTGACCTTGGCGTTGCCGCCATTGGCATTGGTCGAGAGCAAGACATCGCCCCGGCCTGGAACCTGGATGATGGTGTTTTGTGCGGTGATGTAGTCGTCAAGTTTCTTATAGAACACTGCGCCGGTGACCGCCGTGCTTGGGTTGGGGTACCATTCCAAGGACGCATCCACCTGATTGGCGAGGAAGGCTTCGAGGCCGGGATTGCCACCACCCGCCGTTGGCGTGTCACGCGACACCGTGATGCGAGGGGCAATGTCAGTGACGTTCGGACGATTGACGACACGCGATGCTGCAAAACGCCCGATCAGGCTGTCTGTGATCTCGGCCTTGACGTTCAGGCTGGGCAGAACATCGTTGTAGGTGCGTGGATAGGAAACCGCCACCGGTGTCGATCCGTTGACCAGCGTTCCGCTCGCATTCTGCTTGGTCTGGGCATAACGAATGCCGAGATTACCGCTGACGGGGATTTCACCCGCCTTGAAGGCAAAGTCACCGCGCAGATAGGCGCCGGAAATCTTCTCATCGACCTCGAAACTGTTGCGCAGGTCTGCGGCTGTTGCGGGCGTACCGGCAACGGCGGCTGTGTAGATCAGGTTGTAGAAGGCTGTCGAAGACGGGTTAACCCAAGTCCGCGGCGTCGATCCGCTATAGTCGGACAGGAAGCCGGAATAGGGCAGGGTGCTGTAGAAGGTCGAGCCTAGGGTCGAAAGCGGTACATTGAGCACCGTGTTCAGCACCCAGTCGCGGCGTTGATAGTCGCGGTTGCGGTGGTGCATCTCGGCACCGAATGCGACCTTGGTCAGGACGCTGTCGAAGGTCCGCGCGCCATCAAGGCGGAACATCTCATCCGTGTCTTTGCTATCTTTTTTAGTATAGTCAAAGGCTTGACCGACGAAGTTTGCGGGGTTGGTATAGTCCACCGTCGTCGTTAGCTGTGGGATTTGCGTATAGCCGCGTGAAAAATCAAAGGTCAAAGGCGCGAAGAAGGCTATCCGGTTGCGCGTGGTGGCCTTGCCGTCAGGATGATAGCTGCGAGCCTTTGAATAGGCATATTCCGCTGAGAAATCCCAACGTCCGGGCGTCCAGGTCTGCTTGATGCCCGTCGCCATCAGGTCATGGCGATTGAGGCTGGTTTCGCGCGAGGACATCCAACGCACATTGTTGATCGTGCCGGCTTGAACCGTGTTGCCAACAATCTTTTGGGTCCCAGCGACAAAGACGGGGGTCTTAAAGGTCGTGTCGTCTGGATAGATGTCGAGGCCGAACTCATCATAATCGACGTC
>CANCJE010000092.1 GCA_947378235.1 Caulobacteraceae bacterium | reverse complement strand
TCGGCCAAGGCGGACCGGGTCGGCGTCATTGCCGGTGATCTACAAGATGCGGAATCGATGAAGGCGGCGCTCGACCTCTTTGGGTCGATGGGCGTGACCAGCCTCGATTGCCGTCAAGATGGTGCGGCGTTGGACCCCAAGGCGGGTCGGACCTCCTATCTGTTCAACTCGTCGATCGCCGGGATCGATGAGGCTGACCATATTGTTCTGATCGGCGTCAATCCGCGTCACGCGGCCCCCGTGCTCAATGCCCGCATTCGCCGGGCCGTGATGCAGGGCACCTGCAAGGTCAGTGTCATCGGCGAACAGGCCGACCTGACCTACGCTTACGACTATTTGGGAGCGGGTCCTGAGACCTTGACCCGCTTTGCCGCCAAGCCTCCCAAGGGCGCGGCCAAGCCGATGTTGATCGTCGGCGCTGAGACCGTGGCCCGGGCCGATGGCGCGGCTGTGCTGGCGTTGGTGGCCAAGGCAGCCAAGGCGATGGGCGCGGTCAAGGACGGTTGGAACGGCTTTAACATCTTACATACCGCAGCCAGCCGCGTAGGCGGTCTGGATATGGGCTTTGTGCCGGGTGAGGGCGGTCTGACCGCCGCCCAGATGGTGCAAAAGGGCGCGCTCGACGTTCTGGTCCTGATGGGCGCAGACGAGATCGACCTGTCCGCTTCTGACGCCTTTGTCATCTATATGGGCACTCACGGGGATGCCGGGGCGCACCGCGCCGATGTGATCTTGCCCGGTGCCGCCTATAGCGAGAAGGCCGGTCTTTATGTGAACACCGAAGGGCGGGTCCAGATGGCTTCGCGCGCCGTGTTCCCTAAGGGCGACGCCAAGGAAGATTGGGCCATCCTTCGCGCCCTGTCCGAGCGTCTGGGCAAGACCTTGCCCTATGACAGCCTCAACCAATTACGCGCCAAGCTGTTCGCGGACCATCCGACCTTTGGTCAGATCGACTATGTCGCAACAGGCGCGGCCCTTGATCTGGCAATGGTTGGTACGGCGGGCGATCTGAGCGATGCGGCCTTTGCCGGACCTGCTCATGACTTTTACCTCACCAACCCCATTGCGCGGGCCAGCGTGACCATGGCCGAGTGCTCCGCCACCGCCAAGGCCGCGCGCGTCAAGCCCGTAGCGGCGGAGTAGACCTGATGACCTCTACCGCTTTGGAATTTTGGACAACGCCGCTGGGTTGGACCTTGATCACTGTGGGGCAAATCCTGCTGGTGGTGATTGGCGTCCTGCTGTCGCTGGCTTTCTTGCTGCTCGCGGACCGTAAGATTTGGGCCGGTGTTCAGATGCGCAAGGGCCCCAACGTCGTGGGTCCGTTCGGCCTGTTCCAATCCTTTGCGGACTTCTTCAAGTTCGTTCTGAAGGAAATTGTCATTCCGTCTGGGGCCGACAAGGTGGTGTTCATCGCCGCGCCCCTGATCAGCTTCATCTTGGCCTTCGGCGCCTGGGCGGTCATTCCGTTCGCGCCGGGCTGGGTGGTGTCGAACATCAATGTCGGCGTTTTGTACCTGTTTGCGATCTCGTCGCTGGGTGTCTATGGCATCATCATGGGCGGCTGGGCGTCGAACTCGAAATATCCGTTCTTGGGCAGCCTGCGTTCGGCCGCTCAGATGGTGTCTTACGAGGTGTCACTGGGCTTCATCATCATCACGGTCATTCTGCTAACCGGGTCGATGAACCTGCAAACCATCGTCGAGCATCAGGCTGGAGGCTTCTGGAACTGGCATGCCTTTGCCCTGCCCACCATCATCGTCATGTTCCCGATGATGGTGATCTTCTTCATCTCGGCCTTGGCTGAAACCAACCGCCCGCCCTTCGATTTGCCGGAGGCGGAGTCGGAGTTGGTGGCGGGCTATCAGGTTGAATATTCCTCAACGCCCTATCTGCTGTTCATGATCGGCGAATATTCCAACATCGTTTTGATGTGCGCCATGATTTCGTTGCTGTTCTTTGGCGGCTGGCAGGCTCCGTTCCCAACGCCGTTCTTGGAGGCCTGGTCACCGACCGCTGTGAGCCTGTTTGGCTTCCTGTGGTTCGCGATCAAGATCGTCTTTTGGTTCTTTATGTTCGCGATGGCGAAGGCCATCGTCCCGCGCTACCGCTATGATCAGTTGATGCGTCTGGGTTGGAAGGTGTTCCTGCCGACCTCCTTGGTCGCAGTGATGCTCATCGCCGCTTGGCGCGTTTTTGGCCCGCAGGCTTAGGAGACAGATCGATGTCATTTTCTGCCCGCGTCACCCAAGCCGTTAAAGGCGCAGCCCTCATGGACTTTGTCGGCGCCTTCGGGTTGGCCATGAAGTATATGATGCGCCCTAAGGCGACTGTGCTCTATCCCAATGAGCGCAATCCTCAATCGCCACGTTTTCGCGGTGAGCACGCCCTGCGTCGCTATCCCAATGGCGAAGAGCGCTGCATTGCCTGCAAGCTGTGCGAGGCGATCTGTCCGGCTCAGGCCATCACCATCGAGGCCGAACCGCGCGCCGACGGCTCTCGCCGCACGACCCGCTACGACATTGATATGGTCAAGTGCATCTATTGCGGCCTGTGCCAGGAGGCCTGCCCGGTGGATGCCATTGTCGAGGGACCGAACACCGAGTTCGCCACCGAGACCCGCGAAGAACTCTACTATGACAAGGAAAGACTGCTCGACAACGGCGACCGTTGGGAGCGGCAGATTGCTAAGAATATGCAGCTAGACGCCCCTTATCGTTAAGGGACGCTGGTTTTGGACCGGTGATGCGGCTTTGCCGGATCACTATTGTGACGGACTCATCCCGCTCAGGTGCTTAGAGCACAGGCGGGTAACAGGGGGGCTTTAGACCCAGCATGGACTTGCAGGCGATCGCCTTCTATCTGCTGGCGGCAGTGACCGTCATATCGGGCTTTCTCGTCATCACGGCGCGCAACCCGGTGCACTCGGTGCTGTTCCTGATCATGGCCTTCTTCACGGCAGCGGGCCTTTTCGTGATGTTGGGGGCAGAGTTCCTCGCCATGCTACTGATCGTCGTCTATGTCGGCGCGGTGGCGGTGCTGTTCCTGTTCGTGGTCATGATGCTGGATGTCGACTTCACACAGCTTCGCGAAGGTTTCGCGCGCTACCTGCCCATAGGCATGGTGGTCGGCGGCGTGCTCTCGGTCGAGATGGTGATGGTGGCGATCACCGTCGCTGCCAACGGGGCCGCGGGTAAGAATGCAGCCCCCGCAGCGCCCGTCGCGGACCTGCCCAATGCTGAGGCGATCGGGCGGGTGCTCTACACAGACTATATCTATTTCTTCCAGGCAGCGGGCCTTGTCCTGCTGGTGGCGATGATCGGGGCGATCGTCCTGACCCTTCGCCATCGTCCGGGCGTCCGGCGCCAAAACATCGGTGATCAGGTCGCCCGCACCCCTGCGAGCGGCATGAAAATCGTCCAGATCAAGAGCGGCGAGGGGCTTTCCGAATGACCATTGGCTTGGCCCATTATCTGGCGGTTGCCGCCATCCTGTTTACCATCGGGGTGCTCGGCATCTTTGTGAACCGCAAGAATATCATCGTCATCCTGATGTCGATCGAGCTGATCTTGCTGGCCGTGAACATTAATCTGGTGGCTTTCTCGGTCTATCTGCACGACGTGGTCGGCCAGATCTTCGCCATGTTCGTCTTGACCGTGGCGGCGGCTGAAGCCGCTGTCGGTCTGGCCATCCTGGTCACTTTCTTCCGTAATCGCGGCGATATTGCCGTGGATGACGCCAGCATGATGAAGGGCTGAGATCGTGGAGCATATTGTCACGACCCTCGTCTTCGCGCCGCTGGTCGGCGCCTTGATCGCCGGTCTGTTTGGCCGCCGCATCGGAGACATTGCATCGCAAAGCGTGACCACGGGTCTGCTCTTGCTGACCTGTGGTCTGTCTTGGATGACCTTCTATCAGGTGATCTGGGGCTCTTGGGCGGGTCATGCGACCTTTACCTTGGCACCGTTCATTCAGATCGGACATTTCGTGTCCAACTGGTCGATCCGTATCGATACGCTCTCAGCCGTGATGCTGGTGGTGGTCAGTTCGGTGTCGGCCTTGGTGCACATCTATAGCTGGGGCTATATGGCCGAAGACCCTTCGCGGCCCCGGTTCTTCGCCTATCTGTCGCTCTTCACCTTCGCCATGCTGATGCTGGTGACCGCCGCCGACTTTATGCAGCTGTTCTTTGGCTGGGAAGGGGTGGGTCTGGCCTCCTATCTGCTGATCGGCTTCTGGTTCAAGAAACCCTCGGCCAGCGCCGCCGCCATCAAGGCCTTTGTCGTCAACCGCGTCGGTGACTTTGGCTTCGCACTCGGCATCATGACCGTGTTTTGGATGTTCGGAACGATCCAGTTTGCCGAGCTGTTCCCCCTGATCGCGGCCAAGGCCGGGACCCAGTGGACCTTTATCGGTCAGAGCTGGAGTGCCATCGATCTGGCCTGCGGTCTGCTGTTCATCGGGGCCATGGGCAAGTCGGCGCAGTTCTTCCTCCATACCTGGCTGCCCGATGCGATGGAGGGCCCGACGCCAGTGTCGGCCCTAATCCACGCGGCGACCATGGTCACGGCGGGCGTCTATATGGTCTGCCTGCTGTCGCCCATGTTTGAATATGCACCGGTGACCAAGCAGATCGTTACCCTGATTGGCGCCGTCACGGCCCTGTTCGCCGCCACCGTCGGTCTGGCTCAGAACGACATCAAGCGGGTCATTGCCTATTCGACCTGTTCGCAGCTCGGCTATATGTTCTTTGCCGCTGGCGTCGGGGCCTATCAGGCCGCCATGTTCCACCTGTTCACCCACGCCTTCTTCAAGGCCCTGCTGTTCCTCGGCGCCGGTTCGGTGATCCACGGGATGCATCACGAGCAGGACATGCGAAAGATGGGCGGCCTTTGGAAGTACCTACCCGTGACCTATGCGGTCATGGTCATCGGCACCTTGGCCATTACCGGCTTTGGCATTCCGGGCGTCGAGCTGGGCTTTGCAGGCTTCTATTCCAAGGATGCGATCATCGAGTCGGCCTGGGCTGCCAGTGGCAAGAACGGCATTGCTTCCTTTGCCTTTGTCGTTGGTCTTCTGGCCGCTGGCCTGACCGCCTTCTATTCATGGCGTCTGGCCTTCATGACCTTCCATGGCACGGCCAAGTGGGACAGTGCTCACGCAGATGCCCATGGCCATGACGACCATGCCCATGATGCGGCCCACGGACATGATGACCATGCCCATGACGATCATGGTCACGCCCATACGCCTCACGAAAGCCCGCTGGTCATGCTGGTGCCTCTGCTGGCCCTCGCGGTCGGCGCGATTGGAGCGGGCTATGCCTTTGTCGAGAACTTCGTTGGTGAACATCGCGATGAATTCTGGCGCGGCGCGATCTTTAACGCTCCGACCAACCATGTTCTGGAACATGCACACCATGCGCCAGAGTGGGTCGTGATGGCCCCGCTCGTCGTGTCCATGGCCGGCTTGGCTGTGGCGATCTACGTCTATCTGATGAATGAAGGCATGGGCCTGCGGGTCGCCTCACGCGGCGGTCCCCTGCACACCTTCTTCTACAACAAATGGTTCTTTGATGAGCTTTACGAAGCCACTTTCGTGCGCGCCGCCCGGTTCCTGGGTGATGTGTTCTGGAAGATCGGTGACCAGAAGATCATCGACGGCTTCGGTCCCGATGGGGTTGCAGCGGTGTCGGCTTCGGTCGGTCGTCGTCTCAGCAAGGCCCAGAGCGGATATGTTTATCACTATGCCTTCGTGATGTTGCTTGGGGTGGCGGGGCTCTTGTCCTATGCGCTCTGGGCTTGGGCGCACTGAGGGGAAATCAGGACATGACCGGCATCCTCAGCCTCATCACCTTCGCCCCCATGATCGGGGTCGCCGCCATCTTGGCCTTGCGCGCAATGTCCGCAGGCCAGGACACCGCCGTCGTGGCCAACCGTGCCAAGATCGTCGCTCTGGTCACCAGTCTGGTAACCTTGGCCCTGTCGGTCTTCCTCGTGTCGAAGTTCGACGCCAAGGACACGGGCTTTCAGTTCGTCGAGACCGTCACCTGGTTCTCTGGGGCGACCTACCGGATGGGCGTGGATGGGATTTCGATCCTGTTCGTGCTTCTGACCGCGTTCCTGCTGCCGATCTGTATCCTAGCCAGCTGGGAGTCGGTGACCGACCGGGTGCTGGAATATTTGGCGGCTTTCCTGTTGCTCGAGACCCTGGTCATCGGCGTGTTCTGCGCGCTCGATCTGGTGCTCTTCTACCTCTTCTTCGAAGGGGGACTGGTGCCCATGTTCCTGATCATCGGCATCTGGGGCGGTAAGAACCGGGTCTATGCGGCCTACAAGTTCTTCCTCTACACGCTTCTGGGGTCGGTGCTGATGCTGGCCGCGATCTTGGCCATGGCCTCGATTGCTAAGACCACCTCGATCCCCGATCTGATGGTGTTCAAGTTCGATCCCAAGGTTCAGATCCTGCTCTGGCTGGCCTTCTTCGCCTCCTTCGCGGTGAAGATGCCGATGTGGCCGGTCCATACCTGGTTGCCCGACGCCCACGTCGAAGCGCCAACGGCCGGTTCGGTCATTCTGGCCGGTATTCTCTTGAAGATGGGCGGCTACGGCTTCTTGCGGTTCTTGCTGCCTATGTTCCCGCAGGCCTCGGTCTATTTCACGCCTCTGGTCTTCGCCATGTCAGTGATCGCCATCATCTACACCTCGCTGGTGGCCTTGCGGCAGGTCGATATTAAGAAGTTAATCGCCTATTCCTCGGTCGCCCACATGGGCTTTGTGACCATGGGTATCTTCTCGGGTAATGCTCAAGGGGTGCAAGGCGCGATCTTCCAGATGCTCAGCCACGGCGTCATTGCCGGCGCGCTCTTCCTCTGCGTTGGCGTGGTCTATGACCGCATGCACACCCGTGAGATCGCCTTCTATGGCGGCCTTGCCAATCGCATGCCTTGGTATGCGGCAGTGTTCTTGCTGTTCACGATGGGCAATGTCGGCTTGCCTGGAACCTCTGGCTTCGTCGGCGAGATCCTGACCATGACCGGCGCCTACCATGTCTCGACCTGGACGGCGCTAGCGGCCACCACGGGGGTGATCCTGTCGGCGGTCTATGCCTTGAGCCTCTATCGGCGGGTGATGTTCGGAGAGCTGGTCAATCCCAAGCTCGCCGCCATTCAAGACCTGACGGTGCGTGAAGTTGTGATCTTCGCGCCCCTGATCGCCTCGACCCTGATCTTGGGTGTCCGCCCCGGTTTGATTTTCAACCTCACTGCCGCGTCCGTCGACCATCTGGTTGGCGCTTACAAAGCCGCCGTTGGCGGGTGAGGGGAGCTTGACCATGACTTTTCAAGACGCACTGCAACTTGCCCGGCCCGAAGTCTTTCTCGCCGCCTCGACCCTGGTCCTCTTGGTCTGGGGTGCCTTTCGGGGTGACAAGGCGATGGGTGAGGTCTCCATCGGTGCCAGCCTCGCCCTGTTCGTCGCGGCAGGCCTTGCGGCGGTCAGCCCTGAAGGCACGGCCTTTTCGGGTGGATTCATTGCCGATGGCGCTTCGGCCTTTGGCAAGGTCGCCATCTATCTGATCAGCCCTGTGGCTATCTATTTGGGTGATCGTTGGCTGGGCCGCGTTGGTAATGGCCGGTTCGAGTTCCCGATCCTGATCCTTCTGGCTGCGCTGGGTATGGGCATGATGGTGTCGGCCGGTGACCTGATCTCCCTCTATATCGGTGTCGAGCTTCAGTCCTTGGCGCTCTATGTGCTGGCAGCCTTTCGCCGTGATGATGCCAAGGCGTCAGAAGCGGGCCTAAAATATTTCGTGCTTGGGGCCCTGTCATCGGGCCTGCTGCTCTACGGATCATCGCTGATCTATGGCTTTGCCGGTTCGACCCATTTCGACCTGATTGCCAAGTCGATTGAGGGCGGCGCTACGGGCACGGGCGTTCTGTTTGGTCTGGTGTTCCTGATCTGCGGTCTGGCCTTCAAGGTCTCGGCGGCTCCGTTCCACATGTGGACGCCGGACGTCTATGAGGGCGCTCCGACCCCGGTTGTAGGCTTCTTCGCCGCCGCCCCAAAGCTAGCGGCTATGTTGCTGCTGGCGCGGGTCCTGTCTCAAGGGTTCGGCACGGCGTTGGAGCAGTGGCGTCAGATCATTGTCGTCGCGGCCTTCCTGTCGGTGGCCGTGGGGGCCTTTGGTGGTCTGGCCCAGAGCAACGTCAAGCGTCTGCTGGCCTACTCCTCCATCGCCAACATTGGCTATGCCCTGATCGGCCTGTCGGCGGGTTCTGCTGAGGGTATGGAAGCGGTTTTGGTGTTCATGGTCCTCTATATGATCGATGTCACTGGCTTCTTTGCCTGCCTCGGTGCCCTGTCGCGCGATGGCAAGCCGATGGAACAGCTCAGCGATTTTGCGGGTCTGGCGCGGGTTCGTCCCGGCATGGCCTTGGCGCTGACGGCCCTGTCCTTCTCGGTCATGGGCCTGCCGCCCTTTAGCGGGTTCTGGGCCAAGATGTTCGTGTTCAAGGCGGCGATTGCTTCGGGCCAATGGGCCTTGGCCGCCGTGCTTCTGCTCGGTAGCGTGGTCGCAGCCTTCTATTATCTGCGCCTGATCAAGACCATGTGGTTCGATACCGCGCCGGGTCAGACCGATAAGGAGCCCTTGGACGCCAAGGGCGTGGCTCTGGCTTCGGCCCTGTTCTGTTTCCCCGTGGTTCTGCCCGCCCTGGCGGTGCTTGAACCTCTGGCCAAGACGGCGGCTTCGGCCTTCGGGCTGAAATAGGCCCAAAGACGTGTTGCCGTTGGACCGCCCCCCGGTCCTAATCTTGGATGAGACCCGCTCGACCAATGCCGAGGCCCGCGCAAGGGCCGAGGCGGGGGACCTTGGGCCCCTGTGGATCATGGCGCGTCGCCAGACGGCGGGTCGTGGTCGTCGGGGCAGGGACTGGGAAACGGGCGCTGGCAATCTGGCCGCCACCTTGCTCTGCGTCACGGCCAAACCTCCGGCGCAGGCCGCGCAAATCTCCTTCATCGCGGCCCTCGCCGTGGCAGATCTGGCTGATAGTGCTATGGCCCAGCCCTTGGCCCAGCTCAAATGGCCCAATGATGTGCTGGTTCAGGGGCGCAAGATCAGCGGCATATTGGTGGAGTCAGGGCTGCGGCGCGATGGTGCCCTTTGGCTGGCGGTCGGGATCGGGATCAATCTGCAAACCCCTCCGCACGCCGCCGAGCGCCCTGCAGCCGCCATTGCCGATTTCGACAGCTCGCAGGTTCTGAGCCAGGATGAGGCGCTCGCACGCCTTTCTGTGCGCATGGCCGACGGAATGGCGCTTTGGGAGCGCGAGGGATTTGCTCCTATTGCCAAGGCCTGGACCGCACGCGCCTATGGCTTAGGGCAAGCCTGTACGGCCCGTCTTGGCCATGAAACGGTCGAGGGCATAGCAGAAGGTCTTGACCCGGACGGGTCCTTGCGCCTTCGTCTCGTCGACAATTCCGTCCGCCGAATTTCGGCGGGCGACGTCTTCTTCGGAGAGGTCTGATGCTGCTGGCCATTGAGCAAGGCAACACCAATACCCTGTTTGCCATTCACGACGGAAACGAGTGGACCGCCCAGTGGCGCTCATCGACGGAGTCGTCGCGCACCGCCGATGAATATGCCGTCTGGTTGATGCAGTTGGTGCATTTACAGGGTCTGACGCTGGACAGCTTCAAGGCCTGCATTATCTCCAGTGTGGTGCCCCAATCGATCTTCAATCTTCGCAACCTCAGCCGCCGCTATCTCAAGGTTGAACCCTTGGTGATCGGCGACAATGCCGAATTGGGCGTCGAGGTGCGGATTGAAAAGCCGTCAGAGGCGGGCGCTGACCGCCTCGTCAATGCGGTTGGGGGCTATATGAGCTATGGGGGGCCGCTGATCATCATCGATTCCGGCACTGCGACCACCTTCGATGTGGTAGGGTCTGACGGAGCCTTCGAAGGCGGGGTCATCGCGCCTGGCGTCAACCTCTCTATGCAGGCCCTCCATACTGCCGCAGCCAAGCTGCCGCGCGTGGCCATTCAGCGTCCAGACCGGATTATCGGTAAGGATACTGTCGGTGCCATGCAGGCGGGGGTCTTTTGGGGCTATATCGGGCTGATCGAGGGATTGATCAGTCGGATCAAGGAAGAATATGGCCAACCCATGAAGGTGGTCGCGACTGGAGGCGTCGTCTCGCTGTTCGAAGGCGCGACCGATGCTATCGATATTTTTGATGGAGATCTTACGATCCGCGGCATGCTTGAAATTTACCGACGCAACACCCCTATAAGTGCTGCATGAAAAAGACATCCGAAGATGAACTCGTCTTCCTGCCGTTAGGTGGGTCGAACGAGATCGGCATGAACTTCAATCTCTATGGCTACGGCCCGCCCCATGCGCGCAAGTGGATCGTGGTCGATGTCGGCGTGACCTTTGGCGACCAGACCACGCCGGGCGTGGAGATCATCCTGCCCGACCCGTCCTATATCGAAGACTATGCCGACGACATTATCGCCATTGTCCTGACCCACGCTCACGAGGACCATATCGGGGCTATGGGCTGGCTCTGGCCGCGTCTGCGGGCTCCCATCTATGCCACGCCCTTCACGGCCTTCTTGCTGCGTGAAAAGATGCGCGATGCGGGCTGTCTGAAGGACGCCGATATTACCGAAGTGCCGATGGGCGGCTCGATCGATTTGGGCCCGTTCCAAGTGACCTTGGTGACCTTGACCCACTCGATCCCTGAACCCAATGGCTTGGCGATCCGCACCCCGCTGGGCACGATCTTGCATACGGGTGACTGGAAGATCGATCCCGATCCAATCTTGGGCGAAAGCACTGACATTGAAGCCTTGACCGC
>CANCJE010000091.1 GCA_947378235.1 Caulobacteraceae bacterium | reverse complement strand
GAGGGCAGGAACTGGATCAGGCCCTCCATCGTGTTCATCTGAACGCGGAAATAGCGGTCAAACTCTTCCGGCCCGCTGGTGGCAGGGGCCTTCACCTCATATTTTCCGCGGGCCATGCCGACGCGCAGAGCGGTCCAGAAAAAGGTCAGCACGGCAAGCAGGGTCACCAGAGCGGTTAGGTTATGGGTCATTCTATCGGTTCCTGATCGGGGGTTTGGGCCATGGCCCTATTGGTCAAAGACGATGACGGAGCGGGCCAGCTCGCCCCGGCGCAGCTCATCAAAGGCATCATTGATCTGTTCCAGCTTGAGCCGGCGCGAGATCATCTGGTCGAGCTTGAGCTTGCCTTGCAGATAGAAGTCGACGAGGCGCGGCATGTCGACGGGGAAGCGGTTGGAGCCCATCAGCGAGCCTTGAATGCGTTTCTCTCCCAAGAAGTCGGCCCCGTGCAGCTCAATATTCACGCCGACAGGGATCATGCCGATGATGTTGGCTGTGCCGCCCCGGCGCAGCATCTTGAAGGACTGTTCGGCCGTGGCCTTCAGGCCGATGGCTTCGAAACTGTGATGGACTCCGCCGCTGGTCAGTTCCATGACCTGGGCCACGGCATCGCCGTCATTGGCATTGACCACGTCGGTGGCCCCGAAGCTCTTGGCCAGTTCTAGCTTTGAGGGGAAGCGGTCCACCGCGATGATCCGTCCGGCTCCGGCAATGGCCGCGCCATTGATGGCCGCCAGACCAACCCCGCCGCAGCCGATCACGGCCACGGTCTCACCAGCGCGCACATTGGAGGTATGGATCACCGCGCCAACGCCTGTGGTCACCGAACAGCCGATCAGGGCGGCCACATCCAGCGGCATATCTTTGCGGATCGCCACGCAGGCATGTTCGTGGATCAACATCTGCTCGGCAAAGGAGGAGAGGTTGAGGAACTGGTTCATATTGCCGGGGCGCTGAGGCGTGACCTCTTCGCACAGGCGCGGCTCTTGGCCTGCGCTACGCTTGGTCTCTGGACTGACGCAGAGCGACATGCGCCCGGTCAGGCAGGATTCGCAGTGGCCGCAATAGGCTGACAGGCAGGTGATGACATGGTCGCCAACCTTGACGGTGCGAACTTCAGAGCCGATCTGCTCGACCACCCCGGCGCTCTCGTGGCCCAGTACGGCGGGCAGGGGGAAGGGATAGGAGCCCTCGATGAAATGCAGGTCCGAATGGCAGACGCCCGCTGCGGCGGTGCGGATCAGCACCTCGTGCGGTCCCGGCTTGCCGATCTTGACCTGCTCGATGAGGAGGGGGCTGCCCACCTGACGTAAAACAGCGGCCTTCATGATGCTCTCCTACCCGTTTCCATATCGCCGTCTCATGCAGCGTCAGGACAGAAGAGCATGGGCAGGGGGCTTGCTGTCAAGGCGAAGGGCGGTCTGGTCCCTAGGAAAAGACCACCGTCTTGCGTCCATTGACCACGATGCGGCGTTCGACATGCCACAGCACGGCGCGGGCCAGGACGTTACATTCCACGTCGCGGCCAATCTCGACCAGGTCGTCTGGCGTATCGCCATGGTCGACGCGCTGCACGCCCTGCTCGATGATCGGACCCTCATCCAGGTCTGTGGTCACATAGTGGGCCGTGGCTCCAATGATCTTCACCCCCCGCTCGAACGCCTGATGATAGGGCTTGGCCCCTTTGAAGCTCGGCAGGAACGAGTGGTGGATATTGATGCAGCGCCCGGACAGGGACCGGCACAGCTCGGGCGACAGGATTTGCATATAACGGGCCAGAACCACCAGATCGACGCTGAGATCCTTGACCAGACCCAAGAAGGCCGCCTCTTGCTGATCCTTGGTCTCCTTGGTCACCGGCAGGTGAAAATAGGGGATGCCGCTCCATTCGACGAAGGAGCGCATATCGTCATGGTTGGATACCACGCCGACAATATCGACCGGCAAGATGCCGCTGCGCCAGCGGTGCAGCAGATCATAGAGACAGTGGCCGAACTTCGACACCGCGATCAGCACCTTGGGCTTTATGCTGGCGTCAAACAGTTCCCATTCCATGTGGAAGCGGCGGGCGATCAGGTCAAAACCCTTGCGCAGGTCCTCGACCGGCGGCATGCCGTCGCCATCTTGGCGAAAGACCGTGCGCATATAGAACTGATCGGTCATGCGCTCGTTGAAGTGATTGGACTCCAAGATCGAGGCGTCATTGTCGGCCAGAAAACCCGAAACAGCGGCGACGACGCCCTTACGATCAGGGCATTTGAGGATCAGGATGAACTGGTCCTTGTCGGCAATAGCGGCGGTCGTGGTCATCTTGTCTGGGCCTTCATCAACGCGAAATCAGCGTCAGCGGTGTCTATACCGCAAAATCTGCGCGCCAGACGACGGGACATTGCCTCTTTTGGCGAATCTAATTTTTGTGGTCGTTGATATAATTTTTAGGCGAGGCCAAGAATCAGAACGCCTGTAAGAGATTAACCCCAGCCAAAAGGATGATCCTTCGCCATGCAGCGCTACTCGGCCCTCAGCCTGTTACGCGGCGGGCTCAATGGTCAAAAATCTTGGCAGCGGGCCTGGCGTGATCCAGCCCCCAAGTCGCACTATGATGTCATTGTCATTGGTGGCGGCGGTCATGGTCTGGCCACGGCCTATTATCTGGCCAAGGTCCACGGCATTCGAAATGTGGCCGTTCTTGAGCGCGGTTGGATTGGCGGCGGCAATACGGGTCGCAACACCACCATCGTGCGCTCCAACTACCGCCAACCGGCCCTGCACAATCTGTTTGAGTTCTCGCTGAAGCTCTGGGAGGGGATGAGCGACGACCTCAACTACAATGTCATGTTCAGCCAGCGCGGGGCCATGTTCCTGGGCCATTCCGACAGCGACATGATCCGCTTGGCCGAGCGCGGCGATGCTATGCGCGCAGCGGGCATTGATGCTGAGTTCATGACCATGGACCAGCTTCGTAAAAAGCTGCCCCTGCTCGATCTGTCCGACAAGGCTCGCTATCCCATCGTTGGGGCCTTGAACCAGCCACGCGGCGGAACCGCGCGCCATGATGCTGTGGCCTGGGGCTATGCCCGGGCGGCCGATGCGCTGGGCGTTGATGTGATCCAGAACTGCGAAGTGCTGGGCATGGACATGGTGGGCGGCCGGGTCACGGGCGTTCAGACCACACGCGGCCCCATCGGTGCCGACCGAGTCGGTATCTGCGTGGCGGGCAATTCCGGTCAGGTCGCGGCTATGGCCGACCTGCGCCTTCCCATCGAGTCGCACCTGTTGCAGGCCTTTGTCTCTGAGCCAGTCAAACCGATGATCGACATGGTAATCATGTCCCAATCGATACACGCCTATGTCAGCCAGTCGGATAAGGGCGAGATCGTGATGGGCGGCGATCCAGACCTCTATCCGACCTATTCTCAGCGTGGTCGCCCCGACCGGATCGAGGGTGTGGCGGGCCAGTGCATCGCGCTCTTCCCCGCCCTGTCGCGTCTTCGGATGCTGCGCTCTTGGGCAGGCACGACCGATATGAGTTTTGATGGATCACCGATCATCGGCACCACGCCGGTTGAGGGGCTCTATCTCAATGGCGGCTGGTGCTATGGCGGCTTTAAGGCCACCCCGGCTTCGGGCTGGACCTATGCCCATACGCTGGCCAAGGGCGAGCCGCACGCGCTCAATGCGCCCTTTAGCCTAGACCGGTTCGAGACCGGCGCGACCATTGATGAGACCGGTGCTGGTCCCATGCCGCATCACCGTTGAGGCCCCCATGCTGTTGATCGCCTGCCCCAACTGCGGACCCCGAGCCCAGGCCGAATTTACCTTCGAGCGCCCCTTGGCCTCGATTGTGACGCCGACCGAAACCTTGCCCGACCTGATCCACAAGCTGTTCACGCGGGACAATCCGCGCGGCCCGTCTTGGGAGCTTTGGCGCCACACCTATGGCTGCGCAGGATGGCTCAAGGTGCACCGCGATACCCATAGTCACCAGATCAGCGCAGTTGTTCCCGTCGACATGGAAACCCCCTCATGAGCGGCCCTATGCGCCTTGCCGATGGCGGCCTGATTGACCGGTCGCGCGCCGTCAGCTTCGTCTTTGATGGCAAGTCCTATCAGGGCTATGCCGGAGACAGCCTGGCCTCAGCCCTCTTGGCCAATGGGGTGGTTCTGTTTGGCCGCAGTTTCAAATATCACCGCCCGCGCGGGGTCATGGCGGCGGGCATTGAAGAGCCGAGTGCCCTGGTTCAGGCCGGATCAGGCGGGCGTTATGAGCCCAACAGCCGTGCGACCGATGTCTTTATCTATGACGGCCTGCAAAGTCAGAGCCAGAACCGCTGGCCGAGCCTTGGCTTTGATCTGGGCGGCCTCAACAGCCTGATCTCGCCCTTCATTCCGGCGGGTTTCTATTACAAGACCTTCTTTGGTGGGCCCAAGCTTTGGCTGCTCTATGAGCAATTGATCCGCCAGATGGCCGGTCTGGGTATGCCGCCGACCAAGGCCGATGCCGATATCTATGAGCACCGCGCCGCCTTTTGTGACGTGCTGGTCGTTGGCTCTGGCCCCGCAGGCTTGGCCGCAGCCCTTTCGGCCAGCGCGGCAGGCTCGCGGGTGATCTTGGCCGAGCAGGACGAGCGCCTCGGCGGCTCGCTTCTGACCGACCCGGCGACCATCGATGGTCTGTCGTCTGACCAATGGATTGCCAAGGCACGTGAGAGCTTGATCGCGTCGGGTGGGCGCATCCTGACCCGCACCACGGCAGCGGGCTATTATGATCACGACCTCGTCAACCTCGTTGAGCGCCTGACCGAGCCCGGCCAAACGCCCGGTGCCGATGGTCTGGCCCAGCGGCTTTGGCGCGTGCGGGCAGGCAAGGTGATCCTTGCGACCGGCGCGTTTGAGCGGCCACGCCTGTTTGAAGGCAACGACCTTCCCGGCGTCATGCTGTCCGGTGCCGTGCGTACCTATCTGCGCCGCTATGGCGTGCGGGCTGGATCGCGAGCGGTCATTACGACCGACAATGACGATGCCTATCGCACCGCTCTGGCCCTAGCTGACGCCGGCTCATCGATTGCCGCCATCCTCGACAGCCGTCCCGCTGATGGGGTCCACAGTCCTTTGGTCCAAAAGGCCATGGCGCAGTTACCGGTCTATTTTGGGGCCAAGCTGATCGCGGCCAAGGGCTCTGCGAAGGGTCTCAAGGGGGCCAGCGCCCTGATTGATGGCAAGGTGACGGCTTTGGACTGCGACCTGATCGCGGTCTCTGGCGGCTTTTCGCCGGTGGTCCACCTGCATATGCAGGCGGGCGGCACCTTGGCGTGGGACGAACTTTCAGGATCTTTCAGCCCAGACCAGACCCGGCAAAATCAAACCACGGTCGGGGCCGCTGCCGGGGTTGATGGCCTGAGCGCCACCCTGCTCAACGGTTGGACCAAGGCCTCATCCAAGGCCAAGGCGAAGGCTGCGCCGACCTGCGCGTCCGACGACGATGTGGCCCTCAACATCATTGCCGACTGGGAGCCTGCGCCTCAGGCCAGTCTCAAGAAGGCCTTTGTCGACTATCAAAATGACGTCACGGCTGCCGATCTCGATCTGGCTTGGCGCGAAGGCTATCGCTCGGTCGAGCATCTAAAGCGTTACACGACCTTGGGCATGGCCACCGATCAGGGCAAGACCAGCAATCTGGTTGGCCTCGCCCGTCTGGCCAAGTCTGAAGGACGGCCTGTACCGTCTGTGGGCCTGACCACGTTCCGCCCACCCTATACGCCTGTGACCTTGGGCGTTCTGGCCGCAGAGGCTACCGGGGCCCATCTGGACCCGCGCCGCCGTCCGGTGCTTTACCAGACCCACGCCGCTGAACAGCCGATCTGGCAGCCCGTGGGCTATTGGCATCGTCCCCGCGCCTATCCGATGGGCACCGAGAACCTGCATCAGGCCGCCCACCGCGAGTCCTTGACCGTCCGCACCAAGGTCGGCGTGACCGATGTCTCGACATTGGGCAAGTTCGATGTGTCGGGTCCAGATGCGGCCATCTTCCTTGAGCTGATCTGCGCCACCACGGTGGGCAAGCTGGCTGTGGGCCGAGGTCGCTATACGATCATGCTGCGCGAAGATGGCATGGTCATGGATGACGGAACGGTCTGGCGCACGCAGGAGAACCGCTTCCTCCTGACCAGCTCGACCGGCGGTGCCGACCGCATGGCCGCGCACCTGTCCTATGTCCGCAAGGTCATTGCGCCGCATCTCAAGGTCGCCGTGGCCAACGTGCAAGAACATTGGGCCGCCGTCGCTGTCGCCGGACCTCTGGCTAAGGATGTCGTCGCCTCTGTACTGCCGCAGATGGCGGTGCCGCGTCACATGTCTCTGGACGTTGGCGATCTGGCTGGGGTTCCGACCTTGACCCTCGCGGCCAGCTATAGCGGTGAGCGCGCGTTCGAAATCTATGCCCCATCGGATCAGATCGAGCCAGTTTGGGCCGCGATTGCGAAGGCGGCGCGCGATATTGGCGGCTGCCTCTATGGACTGGAAGCCCTCGAGATCTTGCGGATCGAAAAGGGACACATCGTCGTGGGCGGCGAAATTGATGGCCGGGCCTCGCCCCATGATCTGGGCCTGAGCAAGATGTTACGGCCTGCGGGCGGCTATATTGGCCACACGGCGCTGCAAAGGCCGGCCTTTGCTGAGCCGGGCCGTCTTCAGATGGTTGGGTTTGAGGCTGTTGATGGAGCTGCCATTCCCGAAGGCTCGATGGTGTTGACCGCGCCTAAGACCTTGCCCGTGGGCCATGTGACCGCGGCGGGTCTGAACGTGATCAAGGGTGGGTCCATTGCCTTGGGCTTCCTGCGCGATGGCTTTAGCCGTACGGGCGAGGGCCTGATCGCCTGGTCTCCGACTCGCAATCAGACGGCCAAGGTCAAGGTGACCGCGCCGGTATTTTATGACGTGGCCGGAGTGCAGTATCGTGACTAACGCCGCCCATCCTGATCTTGTCACCCTTCAGACCCCCGATCCGTCGCGTTTGCTGCGGTTTGAAATCTGGTCTGACCATGAGGCCGCGCAAGGGCGATTGGCCAAGGTTCTGGGCGGACCACTGCCCGGCGTCTGCAAGAGCGCGGACCTTGGTGCGGCTCGGTTGATCTGGGTCGAGCAGAACACGTGGCTTGTGCGGACCAGTCCAGCGGACGGTGACCTGACCTTGGCGACCTTGACCGCCGCCTTGGGCCAGGATGGATCGGCGACCGATATGTCCGGCGCGCTGCGGCGCCTGAGGATCAGTGGACCCGCTTGGCGGACCCTCTTGACCATCGGCGCGGTGTTTGACGCTGAAAATCCAACCTTCGGACCGGGCTCGATGGCTGGAACCCTGATCGCCCACTCGCCGGTGCGCCTTGACGTGATTAGCGAGGATTGCGTCGATGCCTATACCCCGCCAAGCTACGCCCCAGACCTATTCGGGTTCTGGTGCGAAGCGGCAGAGCGATTGGCAATGGCCCGATAGGGGCTCATCTAACTAGGCAGGCTGAACGCCAGACTCGTGGAGCCATTCCAAGATCTTTTGCTTGGGCATGGCACCGACCTTCATGGACGACATCTGGCCGCCCCGGAACAGCATCATGGTCGGGATGCCGCGCACGCCATAGCGTGACGGCGTCGTGGGGCTGTCTTCGATATTGAGCTTGGCAATGGTCACGAGGCCGGACAGTTCTTCAGAGATCTGTTCCAGCGCAGGCGCGATCTGCTTGCAGGGGCCGCACCATTCGGCCCAAAAATCGACCAGAACGGGCAGTTCCGCTTGCAAAACCGCTTGTTCGAAGTTTTCGTCGGTAATCTTGACCGTGCTCATAAGTCCGTCCCTCAACGGCGCGTTCGACTCAAGCGACCGCGCATCTCAATGTTGCCCTTCATTTTGCATGTAGGTCTGTTGGTGTCACGGATCAATGGCTCTTCAGGCCCTCAAGGGTCATGGCGATGAGATCTGACGGCACAGGCATCAGTTTCGGTCCATCGGTCCAGACCAAGGCCGCCTCGATGGCCCGGCCGGGGAACACCTCGCGCAAGACCGCCACATAGACCGCCATCTGAACCAGATAGGCCCGGTCCGCCCTGTCGATGGTCGAAGGGGCCGGACGATTGGTCTTATAGTCCACCACCAGGACCCGCTCAGACGAGACCACCAGCCGGTCGACCCGGCCCGATATGGCCAGATTGTCCGGCAATCCCTCAGCCTTACCCGCGATCGCCACCTCTGGCCGAGAGCCTGGGCCAAAGACGGCGGCAAATTGCGGATCGGTTAGGACGGCCAAGGCAGCCTTAGTCATTTCCAACCGTTGAGCATCAGTGAGATCACGTTCACGGCCAAGGATGCGCTGGGCCCCCGCTTCAAACGCTTCGGGTGGCAGGTCGGGTAGGACCTGCAACAGCTTATGGATTAGGTCGCCGCGCCGATAGCGGCCAAGCCCGCCCAAGGTCGCCAGCGGCGAGGGGGCTGGGCCCTTCTCCGATTCCGCCAAGGTCGAAGGCGAGGCATAGCGGGTCCCTAGGGCCTCCTGTTTGGCAAGGGCTCGCGCCCAAGCGGGCAGGACCGATGCGGTCTCCAAGACCGTATCGCTGCGGGCTGCAGGCACTGGGTCGGCCCCGAACCGGCGCAAATCCGTCTCCAAAAAAGGCACGTCTCGCACCTGATCGGCAATGGCCGGTTTGTTCAGCGCCCGTTCGACATAGTCATACCAACTGCCGGCCTTGTAGTGAGGCTTGCCGGGCTCGACACCGCAGACCACCAGACGGTCCCTTGCCCTTGTCAGGGCCACATAGAGCAGGCGCAGGCTCTCATGGTCCGAGGCTTGAGCGCGCAACTGCCGCGCCTCTGCGGTCGGTTGGATATCGTTGATCTTTTTGGGGGCCCAGTAGAAGGCCCCGTCTGCATCCTGCATCAGGTTGGTGCCTTGGGCCGAGGACTTGGTCGCCGTATCGGGCAGATAGACGATGGGGGCTTCCAAGCCCTTGGCGCCGTGGGCGGTCATGACCCGCACCTCGCCCTTGCCATCCTCCTGCTCGCGCTTCACGTCGATCTCTAGGGCCGCCATTTCAGCGACGAACTGTTCCAGATCGTGCACACCCCGCGCTTCAGCCGCTAGGGCTTGGGCGAGGAAGGCGTCAAGGGCCTCTTCGGCCTCCTTGCCAAGGCGGCTGAGCAGGCGCTCGCGCATCGACCGGCCGTTGCCGTCCAATCGGCTCATGACCTTGGCGTAGAAATCAAAGGGTGAGGCGGCCCCGGCCGTTTGCCTTGCCCATCCGAAGAACTGCCGCGCGGCCAGCCATTCAGCACGCTCATCGCCGCGAGCGGTTAGAGCCGCCCAAAGTCCGCCCCGCCGGTCATGGGCCAGATCATAGAGCGAGGTCTCATCCACATCACAAAAGGGCGAGCGCAGCAGTGCTGCGAGCATCAGATGATCGTCTGTAAACAGACAAAATTGCGCCAGACCCAAAAGGTCCTTGAACACCACATGCTCAGACAGCTTGAGCCGGTCCGCCCCGCCGACCGGGACGCCCTCGCGCTTGAGGGCGCGGATGATCTCTTGGAACAGGACCCCGCGTCGGCGCACCAAAATGAGGAAGTCGCCAAAGCTGACAGGGCGAAAGCCACCGGTCTTGGAGTTGCGATCCTGTACCGCGTCGCCGCGCTGGACCTGAGCCTTGATGTCGTTTGCGATCTGTTGAGCCAGAATCTTGTTGGCGCTCTTTTCCGGCTCAGCATCGACCGGTTTCCACGGGTCGATCTCTTGCTTGGGCGGGCTTTGGACCAGAGGCCACAGGTCTACAGCCCCAAAGCCTGCGGGTCGGCGCGCTAAGTGGGTGATGACATTGAGCGGGCCCTCGCCATCGGCCTGCGGCGGACTTAGGCCAAGGCGCGCCTCTGGATCGAGGAAAACGCTATCAACGAAGCTCAGAACCTCTGGCGTCGAGCGCCAGCTTTCCGCCAGTGACACGGCCTTGAACTGGCGCTGAACCTCTTCGATCAGGGTTTGGAAATGCTGGCTCTCAGCCAGAAGGCGCGCGGGATCGGCCCCTTGGAACGAAAAGATCGACTGTTTCTCGTCACCAACGGCAAAGACCGTTCGCGCGTCATGGCCTTCGCCGCGTAGCCTTCCCGCCCCGACAAAGAACTCTTCGGTCAGGGCGCGGATGATGTTCCATTGGTCGGGGGCAGTATCCTGTGCCTCGTCGACCAGCACATGGTCAATGCCGCCGTCGAGCTTATAGAGCACCCAGGCCGCGTCTGATCGCTCGGTCAAAAGCTCGAGCGTCTTGACGATGAGGTCTCCAAAATCCAGCGCCCCGTGCTGGGCCTTTTCGGTCTCATAGGCGGTCACATAGGCTTGGGCGAGGGTCAGCACATGGATGGTGTCCTGCGCCACCTTGGCTCTGTTCAACAGGTATCGAACATCGCCGAGCCGGTCCTGTTCCGCGCGTAGATAGTCCTTTGCCCATGGCGCGACCTTGGCGGTGCCCAAGGTTTTCAGTGGTGTTTCGTCTGTCTTGGTACTCAGGCAAGCCCAGACCTCATTCAAGGACGAGGCGGAATTAACCCCCTTTAGGGCTTCACCCAGCGCGAGGTCCGTCTTCTGTCCACAGGCCAGAACGGCATCTGCGGCCCTGTACCATTGCACCCACTCGATTGCTTCGAGGGCCTCTGTTTCAATCGCAGCAATATCAGGCGCGGACATGAAGCCGCAACAACGCCAAATGCGATCTTGAAGACCCCCATAACCGCCATCTGCGGAGATAAAGGTCGCGATCTCTCGCCGCCGGGTCTCAAAATCGGCAAAGAGTTTGCCAAAACGCTCATAGTCCAGATCGACCGAAAGTTGGTCAAAGGCGCGGCCAACGGCACCGTCCGGGTGATTATAGGCATATTCGGATAGGTTATCGCGCGCCGCCCGTGAGGTATTGGCGGCGGCGGAGTCTTCCAGAACGACAAAGCCGGGGGATACGCCCGCCTCGAGCGGAAACCGCCGTAAGAGCTTTTCGCAAAAGGCGTGGATGGTCTGGATTTTCAGGCC
>CANCJE010000090.1 GCA_947378235.1 Caulobacteraceae bacterium | reverse complement strand
GGTCCTAGCGGTAAGATCCACGCCTTCGATCAGGCCGATCTGAGCGCAACCTATAGCCTTGGTCGCTACAGCATCGAGGCTCAACTGTTGAACCTGCAAGACCACCAAGATGTGACCTCGTTCAAGGGCTCTGCCCTTGTCGCAGGCACCAACCTGCCAGCCCAAACCCTGGCTCAAGGCGGCGCGGCTAATATCTTTACCTATCAGACGGGTCGCAGCTATCAGATCACTCTGAAAGCCGTGTTCTAAATAGGACTTCAACCTGCTCGGCGTGAACAGCGCCGAGCAGGTCTCCTACCCTTACTGGCCGGTTCAGGTCTTTGAACCTAAGGTCGCGCATGTCTATCTGGAGCGTTCCATGATCCGCCGCCTATTGGTTAGCACGACCCTTGTAACCGCCTTGAGCCTTATGGCTCCGGCATCCGTGTCGGTCGCATGGGCTCAAACGGCGAGCCCCGCTCCGGCCTCTGTAGCACCAGCCAAACCTAAGAAGGTTCTGAAATATCTAACGGCCGCTGACATCGACCCCAAGCGCCTCTTGCCCGCGCCCCCTGTGGAAGGATCAGCCATGGCCTTAGCCGATCTTGCCGAATTACATCGGATCATTGCCGCGCGGACACCGGAGCGTTTGGCCCAAGCGAAGTGGGACGATGACCACGAGGATGCCTCCGCCTTCAATGCCACCGTCGCGCCGGGCTTTGATGTTTCAAAGCTGCCGATCACCGCAGAGCTTCTAGAGGTGGTCAATATGGACGCGTCCCTAGCAGGAGCTGCCGCCAAGACCCTGTTTGCCCGCAAACGTCCGTGGGCTGTGGATGCGACGATCCCCACCTGTGACCCGAACGATGCCCCGCTGACCTCTTACCCCAGCGGTCATTCAACGCGCGGCTATGCCATCGCCATGACCTATGCCCTGCTCATCCCAGAAAAGGCCCAAGCCTTTATGAGCCGGGGTGCGGACTACGCCTATAGCCGCCAGGTTTGCGGCTCTCACTATCCAAGCGACACCGCCGCCAGTCAGGCCCTCGCTGCCGCGCTCGTGGCGACCCTAATCAAAAATCCTGAATTCCAAGCCAAGCTTGAAGCCGCGCGCGCCGAGCTTCGCGAAACAAACCATACGGGACAATAGGCCCAAACCGATCCTGTTTGGTTCGGCTATCCGTTGCGGAAATATCTGAGAGTCACCTCAGCGCTACGGCATTACATTAATGTTAGCCCCTCTTTGTGACCAACATAGAATCTTATGTCCGCACAGGACCGGGTTCCTCAACGGAACCTATTGCAGACATCGACCTCACCCAATTCCAAATAAAATTTCGAGATATTGATCATAATCAGATCAATTATGTCTGAATTACCTGATCAACCGTTGTTACCGCACTGATTTCGGTGCGTGATTTGGCAAATTTTTTCTTCACTCAAAAATTGAGTGCACGATGAGTTCGCCCCGACCCTCGGTGTGATCCATGAATTCAAATTATTACATTAAAACTAAGAATCATTTTGAAATAATTTATTTGAGGGGTTCAATATTCAAAGCATGTTTATTGACCTTTGGTCTTGTGATGACTGCTCAAAACGCGCTGGCCCAACAGCCCATTGGGGTCGGGGGCCAAATCCAGCAAATCCCAAGGCCAGCGACGTCCGAACGCGCGCTTCCTGACCTTCGTATCCAAAAGGGTAATGTTGCCCCGAACAGCCACGGTCGGGACCTATGCCATCACCCCCACCAATGCTCTTAGCAATGGGGCCTTCAGTCCATCCAACTACACGATCAACTATGTGAACGGCTCGATCTCGGTCGTGCCGGTTTCGCTGACCCTGACGGCCAATAATCACGGCCCCAAAAACTATGGCGATCTGGTCAGTTCTGCAGGCACGGAATTTAGCACTGTTGGTTTGGTCAATAGCGAGACCGTCGGTAGCGTAACCCTAACCAGTGCCGGTGCGCCCCGAACAGCCGCCGTCGGGACCTATGCCATTGCGCCAAGCAGTGCCACGGGCGGAACCTTTAATCCCGCCAACTACACGATCAACTATGTGAACGGATCGATCTCGGTCGTGCCGGTTTCGCTGACCCTCACAGCCAATAATCACGCGCCCAAGCCCTTTGGAGCCGTGGTTACCTTTGCGGGCACTGAATTTAGCAGCCTAGGCCTCGTCAACAGCGAGACCGTCGGTAGCGTGACCCTGACCAGTGCCGGTGCGCCAGCCCCAGCACCCGTCGGCACCTATGCCATTGTGGCCAGCAATGCCATCGGCGGGACCTTTGCCCCATCCAACTATACGATCACCTATGTCGATGGATCGATGACGGTCGTACCGGTTACATCGCCCCCGGTCATTATCCCGCCTCTCATCAATCCGCCTGTTGTCCTTCTGCCGCCAGGAGTGATGTCGTCAGAAACTACTCCAGATGACACTCCTATAGTGCTGGCTGAGGCGGCGGTGGATTGGCCCGTTCAAACCCCCTTGGATATTGGCAGTCGCTCGGCCATGGGGGATGGAGGCTCGCACTTTGCGCTGGTGGGTGAAGGGGTTCTGATGCCGCCTTTGGCCGAAGCGCCCCTCACCACACCCGAAATGGCACCGCCGGTCCAATTGGTTCCATCGGCACCCAAACCACAAGCGCCGCTAGAGCGTCCACGCAAACAGGACCGTTTCTAACGCGGTTTCACGAACTCAGATGTGGGTCTGTCATGGCTAGAGAGTGGGAATTTTCCGTTCTATTTGCTTTGACCTTGGCGACCTTGCCAATTGCCCCGGCACTTGCCCAGTCCGGGGCAAGACCCACATCCGCTTCGGCGCAGTTTTGGGGTGAAGCCGCCTCGAGCGATACGCAACGTGTTGCCGCGTGGGTCACGGCCTCGGCCGATAATGACGGCCTTCCGTTTGTGATTGTCGACAAGATTGACGCCAAGGTCTTTGTCTTTGAACCCTCTGGCCGGTTGCAAGGCGCTGCGCGGGCCCTGTTGGGCGTGGCCCGGGGCGACGATTCCGTGCCCGGCATTGGTAGCCGGCTATTGTCTCTGATCCGGCCTGAGGAACGAAACACCCCCGCTGGCCGCTTTGAGGCCACGCTCGGCAATGATTTGGGCGAAATTGATGTCCTTTGGGTCGATTATGATGCCGCCATTTCCCTACATCGCGTGATCAAAGGCAATCCCGGCGATCATCGCCTGTTAAGGCTTGGGACCAATTCTCCGCTCGATAAGCGCATCACCTATGGTTGCATCAATGTCCCTGTCAGTTTTTATGAGACAATCATCCGGCCCGCCTTCCTGCAAACCAAAGGCATTGTTTACATATTGCCGGAACATAAACCTCTCACCGACGTTTTTCCAAAGGTTGGGGCCGCGAAATAGTCTGTCACCTTCCTATTGATCTATAGATCCAGTCACAGATGCCAGGGACGAAGACCAAGCGGTCTATATCACCGCTACTCTCTATGCGATTGCGCTTCGCCACAGGGGATGGCACCCCCTATCAAAACCCTTTTTGATCGTTCAGACGGATAAGAGATTTAGACCATGCACATTGGCCTCATCGGCGGAATTGGTCCGGCCGCAACGGATTTTTACTATCGACGGCTGATCAGGGCCTTTTCCCAGCACCAAACGCCGCTCGACCTCACGATCGTTCATGCCGACACGCCAACCCTCCTCCAAAACTTGGCCAATAATGACATTAATGCCCAAGTCTCGATCTATTTGAACCTGACAGAGCGCCTTGCGGCGGCGGGTGCAGGTTGCGTTGCCATTACCTCCATTGCGGGTCATTTCCCGATCGAAGCGTTTAAGGCCGTCTCGCCCTTACCCGTGATCGACATGATCCTTGAGGTGCGGCGAGCCATCGATGGACGAGGATTTCAGCGCCTCGGCATTTTGGGAACCCGAACCGTTATGGAAACCAAGCTTTACGGCTCGGTCCCTAGTGTCTCCATTGTTCCACCACCCGGCCAAGATCTCGATGATGTCCATGAGGCCTATGTCGCAATGGCGGCTAGCGGCATCGTGACGAATGAGCAGCGCTCAATCTTTATTCGCGCGGGCCAGACCTTGCTCCGAGGCGACGCGGTTCAGGCGATCGTGCTGGGCGGAACGGACCTAGCCTTGGCGTTCAATGAGGGTCATGCGCCCTTCCCGCTCATCGATTGCGCCGCCATTCATGCCGACGCCATTGAGGCGTTCGCTAAGGCTTGAGGACACGGCGACATGACTAGTCCAACGGCGAAACTGCGTGGGCTTCAACGATCCATACGGCAGCGGGCATGAGGACCCCATCAGGTGTTTCATAGTCTGCAAGAACGGTCTTGACCGCATCTTCAACGCCGGCCGCGAGCTCAGGGTGGGCCCGCAAAGCGGCCCCGAGTGGGCCAACCCTAAAGGTCAGATCAAGCGTCTGTTCAAGCGACCCACCCCCAATCAATCTGTTGAACGGTGTAATGGTTACGTCTGAGAACCCGGCGTCTGCCAAAATCGCTCGGACACGATCATCGTCGGAAAAGGCAAATGGCCCAGGTGCAGTCGGATCTGACGGTTTAGGGGTTGGGAGGAACGGCTGGGCGGCGTCCATCGGCAACCTCATCCAAAGGTTTTCCTGGTAGGGCCGCCAGCACACGAAGGTCAGGCGGCCGGTCGGTTTAAGCGCCCGTCTCAAATTGGTGAAGGCCGCTGTCGGATCACTGAAAAACATGACGCCAAAGCGTGAGAAGATGGCGTCAAAGACCGCTTCGCCGAGGGCCGCGCCTTGGGCATCAGCCTCCACAAATTGAGGATCGGACGCTCCATCGGGCACAGTCCGAGCTCTAGCGACATTGAGCATGGGGGCGGAAATATCCACCCCGATCACCGTGCCAGATGGGCCAACCTGCTGCGCAAGTGCCACCGTTGTTTGGCCGCAACCACATCCGACATCCAGCACCCGCTCGCCCGGTTGGGCCGCGAGCACGCGCATTGCTTCATTGCCAAGAGGCTCGATCTGGCGATCAAGCTGAGCTTGATAACGCGCCCAGATTTCTCCCGCCGTCTCGTTCCAATAGTCAATCTGCGCCCTGTTGGCGGATCCGTCTTGGCCGTTTGACACTGTCATCTTCAATCACCTACCCGCACGCCTTGTTTGGATACCGCAGATGCTGACACAGATTTGAGGCCGTTAGTCCTTAATTTTGTTCAAGCCCATGACCTTGAGGGCAAGGCTCTCATAAAAAGGCTCGCTCACCCCGCGCCTCACCTTGCCAAGAAAATACTTTTCGAACCCCACCTTGGCGAGGTGAACCCACTTGCCGCTTGCAGACCAATTGACGTTGCGCGGCGGTATCTGCGGCTGCGCGACAAAGGCGACGCCGCCATCGCCAAAATCGGCCAAACAGAAGGCATTTAGGGTCGCTTCATTGGTTGTGGGCTGACCCTTAAGACACTGGTCAATATTCTGTGCGACGGCCGTCACCATACTCTCAATCATAAAGCCGGTTTTAGGCACACCCACCGGAACCGCTGTCTTTCCCGTGGGGGCGATTGCGACACAGACCCCAAGGCCAAATATATTGCGGAAGGTTGGATTGCGTTGGTGCTTGTCGATGATGATAAAGCCACGCGGATTGCTCAGGCCCTCTATACTGCGCACAGCCGCCACGCCGCGGAAGGCTGGCAACATCATGCTGTAGGAAAATGGCAGGTCATGGGTCTGTTTAACCGATCCATCGTCCGCGATTTGCTCCACATGCATCAGGGTCTTTTCGACGGATGTGACCCGTGCGTTGGTGAGCCATTTGATATGCCGTTGGCGCATCTCGCTCTCCAGTAGGCCCTTAGTATCGCCGACACCATCTAGGCCGAGGTGACCGACATAGGGCTCTGAAGTCACGAACGTCATAGGCACCTGATCTCTGATCTTTCGGCGTCGCAGTTCAGTATCGAGGATCATGGCAAATTCGTAGGCGGGACCAAAGCAGGACGCACCCTGTACGGCTCCAACGACAATGGGACCTGGTGCTTGCACCAGGCGATCAAACGCTTGGGCTGCAGTTTGGGCATGATCCACATGGCAAACGGACTGCGTGTAGCCCGTATGGGGCCCAAGACCTTTGATCTCATCGAACGCCAGTTCAGGGCCAGTGGCGATCACAAGATAGTCATAGGTCAGCAGCACGCCGTCATTCAATTCGATGGCATTGTCGCTCGGCATTACCCGTTTGGCACCGACACCCGAAAAATCGATATCTTTCTTTTTGAAGACAGGGGGAAGATGAACCTCGATGGCATCGCGCTTTCGCCAGTGGACAGCCACCCATGGATTAGAGGGCACAAAATGGAAAATATCTCCCAGAGAGACCACACTCACGTCGGCTTCGCTGCCGACGGCGGCCTTGATCTCAAACGCGGCGATTGCACCGCCGAGACCAGCTCCTAGAATTACGATCCGTGGTTTTGTCATCGCGTCGTCCCACCGTGGCTTTAGGACCCAACCTTGAGGCCGCTATCCCCTCCAAGATGACGCAATAGTGAGGTGCCAAAAATGATAGTTTCATCCTGCCCGATGTTCGGGAAAATCATCGACAACCCTAGGGCCGAGGCTATCATGAGCTAGGTCGGAGCAAGATTATTCACAACCGGCCTCGGGTAGACATTGTTCTGCTCATAGTGTCGCAGGCCCTATCAAGGCGATGCGGACGCCATAGATCAAAGGTCATTGTCGTGTTGGCACGGCAGCCTATAGTTTAGTTTCAAGGGTGCTCATCAATGTTAGAGCAGTTCGATCCCATCGTTCTGGCCAGATTTCAATTCGCGTTTACGGTGAGTTTTCACTTTGTCTTCCCTGCTTTTTCTATTGGATTAGCCAGCTATCTGGCCGTTCTTGAGGGCCTTTGGCTGAAAACCGGCTCCTCCATCTATTTGGACCTCTTCAAGTACTGGCGAAAAATCTTCGCTGTCGCCTTCGCCATGGGCGTGGTGTCGGGCATCGTCATGTCCTATCAATTCGGCACCAACTGGTCAGTCTTTTCGGACAAGGTCGGACCCGTCATCGGTCCGCTGATGGCCTACGAGGTCCTAACCGCCTTCTTCCTAGAAGCCGGGTTTCTTGGGGTCATGCTATTTGGCATGGAAAAGGTTGGCCGACGCCTGCATTTCACCGCCACCTGCCTTGTGGCTCTTGGTACCTTCATCTCAGCCTTCTGGATCCTATCGGCCAATAGCTGGATGCAGACGCCAACCGGCTATGAGATCGGGGCAAATGGTCAGTTCCTCCCCGGGCCCAGTTGGCTGGCAATCATCTTCAATCCAAGCTTTCCCTATCGTCTGGTCCATACGGTAACGGCGGCCTATCTCACCACGGCCCTGACGGTCGGCGCGGTAGGAGCCTGGCATCTGCTAAAGGACAAGACCAACCCTCACGCGCGCAAGATGTTCTCCATGGCCATGTGGATGGCAGCATTGGTCGCACCCGTGCAGATCCTGGTCGGAGACGCCCATGGCCTCAATACACTGGAGCATCAACCGGCAAAGGTCATGGCAATGGAGGGCCACTATCAAAGCCACCCTGACGGCGCACCTTTGATCCTGTTTGGAATTCCCAATCCTGAACAGAACCGCATGGACCATGTCATAGAGATCCCCAAGGCCTCATCCTTGATCCTGAAGCACGATCCAAACGCAGCCCTGGCCGGACTGGACACAATTGCCAAGGACAAGCAGCCGCCGGTGGCCATCCTGTTCTGGTCATTCCGGGTCATGGTCGGGTTGGGCATGGCCATGCTGGGACTGGGCCTGTTCAGCCTCGTGGCCCGCTTCAAGAAGCGACTCTATGACTGGCCCTTGCTGCACAGGTTAGCTCTCGTGATGGGACCAAGCGGCTTCGTTGCGGTAATCGCGGGCTGGATCACCACTGAGGTGGGACGTCAGCCCTATACGGTCTATGGCCTGCTCACTACAGCCCAGAGCGTGTCACCCTTGGCCGCGCCTGCCGTGGGTGCATCCCTGATCGCTTTCATCGTCGTCTATTGCTCGGTCTTCTCTGCTGGCCTTTGGTATCTGTTCAAACTAATGGGCCAGGCCCCCACAGGCGGCGAAGAGGCTGGCGAGCCTGGACCAATCCGCAGCGCGGGAACCACCCCGGCCATGGGCATCAAGCCCACAACCCAGCCTGCGGAGTAGACCATGTTAGCGTCATTGGATCTCACCGTCGTTTGGGCCGTGATTATTGCCTTCGCGGTGTTCGCCTACGTGGTTCTTGACGGCTTTGACCTTGGCATCGGCATCTTGTTTCCGGCCTTTAAGGTCGGTCTGGAGCGGGATCAGGCGATGAACGCTATCGCGCCAGTGTGGGACGGCAACGAGACCTGGCTGGTGCTTGGCGGTGGCGGTTTGTTCGCCGCCTTCCCATTGGCCTACGCCATCATCATGCCAGCGCTCTATCCGCCGATCATCGCCATGTTGCTGGGGCTGGTGTTTAGAGGCGTGGCCTTTGAGTTCCGCTGGCGCGACCCTGCGCATCGGGCCTTCTGGGACCTAGCCTTCACCGGCGGCTCGGTCATTGCCGCCTTTTCACAAGGCGTTACGTTGGGAGCACTTTTGCAGGGCATTACGGTTTCGGGCCGGGCCTATGCCGGGGGCTGGCTGGACTGGCTTAGCCCGTTCAGTGTCATGACAGGCGCAAGCGTTGTCGTGGGCTATGGCTTGCTGGGGAGCACATGGTTGATTTGGAAATTAGATGGCACAGCACAGGCTCGAGCCCGCATTTGGGCTTGGCGGCTATTTCCATCCACCCTTGCGGCCATTGTCGCGGTGAGTATCGGAACGCTCTTTTTGCGACCTGACTATCTCAGCAAGTGGCTGGACATGCCCGGAGTGCTCATGACGGCTCAGGTGCCTGTTATCACCAGCATCATTGCCCTTGCCTTCTACCGCGCGATGCGCAAGCAGCGGGAAATATTGCCCTTTTTTATGACGCTGGGCCTGTTTTTGCTCAGTTTCATTGGGCTGGGCATCAGCATGTTCCCCTATGTCGTGCCAGGCGCAGTGACGATATGGCAGGCAGCCACCGCACCGCGTAGTCAAGCCTTTATGTTGGTGGGGGCCCTGTTAACCGTGCCCCCTATTCTAGCCTATACCGGATGGGCCTACTGGGTCTTCAGGGGCAAGGTTGGGGACCATGGGTATCATTGATGAGCGGCCAAAGGCCTAGTTTTTGGAAGCAATTGGCTTGGATGGCAGGGTTATGGCTAGCCAGCGTACTAACACTGGCTGCTATATCGCTCGTCATCCGCACTTGGTTGCGCCTCTAGGTCCGACGGGAAAGCGCGGCGTCGATCAGTCCCGCCGCTTTGACGCCTAATTGAAGGGTCCAAGCCCTGCCCCCTGGTCTGGAACAGAAGCCGTGGTGCCGACGGGTCTTAGGGTCAAACTGAGATGAACCAATTGCACCAACGCTCGTTCAGTTTGAATTCATGCACTAGCAATCACTATTGCTCAGGCGAGTATCTACGGAACCGCGCCCCTCCAGTGGTATTGCAAAAGGAACCTCTCAATGAGTCAATTGACCAAACATATCATCACCGCGGCCATGTTTTTTTCGCTGTCGGGTATTCCGCAGCTAGCCAATGCAGCAACGGTTAAACTCGCGGAAGGCACTCCCCTAACCATTCGTGTTGATGAGAAATTGTCTTCAGCAACCAGCACTCAAGGCGATCAGTTTGCCATCAGCTTGAACGATAAGGTCGAACTGGCGGATGGCGTTGAGATTAAATCTGGTTATCACGGCAAGGGTGAAGTCACAGCCGCATCTAAAAAGGGCTATATGGGCAAGGCTGGCGAACTCAAGGTTCGCCTAAACTATATCCGGATCGGCGACACGAAGGTCTATCTGCGAGCTAATAAGAGCCAAGATGGCCAGGATGCTATTGGGGCAACGATCGCCTTGACCATCTTGTTTGGTCCCCTTGGCTTGCTGAAAAGGGGGCATGATGTCGCCATTAATTCAGGCCAAGAAATCGTCGCGTTCGTAGACAGAGACGCGGAAATCGACCCATCGACATTACCGCCGACCACAGCATTGAACTAACACCATCGAGATCTGTTGGATGTGCTGATCAAGGCCTTGGTTGGCACATTCAAACAGAAGGAAAATTCGGCGCGATGGGACCTCAACTTGACCCAAGCCCTATTCCATCTGGCATTCGATCGCTAAAGGCAGGGTGCCATTCCCAAGTGCCAATTTTTACGGTGTTTCGAGGGACCATGAGAGGATCCCGGGCCTCTCGCCTACAAGCTACTCGACAAATTTTGTGGTGAGGTCGCCGAGCCCTTGGTCAAAGCGGCAGAGAATCTCGTCGCCCATCTTGACGGGTATGGCGCGAACGAAGGAGCCAGTGAGGATCACGTCGCCGGGTTGGAAGCTGACGCCAAACTCACCCAGCTTATTGGCGAGCCAAGCCACAGCGGTAACCGGGTTTCCCAGCACGGCTGACGCCTCCCCGGCCTGCTCGACCACGCCATTGCGGACGATCTCTCCCTTAACCCGGCGGATATCAATGGCGTCAAGGCGGCGCGGATTAGCCCCCAAGACGGCGGCTCCGCAGGCAGCAAGGTCGGCGACCGTGTCGATGATGTTCATGCCGGGCGCGCGCGAGACCCGAAAGTCGACAATCTCAATCGCGGGCACTACGAAGTCCGTCGCGCGCACAACGTCCATCGGCAGGATGCCGGGGCCGGACAGCGCCTCCTTCATCACAAAGGCAATCTCGATCTCGATCATGGGATCGAAGAAACGACCCATGGGAATAGGCGTGCCCTCCGGGATAAAGAGGTCATCGGTCATGGCGCTAAAGTCGGGTTCAGTTGCGCCGGACATTTCCTGCATGGCTTTCGAGGTCAGCCCGACCTTATAGCCCTTGATCTGGGCACCCTCGGCAACCCGCTGGGCCACAAAGGCCTCTTGGATGCGGTAGGCGTCCTCGATCTCAATGCCGGGGTAGGATTTGGACAGGAGGGGCAGACCCTTACGGGTCTGGTAGGTCTCGAACAGGTCAGAGACGATCTTGGCGCGGGTGGCTTGATCAAGCATGGG
>CANCJE010000089.1 GCA_947378235.1 Caulobacteraceae bacterium | reverse complement strand
GCTCTTAACGGTGGCGCTTGGGGCGGGGGTGGGCAGCTCTCGGTTAACCCGGGCCACACGGCCCGACTCCTCAATGGCCTCAGCATAGGGGCGCAGCACCAGGACCAGATTGCCCTGCGCCTTGGCCTGCACCAGATATTCCACATCGTCCTTGGCCACCTGCAAGGTGGCGGAGGCCCCAACCGCAGACTTGGCGTCTTTGGCCACGGTGGTGTTCTGATCGATGGCGAGAACCTTGAGATTCTTGAACAGGATGTCTGAGACCATGGCGGATTTCAGCGCCCCAGAGGGACCCAGCACCTCGATCTGACGATTGAGGATCAGGTCGACATGATCGCCCGGCAGGATGAAGCCGCCGGCGCCGCTCTCGACCGTGACCGGCACGGATACAGCGCGCGTGCCGGGGTGTAGGACGATAGACATATAGCCGCCTTCCCCCTTTTGAAGCAGCTTGGCGACGGCGATGGGTTCCTTGGCGAGGATCGGATCCTTGACGATCTGGCCGTAGAAGCGGGTCATCTCACCGGCTGAGGTCGCAGCCTTGGAGGCGGGGGCCGGGCGCGAGATGAAGGCGCCATTGACCCCGTCCGCAGGCCAGTCCTGCCAGATCAGATCGCCTGCCGCGAGGGTCTTTCCCGTTGCTAGGTCCTGCGCGGCGACCAGAACCTGAACCAGCGGCTTGGGCGCGGGAGCGGGCCGGATCGACAGGGCGCTGGACCCTGCGACCGCTGTCTTTGAGCCCACCAAGGGGCGCAAAATGAGGGCAAGCAGGATGGCTGCGACGGCTGCCGATGCGAGGATCACGAGGTTTCGGACGGATCTCATGGTCAGGTCTCAGTCCCCAAGTGGCCGTAAGTATGATGACTTTAGATTGTTAAGATTAACACGCTGCTAAAGATAGATTAAGCCGCGAGGTGGGCCGGGGTCAGCCGATCACTGGATTTTGAACCTGCAGCAGCAGGGGGCTTTGCTGGAAGGTGATCATGGCCGCTGCGGCGATGGCCACGCCATAGGGCACGTCCTCGCCAGGCGTTAGAAGGCGCTCGGTCCATTTCGGCAAGCGCTGAACGAGCGGCACGAAGAGCGGATTTCGCAGGGCCAACAGGCCAAGGGCCAGGCCGCCGCCAAGCAGGGCGGTGGTCAGCAAAAACGGCATCAGGACCGATGGGCCCAGCCAAAGCCCACAGGCGGCTAAAAGCTTGGCATCACCCCCGCCGATCCAGCGCAGGGCAAAGAGGAGGATGCCGACAAACAGTACCGCTAAGGCGACAAGGACCGACAGGCCGATCTGGCTCAGGCTGAGGCCCAACAGAACTGCAAGGGGGGCAAAGGCCAGCGCGAGTGTGACTGAAATCCAGTTGGGGATGGTATAGCTCGTCGCGTCCCTTATCCCCGCCCAGATGACGATTGCGGGAAAGAGGCACAGGCTGAGCGCTGGCAATATCATTGTGGACTACTCTGTTCACCGAACCCACTCGGCTTCCCGGACAGACAAAGGCCGCCGATGGAAGTCGACGGCCTTCGCTCGAACCATGTGGGCATTTGGTCAAACAAGTTGGATTAGTTGACCTTGGCGCTTACTTCTTCGAATTTCGATTTCATGCCGGTTCCAATGGTGGTGATAGCACCAACGATAACCACGGCGATCAGAGCCACGATCAGGCCATATTCAATGGCGGTTGCGCCGGACTCATCTTTCAGAAATTGGGTTACGAACTTAGACATCTTATCCTCCAGACTGTGTTCGCCGCACGGGATGACCGCGGCATGACGTTCAAGGGTCAACGCTGTTGATCCTGCCCGATGGACTTAGGTTATCGATGATTGCTAATCTGTAAACACCCCGGAAGGTTATCTTTCGTTACCCATTTGATGTTTTGGCGACGGTCTGATCGACTTGTGCGGGACTCGAGGCCTTGCCAATTGACCACAAACTCAGTGATCACCGATTTTTGAAGTTCCTGACTTGCCGTGTTTGGCCAATGGTTAGCAGTCTGAGATGTGATCAATGCTGTATATTTAGGAAAAATCATTCAAATTTGAATCAAAATTTCAAACAACTTTTGCTAATCCAATTTAAAAGCCATATTAATTATTTTGCAAAAAAGTTTATATTTTCAATATTAAATTTTAAACATCAAAAATATGTTTATTAAAAATTAAATTCAAAATATATATTTACGTTGATTATAAATTATGCCGAGATTTTTCGCCCTATAGACTCTCTATAAATGCGAGTTAACATCTCAAGATGGGGCCTATTTATAATAACTATAGCTATTTATTTTATAGAATGCACAAATGGGAATCACATTATTGTGAAACTGTGTAGGTCATCTGAAAATTAAGTGTTCAGTCTTTGGTGTTGTGGGGTCTGATCGAACGGTGCGGCGGGTTGGGGGCATTATGCGACATCTCATGATCTTGTCAGTCTTGATAGCAAGCCTTGCCGGTGGTGGGGGCGTGGGCCTTTGCCTTGCCGCAGATAGCGCGCCGGTGATGATGGTGGGCGTCAATCATGCGGTCAATATTCGCCTTTGGGGTCCGGCCTCGACTGTGGTGGTCGGCAATCCGGCCATTGCCGATGTCAATCTGGTCAATGGCCGGAGCCTCGTCATAACCGGCCACGCTGTGGGGCAAACCAGCATTATGGTGCTCGATAGCGCGGGGCGAGAAACCTTTCACCAGACCGTCTTGGTGGGCGCAGGCGATGCCGGTCATGTGGCGGTTCAACGGGGCGCAGAGGCAACGGACTATAGCTGCTCGCCCCGTTGCGAGCGGGTGGGCCCTGTGCCTGCCAGTGCTTCCAGTGCGGCCAGTGCTTCTAGTCCCGTACCCTAAGGGCGGCTTGGGCGATGGCGATCAAGGTCTACCCCTACAAACGACGACTGAGCCAGTTCTACCCCTCCACCCATGGCGCAGCCGCGGTTGAGTTCGCACTTGTGGTCTTGCCGCTCGTGATGTTGATCTTTGCCATATTAGAGCTGGCCCTGGTCTTCTGGCTCTCCGCCCTCATGGATGATGCGGTCAATAGCGCTGCACGCAAAATCAAGACGGGTCAGGTGACGGCCTCGACCGCTGCAGAGGCTGCGGCCTTCAAGAGCGCGATGTGCGATGAGATCAGGCTGTTGGCCTCGGACTGCGCGACCAATCTGGCGGTCGATGTTCGCACCTTTGCGACGCTGAGCACCATCGATCGCACCCCGCCGATGGTCAATGGCGTCATTGATCCAGCCGCCCTGAGCTTTGTACCCGGTGGACCAAGCGATGTTGTGCTCGTCCGGGCCTATTACCGATGGCCGATCTTCACACCGGGTCTGAATTTGGCGATGGGCTCGACCCAGTTGATCACCGCGACCACAACCTTTCGCAATGAACCCTATGGGAGTTGAGGCGGATGTTTAGGGGCGTCAGGACCCGTCTTTATAGGCGAAAATTAGACCAGAGCGGCGTATCGGCGGTGGAGTTTGCCCTGCTGATGCCGTTGCTTATCATGATCTATTTCGGCTTGGCCGAGACGACCCAGATGCTGCTGGCTGATCGGCGAATTAGCCAGGTGGCCTTTAGTGTCGGCGACCTGGTCAGTCGTACCGATCAGGTCGATGATGCCCAGATGGCGGACATCTTCACCGTTGCCCGGGTCATAATGCAGCCCTTTCCGGTGTCGACTGTGATGGGCATCCGTGTGACCAGTATTGAGGTCGCGTCTGATGGCAAGGCTTCGGCAGTCTGGAGTGATGCGAGCGGAACGCTAGGGGCCTATGTTCCCGGCGCGCCTATGGCCATTCCCGGCACGCTTATCGATCCGGGCGAGACGGTCGTGCTGTCTGAGGTCACCTATCTCTATAGGGGGCTATCGAGCATGATCATCGCCGACGGTATGACCTTGAGCTCAAAATTTTATCTGAAGCCCCGCAAGTCTGACGCGGTCTTGAGGGTTCGAGGATAGGCGGCTTAGGCCTTGATATCGAGCACCATCTGCATCATGGCGTCTGCCGTCTTATAGACGCTCATATTGGACCGGAAGGACTGCTCCGCCGTGATCAGCTGCACAGTCTCCGTCACCGGATCGACATTGGGAGAAGCGACCATGCCTTGCGCGTCGGCAAAGGAGGCATCGGGCTTATAGCTGGTGAAATAGTCTGGCTCGGCGGTGACCTGAGCCGAAACGCCTGCAACCTTGCTGGCCGAGGGCGAGAGGCTGACCTGATCAATCCGGCGCGGGGCATAGACCGAGGGCGCCTTAGGGTCCGGGGTCGATCCGTCGCTCGGTGGCAAGGCCCCGTCAGATTGCGCATTGGCCAGATTGGACGCGGCCGCATCCAACCGCAAGGTTGCGGCAGCCATTCCAGTTTGAGCGATCGATTGGGCTTGCATGGGCTGATCTTGGCTCAGTCCGCGTCAAGAGTCTCGATATAATTAAGCAAAAAAGTGGTTCTTAGCGCAGTGGCCCCGAGAAGGCGTATGCCCGCCTAGATGTGCCGTTGGTTCGCCTTGGGACGCCTCGTGACAGCCCCAAATAGCAATTATTCGTCTGGGCCTGCGCGCAAGCCTGCGACAAAATGTCTTTTATAACTATTATTCAATATACTAACCGATGATCATACAAATTTTGGTCCTGTGACAACCTGCCGCAAACAGACATTTCAGTTGTGCAGAGCGAGTGGGTGGATTGACACTCCGAGAAGCGGATCTTCGAGCACTCAGAAATCGAGGGACGCACCAGGAGGGATAAGATGAACAAGCGCATTCTCATGTGCAGTGGAGCCATGCTCGGCACTGCCCTTTCAATTGCTGCGACAGCGACAACAGCCGTAGCCGCAGACGCCCCCAACCCCGCCGCAGACAAGATCGAAGAGATCGTCGTCACAGGGTCATTCATTAAAGGCACCCCAACCGACGCGGCCTTGCCCGTGGCCGTGCTCAGTGCCGAACAGTTGAAACGCGAAGGCTCACCGACCGTTCTCGAACTGATGAAGGCCTTGCCCGTCAGTAACGGTGTCTTGGGTGAAACCAACCAGTTCGACGCCCGTGCCCAAGGTTCCGAAGGCTCCGGCAGTGTGAACCTGCGCGGCCTCGGATCTCCTCGGACTCTCGTGCTGATGAACGGCCGGCGTATGCCGATCAACCCGCTCGGTCAGGCCGGCGCGGGCATTGTTGACACCAACATCATTCCAGCCTCTGCCATTGGTCGCCTCGAAGTCCTGAAGGACGGTGCCGCCGCGACCTATGGTTCAGATGCAATTGCCGGTGTGGTCAACTTCATCACCAAGAAGGACTTCCAAGGCCTCGAGGTTGGTGCGTCCTACAAGCATGTCGCCGATTCCGATGGCGACTATAATATGAACTTCACCTACGGCTGGGTTGGTGATCGGGCCAACGTCCTGATCGCCGGTGGATGGGACCATCGTTCGGTCCTCTCGGCTCAAGACCGCGATTGGGCCAACAAGGGCTATCTCGACAACCCCGATGGTGGTTGGTCCGGTGGTGGTAACCCCGGCATCTATGCGCCCCTGTCGTCGGCTGCCGGCCTTCCCCTCGCGGGCGGCCTTACCCGTGACGCAGGTTGCGCGGGGGCCGGTGGCTTTGCGGGCTTCTCCGGAACCTCGCCGCGCTGCTACTTCCACTTCGTGCCCTTCGACAACATTGTCGAAAAGGAAGATCGCTTCCAAGTCTATGGCGAGGTCAATGCCGATCTAACGGACAAGACCAAGCTGCACGTCGAAGCGCTCTATGCCCATACGGACGTGCCAAACTGGCAGACCTCACCGTCTTACCTGACCCTCTCATCGCCAACGGCGGAAGCTATGCCCGCTGGGACCGGCACAGGTCGCTATATTGCGCCTGCCACCAACCCTGGCGTTGCGGCCTACTTTGCGTCGATCGGCCAACCTGTCCCATCGGGCGGTGTGCAACTGTTCGCCGGCACCTGGCGTCCGTTTGGCACCGGCGGTAACCCTCAGTTCGATTATGGTCCCTCGACCGGTACCCGCGGCTATGAGGCCTTCCGGGTCTCTGGCAGCCTGACTGGCGAGTTCTCCAACGGCATTGGCTGGGAAACAGCCATGACCTACGGGTCAGAAACGGGTCGTCGCAGTGGCTATGACAGTCTCGTTAACCGCCTTGAACTGGCCCTTCGCGGTCTGGGTGGTCCCAACTGTAACATCGCTGCCAACACTCCCGGTGCCAATGGCTGTATGTGGTACAACCCCTTCTCCAACGCCATCAAGTCTGATGCGCTAACGGGTAAGGCTAACCCCAACTACAACGCGGCTGTCGCCAATTCGCCAGAGCTGGCCAAGTGGTTTTTCCAAAAGAGCTCCACAACCCAGACTGCCAGTACCTTTGTGTTGGATGGCGTTCTGAACGGTAAGCTGAATATCAGCCTGCCGGGCGGTCAGATCGGGTGGGCGGCCGGTGGTCAATATCGCCGCAACTTCTTCACCTCGGACTATGGCTCGCTGGGCAATGCGCAGGCCACACCTTGCGTCAACACCCTGGACTTCGGTGTCACCAACTGTACCGGTGCGGTGCGCAACGGTCCGTTTGTGTTCCTTGGCGTTGCGACTCCTCAGGACCTGACCAGCGATATCTTTGCTGGCTTCGGCGAACTCAGCCTTCCCATCACCGAAAAGCTCCAGGCTCAGGTCGCGGCGCGTTACGAAGATTACGGTGGGCAGGTTGGATCGACCTTCAACCCCAAGGTTTCCTTGCGCTATCAGGCGACCGATTGGCTGGCTCTGCGGGTTTCGGCCGGCAGCACCTTCCGCGGCCCCCCTGACTCGCAGTTGGCTAACAACAACGTCACCTCCTTGCAGCAGATCACCGGCAGCTTCCGTGCCGTGGACATCGGCGGCAATCCGAACCTCGCGCCTGAAAAGGCCAAGACCTATAATCTGGGTGCCATCTTCAAGATTGCGGGCTTGAGGGCGACGGTCGACTACTGGCAGTTCGACTTCGAGAACCCCATCGTTGCTGAGCCGGTCGCGGGTCTGGTCAATGCCGTGTTCCCAACCGGGGCCGCTGCAAACTGCTCTAGCCCTCTGGCGGCACGTTTCACCTTTAACAACCTCGGTTGCGCGGGTGCCAACATTGTTCGCTTGCAGACCTACTATACCAATGGCGCGCCGGTTAAGACCTCCGGTATCGACATTGTCGGTGACTATAAGTGGAACGAAGTGCTCAAGGGCGGCGACATCTCTGTCGGCGGCAGCGTCACCATCACCAACGAGTATAAGGTTGGCGCAACCTATATCGGCGGAAGCCTCGCTTCGGCGGCCTTCGACGCTGTGGGCTACCTGAACTATCAGACCACGGCTGTGCCAATCCCGAAATGGAAGGGTGAGGCTCACGTCGAATATTCGGTGGGTCCACATAACCTCCGTTATGTGATCCGTTATATCGACTCCTATGAAGATCAGCGCGTCGCGCCGTTCACAGCAGGATATGCACGTGATGGTGCAGGTAATGCTGTCACCGTGGCCGCCGGTAAGACGATCGATGCCCAGATCATTCAGGACGTCAACTATCGGGTGTTCCTGCCTTGGGATACCACCCTTACCGCTTCCGTTGCCAACATCTTCGACAAGGATCCATCGTTCGCACGACTGGAGCTGGGCTACGACCCGTTCACGGGCAACCCCCTTGGCCGTACCTTTAAGGTCGGTATGACGAAGAAGTTCTAAAGGGACGCCCCCGGCGGGGCTAACTGGCGCCGCGTTCAGGCCTTCGGGCTTGGGCGTGGCGTCTTTTTTTATGCCGGTTTGGGCTCAAGACCGCTTTGCTGCGGCTTGAGCTTTAAACCCTAGCGAGAGGAAACGGGCTTGGCCCATTCCTGGGTGTACACGAACAGCAGGCCCTGACGCGATCTAGCGCCTAGGCCGGATGACCTTGTCCATGCATGTGATGTAGATTGTAGAGCAGCCGACGGCACGCGCGGTTGACGCGGCAGTTGCCGAGGTAACCCCTAGATGGAGTGTCTAGTGCCGGCTATGCGGCCTCGAGCGCGTAGCGCAGAACTCGAGCAGCCTCTTTGATCACCCGTTCGCGCTGACCCTCTTGCGGCTCGGCGGCCGCGAGGGACTGGGCCGATAGGGCCATGTCGACGGCAATCCGGTAACGTGCCCAAATCCGGTCGCGTGACTGGCTTGGGTTCATCGCGCTGAGGACGTGAACAAATTGATCGGTGATCTGACTGCGCAGGGCCATGCGGCGCTCGGCCAAATTTGGCATCGAGATTAGAGCCTGCTGGAGCAGATCAGAGCCGGTGACGCTGCGACCGGCGACATAGAGGGCATGGAGTAGATCTTCGACGTGATCCGACATGACGGCGCGGCCCTGAGCCGAATAACGACCAAACCAAATATTGGCCGCTTCGGTCTGGCGATTGAGCAGGCGATCAACGAGCGCGTCGATCAGCGCGGCTCGCGATTCAAAATTTTGATAGATCTGCTCGACGGGCACACCAGCTCGATCAGCCAGCATGGTCAGGCTAAGGGCCTCTAGGCCAAAATCCGCCGCAACGGCCCCGGCTTGATCCAGCAGGTCGTCGCGTGTCTGGGTGGCCAAATCTGGCCTGGGGAAGGTATGTTGGGACAAGGTAGGGTCCTATAAACCTAGCGACAGCAAATCGTCATGTTCCATAGCACGATTTACACCCCCTGAGTGTATTATTTTTGTGTTCCTAGTAAAAATTACAGTCTGGGCGGGTTAGTTGAAAAAAATGTCACCTAAAATCATGGACTTCCATCGAATTGGTGGAGCCGAAGCCCACAAAAATTCGGTGTCCAGAGCCAATTTCGGCTTAGGATAGGGCCAAAGACCACCGCTTGGTAAGGCGGGCCCCGAGGTGAGGATAAACCAAATGACCGACTCAAGCCCTGTTCTGGATCTGGTGATCCGTGGCGGCACCCTTGTCGATGGATCGGGCGGACCGGCCTATCTTGGCGATGTTGGCATTAAGGATGGCCGCATCCTTGCGGTTGGGACCGTAACCCAAGAGGCCAAGCGCACACTCGATGCCAACGGGGCCTTGGTCACACCCGGCTTTGTCGACATCCATACCCACTATGACGGCCAAGCCACCTGGGACGGGGTTCTCGCCCCCTCGTCGATCAATGGTGTGACCTCGATTGCCATGGGCAATTGCGGTGTTGGCTTTGCTCCGGCGCGCAAGGACAAGCACGATTGGCTGATCGCTCTGCTCGAGGGGGTCGAAGACATTCCGGGCACGGCCCTTGCTGAAGGTCTGACCTGGGACTGGGAAACCTTCCCCGACTATCTAGACGCGCTGGCGCGGCGTAAATTTGCCGTGGATGTGGGCGCCCATGTGCCGCACGCGGCCTTGCGGGCCTATGTCATGGGTGACCGCGGCGGAGACCATCTGGAGGTTCCAACGACCGCTGAGATCGCTGAGATGGAGCGCCTGATCCTCGAGGCGGTAGAGGCCGGAGCCTTGGGCTTTTCCACCTCTCGCACCTATGTTCACCGCTCGCGCAACGGCGATAGCATCGGTACCCTGTCGGCGACCGAGGCCGAGCTGATGGGAGCCGCGCGCGCCTTGAAGGCGGCGGGGCGCGGGGTCATTCAGTTAATCTCGGACGCCTATCTGACCCCCGACGATGAGTTTGCCGAACGCGAGTTGGGTCTGATCCGCACACTCGCTGGGGCCTGTGGGGGCAAGCTGTCCTTTACGGTCCAGCAGACCGATGATGCGCCGGACCGCTGGAAGTTTATCTCCGAGCGGGTCGAGGCCATGGTCAAGGATGGTCTACCCGTGACCATGCAGGTCGCGCCCCGTCCGCTGGGCCTGATCCTGTCCTTTGCTGCGACGGTCAATCCGTTCTTCATCACTCCCACCTATCGCGCCCTCTTGAGCCTGCCCCTAGAGGCGCGGCTTTTGAAATTGGCGGAGCCTGAGGTTCGCGCTCAGATCTTGAAAGACCATGCCGTCAGCGATGCGCCGGGCATGACCGCCGTGATCCTACGCGGCTTTGGCAAGATGTTCCGCATGACCGATCCGGTCGATTACGAGCCGCGCACCGAGAACTCGCTAGAGGCCGAGGCCATGGCGCGCGGGATCGATGTCGCAGGCCATGTCTATGACACCTTGCTGGAGGAGGGCGGACACCGGCTGATCTATCAGCCCCTGATCAACTATGCCCGAGGCGACCTGTCCGACGTCTATGGCATGATGACCGCGCCCAACAGTCTCTATGGCCTGTCCGACGGCGGCGCCCATTGCGGCACCATCTGCGACGGCAGTTTCCCCACCACCTCGCTTGGCCTTTGGAGCAAGGGCGATAGGGCGGGACGCAAGATCGCGATTGAGACCCTGATCCATGGCTATACCCGCCGCAATGCCGTCCATGTCGGCTGGCACGATCGCGGCCTGCTCGCGCCGGGTATGCTGGCCGATATCAATGTCATCGATCAGGACGCCCTGTCGCTCAGTCCGCCAGAGATTGTGCAGGATCTTCCGGCAGGAGGAACGCGGCTCTTGCAAAAGGCCCACGGCTATCGCTGGACCCTCAAGAGCGGGGTCGTGACCTTCGAAAATGGTCAATGGACGGGTGAATTGCCCGGACGTCTGATGCGAGGCGATCAGGTCGCCGCCTAGGCTGAACGGGGGAGTACGGCTTAATGGGATCAGATCGTCGCCTTACCGGGTGGAGTTTTCTGATCGCCGCCCTTGGCAATGGCGCGGTCTTTTGGCTGCTGTCCCAGACCCCAGAGGTGACGCCGCCCCTCGCCGTTCGAGCCATGGTGGTCAGTCTCTATCAGCCGTTCAAGAGTGCGCCCACCCCGACGGTAAAGACTAAGCCACAAGGTCGGTCGATAGGCCCTAGGCCATGGCCTGCACCCGTCGCCGCACCTGCGCCTATACCGATGGACTCCAGACCCAACGCGCTGCCCGTCAAGCCCAACGCCTTGGTGCTACCGCTTAAGGGATTGGTCAGCTGCTCGGAGGCTTTGAAAGCCATCCGCTCTGATGCTGACCAGACCCGCTGTCTGCAGCAGTGGGGCCGCATGGCGCGGGATCAGACTACCCCAGAGCGGCTGGCCCCCATCGATCCGCGCATACGGGCCGAATATGATCAGATTGCGCGCCAACAGGCCGCC
>CANCJE010000088.1 GCA_947378235.1 Caulobacteraceae bacterium | reverse complement strand
ATCAACGACCTCGAGACGGGTCGCCAGTTCCTGAACGCCAAGATTTCTGAGGCTGGTCTGCGCGAGAGCGACCTCTTGGCCTTCGAGATCGCCGTCAAGCGCGGTGAGCCCGGATCGGTCATGTGCTCCTACAATCTGGTCAATGGCGGCTATGCCTGCGGCAACGACTTCTTGCTCAACAAGGTGCTCAAGCGCGATTGGGGCTTTAAGGGCTGGGTCATGTCCGATTGGGGCGCGGTCCATGGTCTGTCCGACGCCTTGAGCGGCCTTGATCAACAGTCGGGCCAGCAACTGGATAAGGCGGTCTATTTCCATCTGCCGCTGCAAGAGGCCGCCAAGACCGACAAGGCCTATGCCGCGCGCTTAGATGATATGAACCAGCGCATCTTGCGGTCCATGATTGCCGTTGGGGTGATCGAGCATCCGCCGGTCAAGACGCCACTGGATCGGGAGGCGGGGGCAAAGGTGGCCCAAGCCACGGCGGCGCAGGGCATGGTGCTGCTGCGCAATCAGAACAATCTCCTGCCTTTGACGGCCTCGGCTAAGCGGATTGTCGTTATTGGCGGCCATGCGGATCTCGGCGTCCTGTCAGGTGCCGGATCGTCCCAGGTCGCGCCGCGCGAAGGCCCTTCAGTGACCGATGTGATGGGCGGGGAGGGTCCGTTGTCCTTCATTCGCCGGGCCATGTACATGCCATCATCGCCTCTGAAAGCGATCCGGGCAGGTGCCCCGCAGGCCAAGGTGACCTTCGATGATGGTCGTTATCCAAGCGCCGCCGCTGATCTGGCTAAGACCGCTGATGTGGCCATTGTCTTTGCTACTCAGTGGATGATGGAGGCCTATGACTCTCCGGACCTGTCCTTGCCCAGCGGGCAGGATGAGTTGATCGCGGCGGTCGCGGCGGCAAATCCCAACACGATCGTGGTTCTGGAAACGGGCGGCCCCGTAGCCATGCCGTGGCTCGATAGGGTCGGAGCGGTGGTCGAGGCCTGGTATCCAGGCATTCGGGGCGGTGAAGCTATCGCTGATCTTTTGCTGGGCAAGGTCGCGCCGTCAGGCCGGTTGCCGATCACCTTCCCAGCCTCGATAGCCCAGACGCCCCATCCCATCTTGCCGGGGATCAATGTCCCTGAGGGGCAACAGTTCGATGTTGACTATGCCGAGGGCTCAGACGTCGGCTATCGCTGGTTTGCCAAGACGGCGGCCAAACCCCTGTTCGCCTTTGGCTATGGACTGACCTTCACCCAGTTCGCCTATAGCGATCTGGTCATCAAGGCCGGGGACAAGCCGACCGTTAGCTTTACGGTCAAGAATATCGGCGCGAAGGCGGGCACAGACGTGGCGCAACTCTATCTGACCCAGTCTCCAAATCGCACGCAGCAGCGTCTGGTCGGTTGGTCACGCGTGGACCTGGCCGCCGGTGAAGCCAAGTCGGTGACGGTGCCGGTTGATCCTAAGATGCTCGCCAACTGGGACCAGACCGCTGGCGCTTGGCGCGTCGATGCCGGGACCTATCAGATGGCGGTCGGGGCCTCGGCCAACGATCTGGCGCTTAAGGGAACGCTGGTGTCCAAGCTGCTGAAGCTGAAGCCCCAGTCATAGGCGAAGGCCCTAGTCGCCCTTAAAGTCGGGGGTGCGTTTTTGCAGATAGGCGCTGACGCCTTCCTTATAGTCGTTGGACCGGGCCATCAGCAGATACTGATCCCGGTCCATAATGCTGGTAGCCAGATTGTTCGCATTGATGGTCGCGTTGACCGCTTCCTTGGTCATGCGCACGGGGATGGGCGGTAGGGCGACAACCTTCTGCGCCCAGCGCTGGGCGGCCGCCATAGCCCCGCCCTTTGGTGTCACCTCTTCAGCCATGCCCCAAGTCAGGCAGGTTTGCGCATCGGCGGGCTCGCCAAACATGACGAACTGCTTTGCGCGGGCCGGGCCAACCAGATTGGCAATGCGCGGAATGCTGCGCCAGCTCATATTCATACCCAGCGGGATTTCGGGCAGGCGCATATAGGCCCCCTCGGCCATGATGCGAAAATCACACGAGACCGCCAAGGCGCAGCCCCCGCCGATGCAAAAGCCCTCTATGGCCACGATGGTGACCGCTTCGATCTCCTCCCAGGCCTTGCATAGGTCCGGCCCGATAGAATAGAGCGACCGCAGTTCGATCAGGGTCGGAGGCGCCGCGACGCGGGTCTTGGCCACGTTCAGGTCGGCTCCGGCCGAGAAGCCTTCTGTCCCACCGGTGAGGATCACGGCTCGGATATCGTGGCGCAGCCTCAAGGCCTGAGCGACCTCGATCAATTCGCGCATATGCAAGTCATTGAGCGCGTTCTTCGCCTCGGGCCTATGCAGGCTGATGGTGGCAATGTGGTCTTCGCGCTGCGCCTTGATGTGAGTCCATGCGCGGTCAAAGACGGGGTCTTGGCTCATCTGCGGATCTCCAAAGGTTGAGCGGGGTCACCAACTGGGGTGGCGGTTTGCACTCTTTTTAACCGGGATTGTCGCCGGAAGATATCCGCTGCAGGGGCGGCCTCCGCCTCTGTCTTTGAGGTATCATCGGCAGCCGACCTTTCGAATGGCAATCCTTGCCTGTTTTCGCGGCGTCCGCCTTGAGCGGAGATGGGGCGATCAATCGGTCGATTGAGTCTGATTTTATGCCTGATAATTCACCAGAATGATCACAAATTGCGCGAAATCAGATTAAATATAGGGCGTGTCCCGCTCAAGATATAAAATATAATTTTGTGTGTTGATGTCAAAAACGGGGTTTTCAGAGTCTTTATCGCCATCATCCGCTGACCCCCAAAGCATAAGCCGCCTAATTTTATTACAGATATGTGATTGTCCTAAAAATCAGTCTGCAGCGTTTGACACCCCGGTGGGATCGGAGAATGCTTAGCTTGCAGCACAAGAGTACGTGCAAAGCAAAACAGAAATTGCCGCAGACGCAATTGAGTGGGCGTAGGAGGAATCGGACGGGAATAAGCGCAAGGTTTAGAGGCGTAAATTCCTGATGATTCACACCTATTCGGTCCAAACTTATACAAATTGTCGGAAAATATCTCTCCAATATTTCCGATAACAAGCACTGACGGGTAATTTCTGATTCTCTATGAATAAAATACCGAGACGAAAGGTCCTTGAAGGGTCGCTCCTGAGGAAAATTTTCGAACGATCGAACCGCGTTTCGGCGCGTTTAGAACCAACTGGCTTTTGAAAGCCGAAAGTAAAACGAGGGGATAATACTATAATGACACGTCAAAACCGCACAGCATGGCTCGCTGGAGTTTCTTTGGTCAGTGTGATGACCGCAACCGGCGCATTCGCTCAGACCGCAGCCGCAGGGGCAGCCGGTCTCGAAGTCGAAGAAGTGATCGTCACGGGCACGCGTCAATCCGGCTTGAAGGTCGAGGACAGCCCTGCACCGATTCAAGTCGTTGATACGGCGGCTCTGACCCGTACCGGTCAAGTCGACCTGCGCTTGGGTCTGGCCATGGTCGTTCCCTCTTTCAATGCGCAGGCCTTTGGCGGTGATACGGCCAACTTGACCCTGTCGGCGCGCCTTCGCGGCCTGTCGCCGAACCATGCGCTGGTCCTGGTCAACGGCAAGCGCCGCCACACCACCGCCAACTTCGCGGTTCTGTCGGGGGCCTATCAAGGCGCTGCAGCGACCGACCTGAGCTTTGTTCCTATGGGTTCGGTGGGCCGGGTTGAAGTGCTGACCGATGGCGCGGCGGCCCAGTACGGCACCGATGCTATCGCTGGCGTGATCAACATCATCCTCAAGAAGAATACCTCGGGCGGTACTCTTACCGCTTCGGGCGGCGAATATATGGACGAGGGCGGCAAGACCGGCTCTATCGGCTTCAATATGGGCACCGCCCCGACCGAAAACAGCTATCTCGATATTACGGCAGAGACCAAATATCACGGCTTTTCCAATCGCGGCATCGGCGATCAACGGCTCATCAATCCAAAGAGCCCATCCTATTCGGCAGCCAACTATGCAGTCGAGAGCCTGATCCCCGGCTTCCCCAATATGAACCTGATCTCGGGTGATGCCGAATATCATCTCCATAATTTGGGCTATAATGCGGGCGTGAGCTTGGCGGGTGGCGTAGATGTCTACTCCTTCGGCTCCTACGGCCATAAGGATGCCTCGGCCTACGAAAACTATCGCCGCTATAACCGTATTCAGGGCCTGCAGGGTGCGGGCGATCGCCCTCTACCCCTCGGCTTCTCGCCTCGTGAGCGGATCATCGAAGACGACTATGGCTTCACTGCTGGGATCAAGGGCACGGTTAGTGGCTGGGATGTTGATCTGAGCTCGACCTACGGCAAGGACAGCATCGAGGTCCGCGTTGAAGATTCCGCCAATGCTAGCCTCTATAAGGACACCTCGACCCTGACCTCCAAGGGCTTCACGCCCTATTCGTTCCATGCCGGGGCTTGGGTGACCACGCAATTGACCAACAATCTTGATGTCCGCAAGGATTTCGAAGTCGGACTTCCTGCCCCTCTAAGCGTCGCCTTTGGTGCTGAGCAACGCAAGGAAACCTATGAGATTGGTGCAGGTGATGCCGCTTCCCGCTACAAAGAAGGGTCACAGTCCTATCCTGGCTTCTCTTTGACCGATGCGGGCAAGCATGATCGGACCAGTTGGGCGATCTATACGGACCTCGCCACCTCGCCGATCCAAAGCTTAACGGTTGATGCCGCCTTGCGGTTCGAGCATTTCAGCGACTTTGGCGACACGACAGTGGCCAAGCTGACCAGCCGTTATGACTTCACGGACTCCTACGCCGTTCGCGGTACGATCAGCACCGGCTTCCGGGCTCCAACCTTGGCGGAATCCTACTATTCGGCCACCAACGTGTCACCGACCTCGGCTTTCGTGCAGTTGGCTCCCAACTCCAGCGCGGCACGTCTGCTCGGTATCGACAAGCTAAAGCCTGAAGAGTCGATGAACTACAGCATCGGTTTGGTCGCCCACCCAATCCCCAAGATGACAGCGACGATCGACCTTTATCAGATCGAACTAACCGACCGGATCTTCGGTTCCAGCTCGCTCTATGGCACGCGTGGCGGTGTCTCCACCTCGCCCCAGGTGAAGGCAGCGATTATTGCGAACGGCAATGTGCTGGACTCCACTGTGACCAGTACCGGCATCAACATCTTCTCGAACGGTATTGATACTAAGTCGACGGGTCTCGATGCAGTGGTGTCCTACCCCACCGACTTCGGTGCCTATGGTCATGTCGATTGGAGCCTGTCGGCTAACTTCAACACCACCAAGGTGACGAAGGTTAAGTCTCCGCCAGCCTCGCTGCTGACGGCGAGCGTACCCTACCCAACCGGTCAGACCATGTTCTCTAAGGACGCCAAGTCTTTGCTGGAAAAGGCATCGCCTAAGTACAAGATCGGCTTGAACGGGCTCTATCGTTGGGCGGACCTGACGGTCAGTGTCACTGAGACCTTCTATGGTGAGAGCTCCTCCTTTGCCGATCCAGGCTCAGGGCCTCTGCAGCAAACCTCGATTGGTGCGCTGGCTATCACGGACGTGGAAGTCTCCTATAAGCTTCCCTTGGACGTGACGGTGTCGATGGGGGCCAGTAATCTGTTCAACAAATATCCAGATAAGCTGTCGCCCGAATTTGTGGCCGCCTGCGTCGCCTCCGGCAGCGGATGCGTGGCTCAGTATCCTTCCTACTCGCCCATCGGCATCAACGGTGGATATTACTATGGCCGCCTGACCTGGAACTTCTAAATCCAATTCAGAGACTTAAAACAGCGGAGCCAGCCCCTCGGGGCTGGCTTTTGCGTTAGGGCAGGACGTTCGGCGTCCAAGACTGCCCCAGGGCCGCTAAGAAATCTGTGACGGCCACGGATGGCTGGCCGTTTGCCAAGGTGACGGCACTCATGGAAAAGCGCGCACCATCCGGGAAGGGCACGGCCTTCAACCACCCTGTCGCCAGATAGGGCCTTGCCGCTGTTGCGGGGAGGACGGTCAAAAGATCGGTTCGGCTGGCCATTTCGATACAGACCGATTGGTTCAGAACCCGATATTTCGGGAAGCCGAAGCGCTGATAGAGCTCTAACTGCTTGGGCGGCAGGCCCGATTGATAGCTGGTATCAAAGCCTGCGACCGCCCAGTCAAAGGCCAGCATGGCTTCGAGCGACTGGTCGCTCTGTTCGACGGGATGACCCGGGCGGAAAACAGCCAGATAGGGCTCAGAACCGAGGGTTTGAATGGTCAAGAGCTTGCGGTTCGAAAGGCCTTCGACAGCCTTGGGATGGAACAGCATCAACTGGGCGCGGCGCTGGATCAGCTGGTCACTGGCCAGAGCCGGAGGCATGGTTTCGATGTGCACCTGCACCTCTGGATGGACCTGCCGAAACAGAACCAGTGCGCCATGCATGAAGGTGTCAATAATGGCTGGGCCGCAGATGATGGTTAGCTTTTGGTCTAAAGACTGAACGCTGGCCTTAATGTTCTGCCCATAGGCGAGGAGGTCCGCCGCTGTGACCGCCAGACGCTGGCCCGCCTCCGTCGGTAGAACTGAGCGGGTCGTGCGATCGAACAGGCGCACATTCCAGCTCTCTTCGAGGGTGCGGATGCTCTTGGTAATGGCCGAATGGGTCATGCCCAACTCTTTGGCCGCCCGCGAGAAACTGCGCAGACGATAGACCGCTTCAAACCGGCGGATCAGGTTCAGATCAAAGGACATGTTCCAAACAGTATCTAATCACTGCCAATTATTCAATTGTGGCGACAGGATCCCGTCCCTAACACTGAGCATGTGATTTGGGATTTGGGGCACAATATGACCGTTCAGCAGCTTTTAGGCGTCAATATGGGCGTCCTATCGATCTATATATTTTTCGGTCTGATTGCGGTGGAACTGGTTGCTATCAAGCTTTTCAAGGCAAAGGGCGAGGTTCCTGCCAAGGACAGTATCATCAGTATCGGCATGGGCCTGCTCAGCGACCCGATGAATGCCCTATCGGCGGTCATTACGCTCGGCATCCTGTCCTTTGTCCAGCCCTATCAAATCCAGAAACTGCCGCTGAACTGGACGATCTTTGCACTCTGTTTTGTGCTGGATGATCTGCGGTTCTATGTCCATCACCGCATCGCCCACCGCTGCCGCTGGGTCTGGGCCATGCATGTGGTTCACCATTCGAGTCAGAACTACAACTTCCCCATCGCGCTTCGTCAGGCCTGGACCAAGCATTTTACCGGCACCATGTTGCTGAAGATTCCGTTGGTGCTGATCGGTTTTGACCCGGTGATGGTCACCTTCTGCGGCGTGCTTAATGCCACCTATCAGTTCTTCCTCCATACCGAGACCATTGATCGGATGCCGCGTTGGTTTGAATATATCTTCAACACCCCGTCGCACCATCGGGTCCATCACGGCAATAATCCGCGCTATCTGGATACCAACTATGCCGGGGTTCTGATTATTTGGGATCGCTTGCTGGGCACCTTTGCAGAGGAAGATCGCGCGGATCGCCCCGTCTATGGTCTGGTCAATAATCTCAACACCTTCAACCCGATCACGATCTTGACCCATGAATATGTTGGCATTGCCAAGGACGTGGTTCGGCGCGGTCTGACGCCCTTGCAAAGGCTGGCCTACATCTTTGCGCCGCCCGGATGGAGCCATGATGGCTCGCGCCTGTCGTCGGTCGACATCAAGCGCCAAGCAGGCCTGATTGCGGCTGAGCCCATCCCTGCTGAAAAGGTCGCCTGAGCCATGCCCGTTCATTATGCCCTATCCGATGGGTTGGTTGGCGTTCTTGGAATGTGGGGCCTTTGGACGCTGGCGCGGCGCGGTCAGCTGCTCGCGGGCCTTGGCCTTGGGTTCTTTGGCTTGGCTGGACTGATTGGTCTGGTCAGGATCACGAGTGGTTTGATCGAGCCCTTAGCCCTGGTTCACAAGACCGTGTCGCAACTGGGCGGTTTGGTCGGATTGGTTCTGATCCTGAGCGGTCTGGTGCGCCACCTGGGCCTCAAGGTTCCTGCGCTTGGCGTTCTTGCCGTAGCCGCGGTCGCGGTGGCCATCGCCGTTCGGATGCCGGCCGTCGGACAGGCGATTTTTGCTGCAGGCCTGTTGGCTGGGATCGTTGTTTTGGCCGTGGCGCCGGGGGCCATGAGTTTGCGGGTCCAGTCGGCGCTCGCCTTTGGACTGATGCTGCCCAATGTGCTTTTGCTGCGCAGTGCCCCGGCCCTAAACCCTGATCTGCGCTGGCATGCCTATCATCTGATCGTCGCCCTCTGGCTGGTGCTATTGCCCTTCTGCTTGAGCGATCGCGTGAAGGCCGCGCCAGAGGCTGCCTAACCGAAGACCAAATCGGGACCAGCCCTTTACATTCCAGCGCGATATGGTCGAAGTGGGGAAACCAAACAAAAATCCCGGAGAGGATCCCCCATGAGCAGCCAGACCCAGTTCGGGTTCAACCCCAATGACGATCTCAACGACCTTCGCATGAGCGAGGCCTCGGCCCCGCTCTATGAGCACGTCAAGCGCTTCATCGCTGAAACCGTGACCCCGATGCAGGTCGAGTTCCGCAAACTGGGTGAAGGCCACAAGGAACGCTGGACCTTCGCGCCCGGCCAACTGGACGTGCTGGAAGTGGCCAAGAACAAGGCCAAGACTGAGGGCCTGTGGAACTTCTTCTTGCCCGACGCCGAGACGGGCGTTGGCCTGAACAATCTGGACTATGCCTATATCGCCGCTGAGCTGGGCAAGGCCCCGATGGCCTCGGAGGTCATGAACTGCTCGGCACCAGACACCGGCAATATGGAAGTGCTCGAACGGGTCGGTACCCACGCGCAAAAGGAACGTTGGCTCAAGCCGCTACTGAACGGTGAAATCCGCTCAGCCTACGCCATGACCGAGCCGCATGTGGCCTCGTCAGACGCTAAGAATGTCGCCACCAGCGCCGTTCTCGACGGGGACGAATGGGTCATCAATGGCGAGAAGTTCTACATCTCGGGAGCCGGTGATCCGCGCTGTAAGATCATGATCACCATGGTTCGCACCAGTCCTGATGCGCCTACCCATCAGCAGCAGTCGCAGATCTTGGTGCCCATCGACACCCCGGGCGTCCACATCCTCGGCCCGATGCATGTCTTTGGTGAAGACCATGCCCCACGCGGTCATATGCACATCAAGTTCGATAATGTGCGGGTCCCGAAGGACAATATCCTGCTCGGCGAAGGCCGTGGCTTCGAGATCAGCCAAGTGCGCCTCGGCCCTGGCCGCATCCATCACTGCATGCGCACCATCGGCAAGGCCGAAGCGGCGCTGGACATGATGGTCACCCGCGGCGTGTCCCGTGAAGCCTTCGGTCGAAAGCTGGCCTATCTCGGCGGCAATGTCGAAATCATCTCCCGCGCCCGGATCGAGATCGAGTCCATGCGCCTGATGGTGCTCAAGGCCGCCAAGGCGATGGATGTTCTGGGCAACCGCGAAGCGCGCGTCTGGGTCAGCATGGTCAAGGCCATGGTGCCAGAACGGGCCTGCAAGATCATCGATCAGGCCATGCAGATGCACGGTGCCGCAGGCGTTTCGCAATGGACCCCTCTCGCCGGGCTCTATACCGACGTTCGTCACCTGCGCTTTGCCGACGGTCCCGATGAGGTCCACCACATGGTCGTTGGCCGCAACGAGATCCGCCAGTACGAGGCGGCTGCTGGCAGCTAGGTTGTCAAACAAGGCCCCCTACGTCGCTTCGCGCCACTTCCCCCAGAGGGGGAAGATCATGGAACGGTAAATCTTCCACCTCTGGGGGAAGTACCGGCGAAGCCGGGGTAGGGGGTTTTTTATTGAAAAGAAAAAGGCCCTCACCCAACCCTCTCCCTCAGGGAGAGGGCTTATAGGTTCTAGCCCTCGCCCCCTTGGGGGAGAGGGTTGGGTGAGGGGGACTTCACCAACCCATCCCCTCCACCACGGGACCCGCATCATGAGCTTCAACACCCCCCTGATCCTGTCTGGCCCCTTGCGTCAGCCCCACCAGATGCTGGCCGATCAGGAATATGGTGGCCATAGCTCGATCCATGATGATGCCATGGCCGAGAAACTAGGCTTTCGGGCAGGTCCCATCGAAGGGCCGACCCATTTTAGTCTGTTCCCGCCCTTGCTGGCCCAGATCTGGGGACAGGCCTGGTACGAGCGGGGCTGTCTCTCGTCCCACTATCTGAACATGGTCATTGAGGGCGAAGAGGTTCAGGCCTATGCCGAGGTTCCGCCTGCTGGGGCGACCTCGACCCGCGTCTGGGCGCAAAAGGCCGATGGCACGCCGGTGCTTGAGGCCAGCGCCAGTATTGGCCCGGACTTTGGTCAGACCCTGCTGGAAAAGCGCATGGCGGACCTGCGAGCGCCTGAAAAGCTGCTGATCCTCGAAGATCTGCATGTCGGCATGACCGGCGTGGTCGATGAGCATGTGCGGATGGAGCCGGACCAGCATATGGGCGCGCTCTACCCCTTCAGTCTCAATCAAAAGCTGGCGGTGATTACCGAGACCTCGCCTTGGTATTTCGACCCCGCCTCATCACCTTGGGGGCGGGCCATCATTCCCTTGGAGATGATCAGCGTCTTGGCTGAATATTCCAGCCGCCAAGCGGCCTTCCCGGTTAAGGGACCGGCTGTGGGCCTATTTGCCGATCAGGAAATCCGCCTGATCGATGGGCCGCTTTTCGTTGGCGAGGACTACATCATCCGCCGCGAGATCGCCGCCTTGGCCGAAAGCCGCCGGACCGAATCCTATTGGGTCCGCACCCGTATCTTCGATGCGAGCGGCAAGAAGCAGGTGGCGGAGATGCTACTCAACCACGCCACCTTGAAACATTCCTATGCCGGCTATGCCGAGGCCGGCTGAACCAGCAGATGCGGGCCAAGCTCTGAGATGGACTTGGCCCCTGTCAGGGCCATGGCGACCCGCATTTCCCGCTCGATCAGGCTGAGCAGGTGACTGACTCCGGCTTGGCCGTGGGTGGCGAGGGCGTAGATATAGGCCCGGCCCAGAAGGACACCTTGGGCACCGAGGCTGAGCATCCGAACCACATCCAGACCTGAACGAATCCCGCCGTCGGCCAGCAGGGTGATCTGACCGCCAACCGC
>CANCJE010000087.1 GCA_947378235.1 Caulobacteraceae bacterium | reverse complement strand
AGGTCATCATTTCGCACCTTGCGCAGCTCTTGACTGGCGACGGTGGCATAGTCTTGCCAGCCTAGGCGGCCACTGACCTGATCGCCCGGTCGGAAGGCCGGATCGTTGGAGGCCACCACCTCGCCCAAGGCCGATCCGGGCATGACCTCACCAATCTCTGTCGGCGCGACATAGCCCCCCAGATTTTCCATCCAACCCTTCTGGGCCGGATCAAAGCCCAGGGTGTGAAGTTGGACCAGCACCTCACCCTCGCCCGGTTGGCGCACGGGGGTCTCGACCCATAGAAAGTCGTCATCAACCAGAGCGCGGCCAAGTGGGCGGGCATTGATCAGCCACTGGCGATTGAGGGTGTGCATGGCGGGGGCCTTGGCAAGATAGAAACCGATCTCGTTAGGCTAAAGCTAAGGCTCAGGGCGTCAAGGCGCAGACCCCGCTGAGGCAATGGCTTCTGAGGGCCAGCCCAATCGGTATGTTGCAAACAGAGCACAGGCTGCCGCATCCTTTTCAAAGCCGCCGAAAATCAAAAATCCGTCGCAAATCTGAAGCGCAGTCGTCGCGCAGCCAACCTAGTGCGGACCCTATTGAGGGCCATTGGCCTTAAGCTGGGGAACGATAATGATGACGACAATGCTGAAATCACGCCGGTCTATGCTGCTCGCATCGGCCATGCTGTGCGCCATGACCACAGTCACCGCTCACGCGGCTGAGGCTCCGGCAAAGTCTGCGGCAGACGAGGCTCCGGCTGAACTGGTTGTGACGGCGCAGATTTCGACACGCTCGGCCATCTCGATCCAGTCGGTTGAAATTCAAAAGATCATCCCCGGCGTCAGCCCCCTGAAGGCCATCCAGACCCTGCCCGGCGTGCTCTATGTGACCTCCGACCCATGGGGTAATAACGAACAGAATATGTCTTTGTTCGTGCACGGATTTTCAACCCAGCAGCTCGGCTATGCCATGGACGGCGTGCCGCTGGGTGATCAGCAATATGGCAACTATAACGGCCTAAGCCCCTCACGGGCGGTCACCAGCGAGAATGTTAGCCGCGTCAACCTTTTCTCTGGTGCTGGCGCCTTGGGCGTTCCTTCGACCAGCAACCTTGGCGGCGCGATCGAGACCTTCTCACGTGCGCCTGCGGCTGAGCGCGGCGTGACCTTCAACGAGACCTTGGGCAGCTACAATGCCACCCGGACCTTCCTGCGCTACGACATGGGTCGCTCAGAGGCGGGCGACAGCGCCTACATCTCTTACCTTCACCATGATGCAAAGGCTTGGGACTTTAACGGTCACCAGAAGGCCGATCAGGTGAACATCAAATATGTCCATGATGCGGACAAGAGCCAGTTCACGGCATATTTCGATTGGCAAAGGAAGTTTGAGCCCAACGAAGACGCCACCGCCTTTGGCAATGCACAAACCGCCACCTCGACCTATTTCCCCTATACGCGGCCGTTCCTCTATCCGAACATGGCGTCCTGCTCGAGCACCTTGACGAACGGCACCCCTCCTGTCGCTCAAGGCAACAACTTCTCGAACTGTTTCAGCGCGGCCCAGCGCGAGGACATGCTGTCCTATGTCAAATATGACATCACCCTTGCGCCCAAACTGACCTGGAGCAATCAGGCCTATTATCACTACAACTATGGTCGCGGCATCGTTGCCGGTCCGATCAATACCGCCGGTCTGCCCGGTCTGTTTGCAACCTACTATCCAAGTCTCGTGGTCGGCACCTCGGGCTCGGCTCAAACCCTGCAGAACATTTCGAACCTGTTCGGCGGGTCAGGCAACGCGGTTCGCACGACCGAATATCGGATCAATCGTGCCGGCGGTATCTCGACGCTGAACTGGGAAACTGGCGATCACAAGATCGAAGCGGGCGCTTGGGTTGAACATAACGAACCGGCTCAACATCGCGTCTGGTATCCTATGACCGGGGCCAACAACGACCTGTCGCCCTACGATATTCCTCAGGGTAATAAGGCGCTGACGCAATATTACGCGCAGCAATATGTGAACATTCTTCAGCTTCATGTGCAGGACCAGTGGCGCATCCAGCCTAATCTTTTGCTTCAGTACGGCGTCAAGTCGAGTGAGCAGTGGGCTAAGGGCAAGTTCCCGATCAATCAGGTCAACCTGCCCACCGTTGCCGTGCCCGTGCACTATCCCACAGGCAAGATTCAGTCGGGAGAGTGGTTCTTGCCGCAGGCCGGTCTGGTCTGGGAAATGACCGACCATGAACAGGTCTTCGTCAATGCTCAGAAGAATCTGCGTCAGTTCGTGACCTATGGGGCGGGCAGCGGCTTTTACGGGTTCACCCCATGGAGCCTAGGAACCCAAGCGGCGTTCGACCTGTTCAAGAATACGGTGAAGCCGGAAACCTCTTGGACCTATGAAATCGGTCTGCGCACGCGCCGCGACGTCAATGCCGGTCCGATCACCGCCATCGAAGGTCAGGTCAACGCCTTCCATGTCGATTTCCGCAATCGCCTTCTCAATATCGCGCCCTACAACTTCATCAATCCCGCACCAGCCATCTTGGCCAATGTGGGTGACGTGAAGACCGATGGTGCAGACCTTGCCGCGACCTTGGAATTTGGCTCGCATTTCCGGCTCTATAACGCCGCCTCCTACACGACGGCGAAATATGCTTCGGACTATCTGAGCGGCACCAAGGTCGTGAACGGGGTCACCCAATCGGTATCGGTGGCGACGGGTGGAAAGTTCGTGCCCCTGTCACCGAAGTGGATGAACAAAACGGTGTTCAGCGTCCGCAATGGCGACTTTGAAGGTCAGTTGACGGGCGACTATGTCGGTCGTCGCTATGTCACCTATCTCAATGATCTGTCGGTCAAGTCGAACTTCCTCGTCGGCCTGGAAGCCAGTTGGAACCTGAACGCGATGAAGCCGGACTGGACGAAGTCGGCTAAGATCAGCGCCAATGTGTCCAACCTGACCAATGTGAAGGGTATTTCGACCGCAGGCGTGACCGGCAATTCCGGCGGCTATCAAGGCTTCCCCATCCCGCCTCGGATGGTCTTTGTGACCCTGTCGGCAAACTTCTAGTCAGACGAACGGTCGGGGGCGTTGGGCAAGGGCCTGACGTCCTCGGTCGGCACCTCTTGAACAAGGCCTCTTTCTTGGTCACCCGCATGTGCTTGTCAAAGACAGCGGTACGGCTAGTGTAGTTTAGCGCGGTCTAGGTTCTTGCCGCACGCTGAGCGACACCTCCTGTTGGAAGGCCTGATCCTGATGCGCCCCTTTGTTCTGTCATATTTTGTGTTGGCCCTGGCTTTTCCGGCAGCGGCTCAGACGGTCAAGATTGACTCTGGTCGGCTTCAGGGCGCGACCGTTGATGGCATCGTCAGCTTCAAGAACATTCCCTATGCCGCCCCGCCTGTAGGGGCTTTGCGATGGAAGCCGCCTCAGCCTGCAGCGCGTTGGTCTGGGGTTCGCGACGCAACCCACTTTGGCCCGCTCTGCATGCAGGCGCCGTCTAAGGACAATGGCGTGGGCCCCGGGCCTGCCAGCGAAGACTGTCTCCAACTCAATGTCACCTCCCCATCGCTGAGGGGCAAGCAGCCGGTGATGGTCTGGATCCATGGCGGCGGCTTTACCAATGGTTCGGGCACGGCGGCGCTTTATGACGGCACCGCTTTGGCCAAGCAGGGGGTGGTGGTGGTGACGATCAACTACCGGCTTGGACGTTTCGGCTTCTTCGCCCATCCCGCCTTGACCAAGGAGGGTGGACCGCTGGCCAACTATGCCATGATGGATATGGTTGAGAGCCTCAAATGGGTGAAGCACAATATCAGCGCCTTTGGCGGCGACCCGGCGCAGGTGACCATCTTTGGCGAGTCGGCGGGCGGCATTGCAATCAACCAACTGATGTTGATGCCTCAGGCGAGGGGTCTATTTGCGCGGGCAATCACCGAGTCTGGCCTCGGTCGCGAACCGACCGGGCCGCTGGCCGATGCTGAGCGAAAGGGCACACATTTTGCTGAGACACTGGGCGTAAGGGCCGATCAGGATGACGCTGCTGAGGCCCTGCGGGCGCTCCCAGCGGAAAAGATCTTGGCCGCAGGGGACCCGAACCTGTCGCTTGGCGACATGCCCATTGCCGATGGCCAGATGATCCTCGCAAACCCCGTCGAAGGCTTTCGTCGGGGGCGCGAGGCCAAGGTGCCCTTTATCGTCGGCTCTAATGATCTTGAGTTGCCCAAGGCCTTTGGCGGTGGCTACAGCAAGGAATTCAGCGCCTTGAGCGAGGCCGAGGAGGCCCAGATGGTCGCCGCCTATGGATCGCGCGACCAGTTTGAGGCCCGGTTCAAGTCTGATGCGATCTTTACCGAGCCGGGGCGGGCGCTGGCCAAGATGCATGCCAAAAATGGTGCCCCGACTTGGGTCTATCGGTTCTCGATCTTGGCCAAGGCCGCGCCGAAGGTTTTTGTCGGCACGCCCCATGCCCAGGAACGGCAATATGTGTTCCAATCCCTAGGGGCCTCGCCCTGGCCAACCGACGAGACAGACCAATCCTTGGCCCAAGAGGTCAGCGCCTACTGGACTGATTTTGCCAAGACCGGTTCGCCCAACGGCGATGGACGCCCAGACTGGAGCCGGTTTGACGCGTCGGGACGATTGATGGACTTTACCAATGGGGGGCCAGTCTCAACCCCGCCCCCTGACGAGGCGGTGATCTTACAGATTGGCCAACATAGTGTTGCGGCCTCCCCCAAACCTTAGGGGTACCGACACCGACCCCAATGGCCCGAAGAGGTCATGATGAACTTGATCGTCATTAGGAAATGCAAACCATGAAGTCTCTCGCTCTCGCCGCCGCCGCCGTCGGTCTTCTGCTCGCCAACGCCCCTCAAGCCTCAAGCCAACCGGCCGCGCAAGTCGCCGTGGCCCCCGCTTCATCGATCGACTATTCCGATGGTAAGGCCTGGCTGTGCCGCCCGGGCCGCGATGATGTCTGTAGCCAGTCTCAGCAGGACGCGACCATCGTCAGCGCTGATGGAAAGCTAGCTGCCGAGCCCTTCCGTGCTGACGCCAAGGCCCCGGTCGACTGTTTCTATGTCTATCCCACCGTCTCGAAAGACCCCGGCGGCAATGCGACCATGACCCTCGCGCCCGAAGAGCGCTCGGTGATCAATCAGCAATTTGCGCGTTTCGCGGCCAAGTGCCGACCCTATGCGCCGCTCTATCGGCAGGTGACGCTGACCGCGTTGCGGTCTGCCATGATGGGCAAGCCGATGGCAGCCGACCGGACCATGGCCTATCAGGACGTCCTCGACGCGTGGGATTACTATCTCAAGAACGACAACCATGGACGCGGCGTCGTGCTGATCGGTCACTCGCAAGGCTCAGGCGTGCTGATCCAACTGATCAAGCAGGAGATTGACGGTAAGCCCGTGCAGGCCCGCGTGATCTCGGCCATCCTTGGTGGCGCGCGCCTTCAGGTGCCCGTCGGCAAGGATGTCGGCGGGGATTTCAAGTCCATGCCCCTGTGCCGCTCAGCCACCCAGACCGGCTGTGCGATCAATTTCGCCTCCTTCCGCGTCGATAGCCCTCCGCCCGCCAATTCCCGCTTCGGCAGTTCCTCGGCGACAGGCCTAGAGGCCGCCTGCGTTAATCCCGCCGCCTTGGCCGGAGGCGCGGGGGCCTTGAAGGCCTATCTGGCCGCAGGAACAGACGACATTGTCAGCGACGGAACCGGCAAGCCCTTGGCTTGGACCACGCCGTCAAGCCCGATTAACACCCCCTTCGTTGCCGTCCCCGGACTGTTGACGGCGGAATGTGTCAATAAGGGCGGATTCAACTATCTGGCCATCACCACCCATCCCGATGCCGCTGGCCGCCGGGTCGGCACGATCAATGGCGATGTCATCGCCGGTGGTCAGATCTTGAAAGACTGGGGTCTGCACCTGATCGATATGAACCTGACCATGGGCAATATGCTCGATCTGGTCGAGACACAGAGCGCCGCCTATTTGAAAAAGGCGCGTTAACGCCGCCATCTCGCCTGCCTAGCAATGAAGCAGTCCGCTCCTCAGGCGGGGCGGACCTGCCCATTTGCACCGGCCCTCGCGCTGAACGGTCAGAGACGGCCCATCCACCCTTGTCGTTGTTTGGGGTCAGACTAAGGTTTGGCTCAGGTCTATGGGGGCAGTGACGATGATCAGGCGTTTAGGGATTGGCGGGGTCTGCGCGCTCGCCTTGATGGGATGGGTGACCTCTTCGGCCTTCGCTGCGGACGCTGGATTGACCCGCTGGAAAGCGCAGGCCGCGCGGGTGACCATCACCCGTGACGACTGGGGCATTGCCCACATCCACGGCAAGAGCGACGCCGACGCCGTGTTCGGCATGATCTATGCGCAGGCCGAGGATGATTTTCCCCGGGTCGAGGCCAACTATATCAACAATCTGGGTCTTGCCGCGACGGTGCGCGGGGAGGAGGCGATCTGGAGCGATCTTCGGGCTCGGCTCTATGCCGATGAGACGGACCTGAAGGCCAAATATCGCCAGTGTCCCCCTTGGCTCCAGAGCCTGATGATCGCCTGGGCCGACGGGCTGAACTATTATCTTGCCACCCATAAGGAGGTTCATCCGGCCGCCATCAGCCACTTTGAGCCTTGGATGACCTTGAGCTTTTCTGAGGGCAGTATTGGCGGCGACATTGAGGACATTTCCCTGTCCGGCCTGCAAGCCTTCTATGGCCATCCGGGCGAGACCAAGGTGGCTGATAGTCGCCCGCTCGAGGCTGATCAGCGCGGCTCGAACGGTATTGCCATTGCGCCGAAAAATACGGTCGGGGGCCATGCGCTCTTGCTGATCAACCCCCATACCAGCTTCTATTTCCGGTCAGAGGCTCAGGTCACCAGTGATGCAGGGCTCAATGCCTACGGGGCCAGCACCTGGGGCCAGTTCTTTGTCTATCAGGGCTTTAATGCCCATGCCGGCTGGATGCACACCACCTCAGGCACGGTCCGCGCCAATAGCTTTAGCGAAACCATTGTCAAACAGGATGGCAAGCTGTTCTACCGCTATGGTGCAAAGCTTCGGCCGGTCGAGACTGAGACCATCACTGTGCCCTACCGGACCAAAGAGGGTGCTCGGGCGGAGCGGCAGTTTAAGGTCTATCGCACCCACCATGGTCCGATCATCGGGGCTGTGGGTGATCATTGGCTCAGCTTTGCCATGATGGACCGGCCGGTCGCGGCCCTGCAGCAATCCTATCTGCGCACTAAGGCTTTGGACTATGCATCCTTCCGAAAGGTTGCGGAGTTGAAAGCCAACTCCTCCAACGACACGCTCTTCGCCGACACCAAGGGCGAGGTCGCCTATATGCACCCCCATTTCGTGCCCAAGCGCGATGACCGGTTTGACTATAGTGGTGTCGTGGACGGGGCCGACCCGGCGTCCGACTGGAAGGGTCTCCACAGTTTGGACGAGACCCCCATTGTCCTCAATCCCGCCAGCGGCTGGGTCTACAATACCAATAACTGGCCCTATTCAGCGGCGGGTGCCTCCAGCCCGCGTCAGGCCGACTTTCCGAAATATATGGATCATGCCGGAGAGAACCCGCGCGGCCTGCACGCCATCCGCCTGCTCTCGACCCACAAGGATTTCACGCTCGAAGGTCTTCTGACCTCGGCATACGATCCCTACCAGCCCGCCATGGCGGCTATGATCCCCCAGCTGGTTGCGGCCTGGGATGCAGAGCCTGCGGGGAGTGTCTTGAAGATCAAGTTGGCCGAACCGATCGCGGCCTTACGCGGCTGGGACTATCGCTGGAGCAGGGCCTCTGTGCCCATGACGGTGGCCCAGTTCTGGGGCGATGCCGTCTGGCCAAGGTTGCTCGACCGCACCCGAGCCCACGAGGATCAGATCCAAAATCTGGTGCAAAAATATTTGACGCCGCCGCAGCAGTTGGAACTTCTGTCCGACGCGGTCGATCGGCTGACCCAAGATTTTGGGACCTGGAACATCGCTTGGGGCGAGATCAATCGCTATCAGCGTCTGACCAGCCAAATCGCCCAGACCTACAAGGATGATCAGCCCAGCCTGCCGGTCGGTTTTGCCTCTTCGCGGTGGGGATCGCTCGCGGCCTTTGAGGCCAGTCGGCGCGAGGGCACCAAGCGCTATTACGGGGCCAGCGGTAACAGCTTCGTGGCTGTCGTCGAGTTTGGCCCTAAGGTCCGGGCGGTTGCCGTCTCGGCAGGCGGCGAGAGCGGCCATGTCGGGGACAACCATTTCACCGATCAGGCCCAGCGCTATGGCGACGGGGCCCTACGCCCCGTCTATTTCTACCCCGAGGACCTTCAGGGCCATATCGAGCGGACCTATCGGCCAGGACAATAGGTCGCCGCCTAGGGCGCCTTCACCGCGGGGGGCAGGTTCCAGAAGGTCGTGGCGTTGGTGTCGAAGATGGCCCGGCGCTCGGCCTCTGTGATCTTGGCCGTCATCATCCGCTGAACCCCGACATGGACATCCTCATAAGGATAGTCCCCGGAGAACTGAACCTTGTCGATGCCGAGCACATCGATGGCGAGGCGCAAGGACGCATCGTCGGTCATGCCGCTGGTGGTGATCACGAAGTTGTCTCGGAAATAGTCGCTGGGCAGCCGCTTAAGCCAAGCATTGACGCCGCCGAGCGCCTGCCGCTGATAGCGATTATCAATCCGCTCTAACCAGAAGGGCAGGCCCTCGCCCATGTGACCGAGCGCGACGCGAAGCTTAGGATACCGATCAAAGGTCCCGGACATGATCAGTCGCATGGCATGGAGGGCTGTTTCGGCCGCAAAGCCCCAGGTCGCAAAATAGAGGCCATAGTCGAGATAGGGTTTGACCGAACTTGCGCCCGGTTCACGCGGGTGCAGATAGAGCGGCATGTCTAAGGCCTCGGCCGCCTCCAAGATCGGGGCGAACTTGGCCATGTCGAGATATTCGCTGAAGGTGTGGGAGTTGATCAAGAAGCCCTTCAGACCCAGCCCCTTGGCCCGCTCCAATTCCTTGGCGGCCAGATCCGGCGCTTGCGGGGCTACGGCGGCAAGGCCTGCAAAGCGGGTCGGGCGGGCCCGAACGGCGGCGGAGAGGATATCGTTAGCCTCGGCGGCGATGCCGACCGCACGGCTGGCCTCAAAGACCTGAACCCCGGGTGAGGTGATTGAGATGACCGCAAGGTCCACCCCGTCAGCATCCATCTGGGCGATACGTTTGTCACCGAGATCGAGCAGTCGCCCATGCAAGAAGCGCTGGGCAACGCCATCGCCAAAGACAAACTTGCCCATCTTGGCAAAGCCCGGCTCCACGCCGCCAGCCTCTAGAATCCGCTTGGACTCGGCCATCAGGGCGGGGGTGGCAAAGGCCTCTTCGGTGGCGATCCGGCGATAGGGGCCGGTGGCCTGGACCTCATCCTTACGCTTGGCCATGACGCCGATGGCGGCTGCGCCGACCAGAGCCGCGCCGCCCAATCCGAGCGCAGCGCGCCGTGAGGGTTTAATCCCGCCCATGTTTCGTGCTCCCTGAACACCAAGTCTCTTGATCTTTCTGGAACGGTAAGTCCATAATTATCCTATGTCTAGACCCGTTGAATTTGACCGCGATCAGGCCGTTCAGAAGGCCGTTCATCTCTTCTGGCAGAGAGGTTATCAGGCCACGTCGCTGACCGATCTTCTCGACGCTATGGGTTTGAGCCGCAGCAGTTTCTACGCTGCTTTTGGCGACAAGCGTGGGCTGTTCGTCGAATGTCTGAACGTCTTTGCGTCGCGGAACCAAGCCCTCTTGCAGCGCGCGCGGGATCGTAAGCCTCCGATGGCGGCGCTGCGCAGCTATTTCGAGCGCAATTTTGGTCAGACCTCGGACCCGGACCTGCATTTTGGCTGCATGCTGGTCAATACGGTGATCGAATTGGCGGCCATCGATCAGGGCCTCTGCGACCTTGCAGGCCAGCACCTCAAGACCGTTCAAGATCTGTTTGAGGCCTGTCTGGGCGATGCCGGAGCTGAGCCCGATGAGGCCAAGCAGGCCGCCGCCTTCTTGATGATGGTCAATGAGGGCGCACGGGTCTCCGACCGCCAACGGATCTCCATCCCGGATCAGTTGGCGCGTATCAATACGGCCTTTGGATATGTCGAAAGCTCAATCGCCAACCGCAACCCGGCTAACGCTCAGCTTTAGGATTGTTTCTGATGACCGAGACCCTCGAACTCTATCATTCTTCTGTTTCGACCTGTTCACAGAAGGTTCGGATGGTGCTGGAAGAAAAGGGGCTTAGCTATGTGTCCCACCTGATTGATCTTCAATCGGGCCAACAGCACGACCCAGACTATGTCAGACTCAATCCTAATCACGTCGTTCCCACCCTAGTTCATGGCCAAAGGGTGATTTTGGAATCGATGCTGATCAGTGAATATCTCGAGGAGGTCAGTGCGGGTCCGGCCCTTATGCCGCTGGCCCCGTACGATCGGTATCAGGTTCGACTATGGGCGCAATTTATTGACCGGGTTCATGCCCATGCGGCGGTGCTGACCTACTCTGTCGGGCCGCGCCACATGATCATCGCTCAAGGCCCTGAGGCGATTGAGCACTATATTGCATTGGGTCAGGATGAGCGCACGCGTGTCAATCGGCGCGCAATCATCGAGCAAGGGGTTGCCTCGCCACAATTTGCCGAGGCCCTGACGGCCTTTGTCGCCATGCTGGATCGCATGGAGGAACAGCTCACGCACCATGCTTGGCTCGCCGGTGAAACCTTTAGTTTGGCGGATACAGCCGCCATTCCTTATGTGCTGCGCCTTGACCATCTGGCCATGACGGCCTTGATCACTGACCGACCCCTCGTCGCGTCTTGGTACGAGACTGTTAAGGCGCGACCGAGCTATGAGCGGGCGATAGGCCAGCATCTGAGTGCCCCCACGGTAGCAGCCTTGAGATCTTTTGGTGAAGCCTGTTGGCCACAGGTGCTTGCCTTGCTCTAACTTTCAGCAATGATGGCGGCCAACCCGTCGGGATCAAAACAAAAAGAGGAAACAGGATTATGAAGACACGCATTACCGAAATGTTTGGCGTTGAGACCCCGATCATCATGGGTGGCATGACCGGCGTTGGCTATGGCGAGCTGGTCGCCGCGGTGGCCAATGCGGGCGCGCTGGGCTTCATCACGGCCCACATGTTCCCCTCAGGGGCTGAGCTGTTGGCGGAGATCGAAAAGACCAAGGCCCTGACCGACAAGCCGTTCGG
>CANCJE010000086.1 GCA_947378235.1 Caulobacteraceae bacterium | reverse complement strand
GTTTGGCGCAGGGTCCGGACGAAAATTCAGGACGCGCAGGGCGCATCGCTGGCTTAGCGAGGTTTGTCATATCTGTGTTTCCCATCCTTACAGATGAGCAGCGCCCCGTTGGGGAGGCGTGGCCCGAGGGCGATAGACGCCTTTTCGGTCCCCCGCGCAAGGAGGATTTTGTCGCAGATCGACAATTAGGGTGTCGGGTGAGCCCTTAGGTTAAGAGGGAGGGCTGTACCATTACGATCAAGCTGGCCTCTCGCCCAGATCACTGAAGAACCGAAGTAGATACCCATCCGGGTCAGCGGCTACGAATTGCCGGTTCCCCCGTTCGAGGCTGCCCTGACGATACCAGCGCTCCTCTAGAGGAATGATCACCGAGACCTCTGCGCGCGCGACGCGTTCGTACAACATAACCACGTCAGAAACTCGGATCTGCAGATTGATGCCACGGCCATATGGCTTTTCAAGCGGGGCGGTGCGAAAGCGACGCCCAGGGCCCGCCGCCTCTTCCAGCATCAGATGGGCACCCTCCCGCTCAAGATAGGCAAAGCGCTCTTCCGACCGCTTGAACAGCACCCTGAAGCCGAACGCGCCAGTATATATCCGGAGCGATGTTTCGAGGTCTTCGACATCCAATTCAGGCGTCAGGGGTGGAGCGACGGCCATGCGTGCAGCCTATTATCCTGTGGGTTCTAAATGGAGTGCGCCTCTGGTTGCGAGCATGATGGCTTAAACCGTTCGGTCTGTCAGCCTCGACAGCTACAGTTTGGTCCCCCCAAACAAAAACCGCCGCCGGATCACTCCAGCGGCGGTTTTCATAATGATCAAAGTTCAGCGCTCTAGTGAACCGCTGAGACCTCGGCCTCAACGGCCTGTTCGGCCAAGATGGTCAGACCTTCGCCTGTGACATCGGCAAAACCGCCTTGGATCGAGAAGGCGCGGCGGGTGGTGCCGTCCGTGATGGTCACGATGCCTTCGCGCAGGGTGGTCATGAAGGGCGCATGGCCCGCCAGAACGCCGAAGTCACCTTCGGCGCCGGGCGCGTCAACCTGATCGACCTCGCCCGAAAAGAGCTGCCGCTCAGGGGCGACCAGAGAGAAGTGCAGCTTGGCCATCGGCTTTAGGCCACTTCCGCCGCAAGACGCTCTGCCTTTTCCACGGCTTCGGCGATGCCGCCAACCATGTAGAAGGCCGCTTCTGGCAGGTGGTCATACTCACCGTCACACACGGCCTTGAAGGAGGCGATGGTGTCTTCGAGCGGGACCAGCTTGCCGGGGCTGTTGGTGAACTGCTCGGCCACGTGGAAGGGCTGCGACAGGAAGCGCTGGATCTTACGGGCGCGGGCGACGGTCAACTTGTCGTCTTCGCTCAGCTCGTCCATGCCCAGAATGGCGATGATGTCCTTCAGGGCCTTGTACTGCTGCAGAATTTCCTGCACGCGGCGGGCCACCGAATAGTGCTCTTCACCAATGATGCGTGGGTCGAGGATGCGCGAGGTGGAGTCAAGCGGGTCCACGGCGGGATAGATGCCCTGCTCCGAAATGGCCCGGTTCAGAACGGTTGTGGCGTCCAGGTGGGCGAAGGAGGCGGCAGGCGCCGGGTCGGTCAAGTCATCGGCGGGCACATAGATGGCCTGAACCGAGGTGATCGAACCCTTGTTGGTCGAGGTGATGCGCTCTTGAAGATTGCCCATCTCGGTGGCCAGGGTTGGCTGATAACCCACGGCGGAGGGGATACGGCCCAGCAGCGCCGACACTTCCGAACCGGCTTGGGTAAAGCGGAAGATATTGTCCACGAAGAACAGAACGTCCTTGCCCTCTTCGTCGCGGAAATATTCCGCTTGGCTGAGGCCGGTCAGGGCGACGCGGGCGCGTGCTCCGGGAGGCTCATTCATCTGGCCATAGACCAGAGTACAGCGCGAGCCTTCGGTCGAACCGTTATTTTCCTTCGGGTCGATATTCACCTTCGACTCGATCATTTCGTAATAGAGGTCGTTGCCCTCGCGGGTGCGTTCACCCACGCCAGCCAGAACCGAATAGCCGCCGTAAGCCTTAGCGATGTTGTTGATCAGTTCTTGAATGAGAACCGTCTTGCCCACGCCAGCGCCGCCGAACAGGCCGATCTTGCCGCCCTTGGTATAGGGGCAGAGCAGGTCGATGACCTTGATGCCGGTGACCAGCACTTCAGCCGAGGTGGCCTGATCGGCGAAGGACGGGGCGTCCTTGTGGATCGAGCGGCGCTCGGTGGTGTTGATCGGGCCGGCCTCATCGATGGGCTCGCCGATCACATTCATGATGCGGCCCAAGGTGGCGGGACCAACCGGAACGCTGATGGCGGTGCCAAGGTCGGTCACGGGCTGGCCGCGAACCAGGCCTTCGGTCGCGTCCATAGCGATGGTGCGAACCGTGTTCTCACCCAGGTGCTGGGCGACTTCCAGAACCAGACGCACGCCAGAGGCGGTGTTGATGGTTTCGAGCGCGTTCAGGATCGAAGGCAGGTGACCGTCGAACTCGACGTCCACAACGGCTCCGATGACCTGGGCGATTTTGCCGGTGGGCATGATGGTCATGGTCGGTCTTTCGTTAGATGGCCTCGGCCCCGGAGATGATCTCGATTAGCTCTTTCGTGATCATCGCTTGGCGCGAGCGGTTATATTCAAGGGTGTACTTGTTGATCATTTCGCCGGCATTGCGCGTGGCATTGTCCATGGCGCTCATCTGAGCGGCATAGAAACCGGCATTATTTTCAAACAGAGCCGAAAGGATCTGAATGGTAATGTTCCGCGGCAGTAGGGTCTCGAGAATGGCCTCTTCCGAGGGCTCATAGTCGTAGGTTGCGCCGCCCAGATCGATAACGGCAGCGCCCTCTTCGACCGTAGCTGGAATCAACTGCTTGGCGGTCGGGATCTGAGCGATCACCGACTTGAAGCGGCTATAGAACAGGGTCACCACATCGACCTTACCGGTCTCATATTCGGCCAGCACCAGATCGGCGATAGGCTGTGCAGCCCCCAGGGTCATGACCCGGTTGGCCGACAGGTCGAAGGTCTCGACAAAGCGGTCGCCATATTGGCGCTTGAGCTGGTCGCGACCCTTCTTGCCGACGCAGATGATGCGCACATCCTTGCCCGCTGCGAGCAAGGAGGCGATCTTCTCGCGTGCGGCGCGAACGATCTGGGTGTTGAAACCGCCAGCAAGACCGCGGTCAGCCGTGGCCACGATCACCAGATGGTTCTGATCACGGCCCGTGCCGGCCAACAGGCGCGGAGCGGCGTCACCGGTCACACCGGCGGCGAGATTGGCAATGACCGCAGCCATACGCTGAGCATAGGGACGCGCCTGTTCGGCGGCCTCCTGAGCCCGGCGCAGCTTGGCCGCTGCCACCATTTGCATCGCTTTCGTGATCTTCTGCGTGGCTTTCACGCTGGCGATCCGATTGCGCATTTCCTTCAGGCTAGCCATCCGGCGTTGCTTTCCCCGTCTTTCAGCGCTTAGGCGAAGGTGGCGCAGAAGGCTTCAAGAGCAGCCTTCAGTTCAGCTTCGAGGTCGGCGTCGAGGGCCTTCTTGGTGCGGATGCCTTCCAGCAGGCCAGGGTTCTGGCTGTGCAGGCGCGACAGGAACTCGGCTTCGAAACGGCCCACCGACTTGGTTGGGAAGGCGTCTAGATAGCCGCGCGTACCGGCATAGATCACGCAGACCTGCTCTTCGACCTTAAGCGGCGAATATTGCGGCTGCTTGAGCAACTCGGTCAGGCGCTCACCGCGGGCCAGAAGGCGCTGGGTCGAGGCGTCGAGGTCGGAGCCGAACTTCGCAAAGGCGGCCATTTCGCGATATTGGGCCAATTCACCCTTAATCGCACCAGCAACCTGCTTCATGGCCTTGATCTGAGCCGAGGAACCCACGCGGCTCACCGACAGACCGACGTTCACGGCGGGGCGGATGCCCTGATAGAACAGGTCGGTTTCGAGGAAGATCTGACCGTCGGTGATCGAAATCACGTTGGTCGGAATATAGGCCGACACGTCGTTGGCCTGGGTCTCGATCAGAGGAAGGGCGGTGAGCGAACCGGAGCCATTGGCCTCGTTCAGCTTCGCGGCGCGTTCCAGCAAACGGGAATGGAGATAGAACACGTCACCGGGATAGGCTTCACGCCCTGGAGGACGACGCAGAAGCAAGGACATCTGGCGATAGGCCACAGCCTGCTTGGAAAGGTCATCATAGATGATCAGGGCATGCATGCCATTGTCGCGGAACCACTCGCCCATGGCGCAGCCCGAGAACGGTGCCAAGAACTGAAGGGGCGCAGGCTCAGAAGCCGTTGCCGAAACGACGATCGTATAGTCCAGCGCGCCATTTTCCTCGAGGGTCTTGACGATCTGGGCCACAGTCGAACGCTTCTGACCGATGGCGACATAGACGCAATAGAGCTTGGCACTCTCGTCCGTGCCCGCATTGGCAGCCTTCTGGTTCAAGATGGTGTCGATGGCGACAGCGGTCTTGCCGGTCTGACGGTCACCAATGATCAGCTCGCGCTGGCCACGGCCAACGGGGATCAGGGTGTCGATGGCCTTGAGGCCGGTCTGCACAGGCTCGTGCACCGACTTGCGCGGGATGATGCCCGGAGCCTTGACGTCCACGCGGCGACGCTCGGCCACATCAAGGATAGGACCCTTGCCGTCGATAGGCTCGCCCAGAGGATTGACGACGCGGCCCAGCAGGCCACGGCCGACAGGAACGTCCACGATCTCGCCGAGACGACGGACCTCGTCGCCTTCGCCGATGGCGCGGTCTTCACCGAAGATCACGATACCGACATTGTCGCGCTCGAGGTTCAGGGCCATGCCCTTAACGCCAGCCTTTGGAAACTCGACCATCTCGCCGGCCTGGACCTTATCCAGACCATAGACGCGAGCGATACCATCGCCGACCGACAGAACCTGACCAACGTCAGAAACGTCAGCCTCTTCGCCAAAGCTGGCGATTTGGGATTTCAGAATCGCCGAGATTTCGGCTGCGCGGATATCCATGCCCAGAACCTTTTAACCTATGCCCGTTTCAGAGCGAACTTGAGGGAGTCGAGCTTCGAACGAAGCGAAGCATCGAACAGACGCGAACCAACCCGAACCTTGATCCCACCCAAAATAGAAGGATCGATCCGGGTTTCAATTTCAGGAGCCTTGCCAAGTGCCTTTTGAAGGGCGGCAGCAACGGCCTTGGTCTGGGCCGCAGTCATCTTCACTGCTGTAACGACGTCCGCCGTCACCACACCGCGATGGGCAGCCGACAGCTGCTCAAAGGAGGTGATGATCGACGGCAGCGCCGCGACCCGTTGATTCTGGCTCAAAAAGCCAAGGAATTTCTTGGTGGTGGCGTTAAAAGCACCGGCATCGGCTAGGGCCAAAAGCACCTTGCCCTTGACGTCCGACTTAAAGATCGGTGAGGGCAAAAGACGGCGCAGATCCGCGCTCTCTGCCAACATGGCCTTCAAGGTCTTTAGGTCAGCCTCGATGGCAGTGATCGAATCACTGTCCTTGGCCAAATCAAACAGGGCCTGCGCATAACGCGCGCCCACATCCGTCGTCTTGGAATCGTCCGCCACTTAGTCATCCGTCCGATGCGATTATGCCCTGCCAACGAACAGTGTCCGTCCTCAGAGCGTAGGGGCCTGTCAGTGCCTGAAGGCGTGACTTCGCTTAAAGAATCGCGAGGGAGAAAGGGCCCCGAAAAGCCCCCTTACCCAAAGCCGCGCGGGACATAGCATGCGATCTAAATCGCTGCAACCAAGGCAAACGCTTCCATTTGCGATGAACCTTTCATCCCCCTCCGGGCGGATCATATTCTGCTGGGCGCAAGATCGCTTTTTCGCCGGTAATGAGTTTTGGAAATAGGGATCGTTCCAAACTGGCACGAGTTATCGTCATTTTGTCGTCAGCAAGAGAGAGCAGATGCCTATTGTGGCTGCGGCCCGTAATAACAACAGTCGTCACACTTTTGCTGGGGAAGCGATTTTTAATATTTCGCACTGTGGATACGTGGTCGCCATCGGTTGTCACCAAATAACAATGATCAAAAACATCCTCATAGGCGTCTCCGAGCATGGTTAGAGCCAGGTTGACATCGCCTTGTTTTTCAACGGGTGACTGCCAATGCTCACCACAATGTCTGCAAGACCGGGGCTCGTTCGAAAAATGACCTAACAAACAGGTCACGCCCACCGATTCCAGCGCAGCAACATATTTTCGGTGACGGTTTTGCTTGCCCACATCATCAGTTCGCGTGGCCGTACAAAGCACTATTCTGGACAGGTGATGGGATTGAGAGGGGATCAGCGTTTCGGCCAGGGCCCACCAGTTCAACCATTTGAGATGGGGTGCTCGCAACGCATCAAGTGCGTGATAGGCGTTGAACCCATCTATGTAGAAAGCGGCGCGAATCGGCATTTCGCACCTTAACATAGAAAACCCCAGAGCCGAAACTCTGGGGGGGCGCATGGTGAACCACACGCGTTGATGGACTGTTCATATCAAAGAAAATCATTAACAGCAAGTTAACATTCTGTGGGCTTCGATAATTTATACTTGACTATCGAGATTTTCCGATCTCCGCCACGGAGAAGCGGTTTCGGGTGGGTTACTATTTAAACCCGAAATGCTTACTTGCTAGCAACCATCATCGCGAACCCATGGAGTTACAAATGGACGATCTCATCGCCCTCGCCGCCAGCCCCGCCGCGTGGGCTGCCCTCGTCACCCTCGTGGTCATGGAGATTGTGCTCGGGATCGACAATCTGGTCTTTATTTCCATCCTATCAAACAAATTGCCCGAGGCGGATCGACAAAGGGCCCGCCGGATCGGCATTAGCTTGGCCTTAGTCATGCGATTGGGGCTTCTGTCTGCCATCGCTTGGATCGTTGGCCTGACCGCGCCGGTCTTCACCGCTCTGGGCAAGGACATTTCGTGGCGCGACCTGATCCTGATCGTCGGTGGCCTATTCCTGGTCTGGAAAGCGACCACGGAAATTCACCACACGGTCGATGTAGCCCCCAGTGACGACATCCTCGACAAGAAGGCCCCTGTGGCCACCAATTTTGCCGCCGCCATCGTGCAGATCCTCTTGCTGGACATTGTCTTCTCGATTGATTCGATTTTGACCGCTGTCGGTATGACCGAGCATCTGCCGATCATGGTCGTCGCCGTGATCATTGCGGTGATTGTTATGTTAGTGGCCGCAGATCCCCTTGCCAACTTCATCCACGACAATCCGACCATCGTCATGCTGGCCTTGGGCTTCTTGCTGATGATTGGTGCGACCCTGATCGCTGACGGCCTCGGCCACCATGTGCCCAAGGGCTATATCTATGCCGCCATGGCCTTTTCTGGACTGGTCGAGGGCCTCAATATGATGGCGCGCAGTGTGGCTGCGAAAAAGAAAGGCGGCGGGACCCACTAGTCTCGCCCCCCTTAAAGGAAACTGTAGGGGTCGACGTCAAAGACCACGCGGACCGAGTTAGGGACCTTTGCCCTTGCTCGCCAAGCCGACAGGAACCCTTGCAGGTCGACGGAACGGTCGGCGCGGACGAGGAATCGTTTGCGCCGACGCCCCCGCACCAAGGCCTGAGGCGCATCGGCCGGACCGAACACCTCGACCCCCTCCGCATTGGGCACAGCAGCAGCAAGGGCCTGAACATAGGCGTCAAGCGCGGGAATATCGGGACCAGACGCAATCACCGCCGCCAACCGGCCAAAGGGCGGCAGCTTAGCCAGTTCGCGCTCGGCCATTTCCGCCGCCATGAACCCGTCGCGGTCTTGGGCCTTGAGGGCCTGCATCACCTCATGTTCGGGCAGATAGGTCTGGAGGAGGGCGCGGCCCGCCCGCTCATGTCGCCCGGCCCGCCCGCTGGCCTGAACCAGAAGCTGGAAGGTCCGTTCCGCCGCCCGCAGGTCCCCGCCCCTCAGGCCCAGATCGGCATCGACCACCCCAACCAAAGTCAGATTGGGAAAGTTGTGACCCTTGGCGGCCGCTTGGGTGGCGACAAGAATATCAATCTCCCCCGCCGTCATGCGCGCGACCAGTTCGCGCGCCGCCTCAGCGCTGTGGACCGTGTCAGAGGAAAAGACCTCAACCCGCGCCTCGGGGAACCGCTCCTTAACCTCTTCCTCGACCCGCTCGACGCCCGGACCGATGGAGACGAGGCTGTCGGAAGCACCGCAATGGGGACAGGTCTTGGGCTTGGGCATCGAAAAACCAGTCAGATGGCAGATCAGCCGCCCCGTATAGCGATGCTCGACGAGCCATGATTCGGTATCGGGCGCGGTCATCCGCTCGCCGCACGCCTTGCACAGAACCAGCGGGGCATAGCCTCGGCGATTGAGGAACAGCAAAGACTGTTCCCCCCGGCCATAGGTCTCGGCCATGGCCTGAACCAGCGGCAAGGAGAGCCATCGGCCCGCCTCTAGTGCTGTTGACCTGAGATCGATCAGATCAATGTCCGGCAAGACCGCCGCCCCGTGCCGTGCCGATAGCTTCAGCCAGCGATAGCGGCCGGATTCGGCGTTCCACAGGGTCTCCATCGACGGCGTAGCCGAGGCCAAAACCACAAGCGCATTTTCCAGCTTGGCCCGGACCACGGCCAGATCGCGGGCCTGATAGATGAAGCCCTCTTCTTGCTTATAGGAGCCGTCATGCTCCTCATCGACAATGATCAGTTTGAGATTGGTGAAGGGTAGGAACAGGGCCGAGCGCGCGCCAACCACAATGCGACAGCTGCCATCAGCGACCGCTTCCCAAAGCTGACGACGGCGCGGCAAGGCGATGGCCGAATGCCACTCTCCCGGACGGGCACCAAAACGCTGTTCAAACCGCGCGAGCACCGCTTGGGTCAGGGCAATTTCCGGCAAGAGGACCAAAACCTGCGCCGTAGGGTCTTGGGCCAGCGTCGCCGCAGCCGCCTCCAGATAGACTTCGGTCTTGCCTGACCCGGTCACCCCATCGAGCAACACGGCTGAAAAGCCACCCGTCTGAACCAGACCGGTCAGAACCTTGGCCGACGCCGCTTGGCTTGGATTGAGCTGGGCTCCGGTCAAGGCCAGGTCGGGAACCCCAAAGCCAGGATCGGGGTCGATGAGGATGACGTTAAGCGCCCCATCATCGACCAGCCCCTTGATCACTCCAGCTGAAACCTGCGCGGCTATGGCCAGATCGGGCCCCGAAATGGGCTCTTGAGCCGCCGCCAGAACCCGGCTGCGCGCCGGGGTGGTCCGCGCCGGAACCGCGCCGGAGGCTTGAAGCCGCCGTTCTTGCCGTGGCCGAGGCGCCCTTGCCCCGCGCAAGGCGATCGACAGGGCCGCGCCCGGCACATCAACACTATAGCGGGCTGCCCAGAGCACGAAGGCCAGCGTGGTCGGCGGCAAGGCCAGCCCGGTAAGGCGCTCCAAGACCGGCTTGAGGGGCCGATTGCCGCCTTGGCCGTCCCGCAAGGCGGCGACCACACCCGTCAGGGTCCGACTGCCCAGCGGTACACTGACCAGCGCGCCGGGCGACAGGTCCATGCCCTCTGGCTCAGCATAGTCAAAGGCCTCGGGCACGGGCAGGGGCAAGAGAATTTCAGCGATCCGACTCATGATTGCGGGCAGCCATGGCCCACGGCCGCGAAGCAGTTTAAAAGCGTCAACGCAACGGACATAGGACCCTCGAACATGCAGCTCTTTCTCGATACCACAGACACGGCGGTCCTGAAGGATCTGGCGCAAACTGGCCTTGTGGATGGGGTTACCACCAATCCTACCCTGATTGCCAAGTCTGGACGTCCCATGTTGGAGGTCATTGCTGAGATTTGCGCGCTCGTCGAGGGCCCAGTGAGCGCCGAAGTGGTCGCACCCGATCTGGAATCGATGATTGCCGAAGGCCGCAAGCTGGCCGCCATTGCTGACAATGTCGTGGTCAAGGCGCCCCTGACCCGCGAAGGCCTGATGTTGACCCGGGCTCTGGCCATTGAAGGGATCATGGTCAATGTCACCCTCTGCTTCTCCGCCGCCCAGGCCCTGATGGCCGCCAAGGCTGGCGCAGCCTTCATCTCGCCCTTCATTGGACGGCTCGATGATCATGGGGCCGATGGCATGGAACTGATCCACGATATTCGCACCATCTATGACAATTATGATTTCAGCACGGCCATCTTGGCGGCCTCGGTGCGCAATGCCGCCCATGTCCGGGCCGCCGCCTTGGCCGGAGCCGACTGCGCCACCATCCCGCCGTCCGTGTTCTTGGAACTCTACAAACATCCCCTGACCGACCGGGGCCTCGAACAGTTCAACGCCGATTGGGCCAAGACCGGCCAGTCGATCCTTTAGGAACGATCAGGCCGTGAGCAATCAGCCGCCCTCCCAGAGCGACATGGACCGAGAGGCCGACTGGCGTCAGGTACGGGATTTTCTCGTCCAACACCCTAGCCTAATTCGGGAAGACGAGGCCCTGTTGCAAGAGCTTGGCCTTCGGATCAATGCGGCCAATGTCGTGGAATTTGGCCCTGCCGCATTGGCCCGCCTCAGCGCTGCCAAGTCCCGCGAATCCAGCGCGCGCAAGGAACTGGAAGATACGGCCGAGGCCAACTTTGCCGCTCAGGCCCAGTCCTATGCCGCCGTCTGCGACCTGCTCGAAGCGCGCAACCATTCGGATCTGGCGCGGCGGCTCAATGATGCGGCCCAACTGCGCTTTGGCCTATCCTGCGGGGTCATCGGCCTTGAGGGGCCAGAGCGGACGCCCGCTGGGTGGCGCGCGCTGGGTCCCGGCACAGTCGATTCGGTTCTTGGTCATGAGGGACAGTCCCGGCTTGGTGAACCAAGGCTCGCCGATGTGCTCTTTGCCGAGGATGCCGACCGGATCCAAAGCGTTGCCTTGGTGCGCATCGTCCTTTGGAACCCCGCTCGCCAGGGGGTTCTAGCCTTTGGCTCGTCCGATCCCGAGGGCTTTACCCCCGATATGGGCGCTGAACTGGTCGCCTTCTTGGCGCGGGTGGTGGAACGGACGGCAGAACGATGGCCGGTGCTCTAGACCCGCCTAGCGGCCTTAGCACCGCCCAAGACGGGCTGCGCGCTTGGCTGACCTATATGGACCATGAGCGGCGGTCGTCGCCGCGCACCTTGCGGGCTTACGGCGACTGTGTCGGGCCCTATCTTTATTTCATCGAAACCCATCGCGGCGAGCCCCTGCGCTTTGCCGATCTGGGCGGGGTCACCGCTGCTGAGGTGCGGTCCTATCTGTCGAGCCGCGTTCAATGCGAGCGGCCCCTATCGCCGCGCTCTTTATCCCAAGCCCTATCGGCCATCCGCTCATTCCATCGCTGGCTAGACCGGCGCATGGGCATGCCCAATGCCGCCATGAGCCTCGT
>CANCJE010000085.1 GCA_947378235.1 Caulobacteraceae bacterium | reverse complement strand
CGCTCGGCGCCCATCATGACCTTGTCCTTGGCGTCTTCGAAGTCCTTCATCGTGACCATGCGCCGATTGCGGCGCGCCGCCATCAGGGCCGATTCATTGACCAGATTGGCCAGATCAGCGCCGGAAAAGCCGGGTGTGCCGCGCGCGATGGTCTTGACGTCAACATCGGACGACAGGGGCACATTGCGCATATGGACGCGCAGGATGGTCTCGCGGCCGGTAATGTCGGGATTGGACACCACGATCTGACGGTCAAAGCGTCCGGGACGTAAGAGGGCGGGATCAAGCACGTCGGGACGGTTGGTCGCCGCGACCAGAATGATCCCTTCATTGGCCTCAAAGCCGTCCATCTCGACCAGAAGCTGGTTGAGGGTCTGTTCACGCTCATCATTGCCGCCGCCGAGGCCTGCGCCGCGATGGCGACCCACAGCGTCGATCTCGTCGATAAAGATGATGCAGGGGGCGTTCTTCTTGGCCTGTTCGAACATGTCGCGCACGCGGCTAGCACCGACGCCGACAAACATCTCGACAAAGTCAGAGCCGGAAATACTGAAGAAGGGCACGCCCGCCTCACCGGCAATGGCGCGGGCCAAAAGGGTCTTGCCCGTACCCGGAGGGCCGACCAGCAGCGCGCCCTTGGGGATCTTACCGCCAAGCTTTTGGAACTTGCCGGGGTCCTTAAGGAACTCAACGATCTCGTTCAGCTCTTCCTTGGCCTCATCGACACCGGCTACATCGTCAAAAGTGACCTTGTTCTTGTTTTCGGTCAGCAGCCGCGCCTTGGACTTACCAAAGCCCATGGCTCCGCGCGCGCCGCCCTGCATCTGGCGCATGAAAAAGATCCAGACGGCGATTAAAATCAAAATGGGCAGAGCATTCAGGAATAGCCCCATGGGGGTAATGCCGCCCGCGGGCTTGACCTGAATGTCTGCGCCGCTGGCCTGCAGGCGCTTGACCAGATCATCCTGGTTCATCGGGGTGACGACATTATAGCCCTTGCCGCTGGCATCGCGGGCCTCGACCACGTCATTATGAAAGACAGCGGACTTGATCTGGCCACCATCCACCTTGCTGAGCAGCTGCGAATAGCTGATCTCGCCGACCGCGCCCGACTTGGAGCTCGGGTTCATGGCGCTGTAGATCCCAAGCAGGATCACAACGATGACACCCCAGATGGCCAGATTACGCAAATTCATGGTGGTCGCCTTTTTAAGCCTTAGGACCTCAAGATAGGATGTCGCAGCCGGTTTTGCCATGGGCGCAATCGATGAACGGCATCATCCTAGGGCTCGCTCGCTGATTATTCTGCCACAGGCCGCCTCTAGGCGCTGCAAAATCACCGACTGTGCTGCGATATTGAGCGAAGGCGCTTCTCCGGTGAAGGTCGGAAGATGGACCCTTCCGTCTGACTGGGCCACCAGGGGCAAGGTCGGGCGCAGGGGTGCAGGCAGGTGGGCCAGCCGTCTGCGATCAAGCGGGCCGAGCCTCTTGGCGTTGCCTCTTAGGGTCTTGATCTGCCCACAGTCCAGCCCACCGTCTATCTGAAATCGGCCATCCCAGACCCGAGACGCCAAATCCTTAGGGGTTAGGTCAAGCGGTTCAATCCCTCGACGCCCGGCTTCGCGGACGATCCAGACCTGATCGGCGCTTGCCCGCACCTGCGCGCCCGACAGTGTGGCGCTAAAGGGGCTCTCAGCCCGCAAGGCCGTCGTTAAACGCTGAAGGGCGCCATAGCGGGGCGCGGCATCATGGCCTGAAACCGACAGCAAGGCCCGCCCCATGAAACTTTCCAACCCCTCTGATGCCAGCTGCAGAGCGGTGCGATCCAAAACTAAGGCCCCATAGGCGGTCCATGGCCCGAGATCCTTTGGCCAATAGATCGGCTCGGGATCAGTCCCCTCTGACAGAGCCGCAACCTTGAGGTCGGATAGCGCCATCCGCGCCCGCGCCCGACCAAAGCGCGGGTCCTGATTGGCCGGATCTTCAATCCAGTCCAGACCTCGCTCGGTCAAAAGGGCTCGCAACTCTTCCCGGCTCTGGGTCAGGACGGGACGCAGAAGGAAAAGACCCCGCCCCTCGGGCCAGACCGGCGACGGGCCCCAAATTTTCAACTGACCAAGGGTGGAGCCCTCAGTTCGGCGCATCCAGTCGGATTCGTACCGGTCATCTTGCGTGTGACCGAAGATCAAGACCTTGGCGCCGCGCGCCTTGGCCGCTGTCGCCAAGAGCCGGTGGCGTGCGGACCGAGCGGCTGCCGGAAGGCCGCTGGCATCGCCGCTTGGCCTATCCCTTTCCCAGACGAGCGACACAGGCTCTGCGCCCAGACTGGCAGCCCGTGTCGCGCAATGCTGGGCCCATCCATGCGACGCGGCTTGAAGGCCATGATCGAGGGTCAAGGCGAGGACCTTACGGCCCCGCTTAGCGGCAAGGTCCAGCGTCAAGACAAGGGTCGCTAGACTGTCACTGCCGCCAGAAAAGGCCACAGCGACGGGCGTTCGCGCGTCCCCGTCCAGATGCTGAGCCAATAGGCGCTCGGCCTCAGCCTGCAGGGTCCCTAAAGCGTGAGACCGACCTAGGTGCATTTGGCGCGAAGGCGGGCCTTGTCGGCCCTCGCCTTGGTCGCGGGGGCTGCGGCCGGATAACGACGGCTAAACTCGTCCAATGTGCGGCAAGCATCAGGCGTTTTTTTCAGCTCAATCAGCGACATAGAGAGCTTTACTACCGCCTCAGCGCCCCAAAGGGTTGGGGGCCAACCGCGAATGGCGCCGATATAGGCGGCAGCAGCATCGGCATAGGCGCCGCGAATGAACAGGGTTTCACCAAGCCAATAGCGCGCCTCGGGACCATTAGGGGCCGTATCACCATATTGGTCGACATAGTCTTGAAAGGCAGTTGAGGCGGCAGGAAACTGGCCATCCAGCAAAAGTTGCTTGGCGCGCTGAAAGGCGGCGGTGCGCTCGCCGACCGCAGTGGTCGCGGCAGCGGGCTTGGCGACGGCTTGAGGCTTGGGCACGACCACCGGAGCTGGTGCCTTCGACGGTATGGTCGCGTCTGGCACCGGCTTTGCGGCCTGAGATGCAGCCTGAGTGGTCGCTTGAGCTGCGCTCGCCAATTGCCCCTCGGCCGCAGCCATCCGGTCCTGCAGCGCGTGATTGTCCGACTCTAAGGCCTTCAGATCGCGCCGCGCCTTTGCCAACTCTTGGCTCAGACTATCGATCTGACCCGTCGTCTGACGCAGGGTTAGTTCCAGATCGTCGATCCGGGTGCGCAGGGTGGCGATTTCAGGATCGGGCCCCGCCATCTTGATCTCGACCGGCTGACCGGTGCTGCGCGCCTGAAGAACAATATCGCGCACCTCACGCAACTGGCGCTCGATCCGGTCAAAGTGCTTGGCCGTCGCATCATCGGTTTGAGCGCGCGCCGACGAAACCGGGCCCAAAAGACCAAGGCTCACGGCGAGAGCGATGCCAAGGACGGGTCGCAAGATTGGGTGCGCGCATAGGGTCTTCATCAGGTCACCGGTGAAACTAAAATCGATGGATCAGGGCCACAATGGGCCAAGCCGCCCCTCAGGAAAAGGGGGGCCATAAACGGAAAGAAGGGGACCGCAGATGCAGCCCCCTCCTCCTATCCAAGGTCCTAAAACCGAGACGTGCCTATTGAGACGCGCCGCCGGTCAGGGCCGTGTGGGCATTACGGTTCTTGCCCCAAGCCTCTTCGGTGGTTCCGCCGTCGATGGGCTTTTCCTTGCCGTAAGACACGGTCTCGATCCGGCTGCCGGCCACACCCTTGGAGACCAGATAGTCCCGCACGGAGTTGGCCCGGCGTGCGCCGAGGGCGAAGTTATATTCACGGGTACCGCGCTCATCGGCATTGCCTTCGATGCGGACCTTCACATTCGGATAACGCGCCAGCCAAGCGGCTTGAGCGTCCAGCATGGCGCTGCCCTCTGCCCGCAGGGCGTGGGAGTCATAGTCGAAGAACACGCGCTCACCGACATTGACGACAAAGTCCTGCACCGATCCTGGCGCGGGGCCGGTCGGAACGACGGGCGGGGGCGGCGTGGGGGCCGGAGGGGGCGCAGGCTCTGGCGCGGGAGCGGGCGCCGGTGTTGGCGCGGGCGGTGGTGGGGCCTTACGGGTCGCGCAGGCGGCAAGCGACGCCGCGGCTGCCGCGATCAGGGCCAGCCTGACAATGGCTTTGGTGCTGGGGATCACGAACTTCTCCTTCGGGTTCATAGACGCTGCTGAAACGGGACTGACCTGTTCGACAGGGTGTCGGAACAGTGCCAGATAGAAAACACAAAATACTCACGTGACACTAGCGTGGCATCATGAACGAAAGCTGACAATAGGGCGTGATATAACGCAAGGGGCTTAAAGGCTGCCTAATTTAGCAGGGGCGACCAGGCCGGGTCGGAGCCCGATCCGGAATAGGGCGCAGGCCGCACCACCCGCCCGCTAATATCGACGGTCCAGAGCTTTGGCGCGACCCCGGGGGCCTCACGGAAGAACATCAGGACGCGGCCATTGGGGGCCCAGGTTGGACCCTCATCCAGATAGCTGGTGGTCAAGAGCCGCTCATCGGTGCCATCAGGCCGCATGACGCCAATATGGAACTGACCGCCCGTCTGTTTGGTGAAGGCGATAAAGTCGCCGCGTGGGCTCCAGACCGGCGTGGTGTAGCGACCCTCGCCAGACGAGATCCGGCGCACATCGCTGCCGTCGGCCTTCATCAGATAGAGCTGCGGGCTGCCCCCTCGGTCGGAATTGAACACGATCTGGCTGCCATCAGGCGAATAGGATGGTGAGGTATCGATAGCCGGGCTGCTGGTCAGGCGGGTTGAGACCCGGCTGCTCAGATCCATAACGAAAATATCGCTATTGCCACCGCGCTCGACCGACAGGGCCACCTTCTGTCCATCGGGCGAGAAACGCGGCGCGAAAACCATTCCCGAATATTGGCCCAGCGTTTCTTGGCGTCCGGTCTCAATATTGAGCAGATAGATGCTGGACCCACTGTCGCGCAGGGCCATGTAGGTGACCTTTTGGCTGCTGGCCGAATAGCGTGGGGTCATGACCATAGTCGAGCCGCTGGTCAGATAGCTGGGATTGGCCCCGTCCTGATCCATGATCGCAAGACGCTTAATGCGCGCGGTGCGAGGACCGCTTTCAGCCACAAAGACCACGCGGGTATCAAAATAGCCCTTTTCACCGGTTAGGCGCTCATAGACCGCATCCGAGATCTTGTGCGCCATCCGCCGCCAATTTTCTGGCGTCGAGGTGAATTGCAAGCCCAGCAATTGCTGCTCGGAAAAAACGTCCCAAAGCCTGAAATCGACGCGCAGCATGCCGTCCGGATCAACCGTCACCTGGCCATTGATCAGGGCCTGGGCGCTGATCGCCTTCCAGTCTGGAAACCTCGGCTGGACATTCACGTCCAAGCTCTTTTCAACAAAGCCCGCCGGATCAAGCGGCCGAAAGAAGCCGGACCGCTCCAGATTGCCGGACACCACCTTGGCAATATCAGCGCCATAGGGGCCAGCGCCCGTGAAGGCCGGAACCGCGACGGGCAGGGGCTGCAGCGTGCCCTGATTGACTTGGATTTCGATCTCCGCGCGCGCAGGCGCCAATCCTGCAGCCCCCCAAACCAGGCAAGAGATCACGGCGGCAATCGCCATCAGACCGTTTCGGAACAGGGTCATGGGCAGGGGCTTCCTCATCAATAGCCTCGACATTGCTGGCGAGCATCAAAGGCGACCACAAAGGACCGCCAGTTGGCAAAATCCTCTGAGGGCAGTTCGTCATAGGGCGCGGCGCGGGCCACAGCCGTCAAGGCGCGGGTAGCGGCGGCACGAAGAACACCATCGCCAGAGCCGTTGATCCGCTGCTCATCGACCAGCACCGCGCGCAGCAATCGTCCATTGGGATCAAGGGTCAGGCGAATCTTGACCACAATATTGGCCGAGCCCTCGACCCCGCAGTTGGGGTTCCACAGCCGCCCGAGCTTGGCGCTGATGGCTGCAAGCTGGTCCAAGGTGGCGCCACGGCCTGCGCCAATGGCTTGATGGGCGACCAGATCGGTCTGTGCGCGGGTGGCTCCCTTGGGTGCCGAAGAGGGTTTGGCGCTGGACGTGCTCTTGCCCACACTGGCGGCAAGGGCATCAAGATCGAGACTAGGTGCAGGCTTAGCCGCAGTGGTCGGCGTTGGTTTTTGGGGCTTGGACTTGCTGACGCTCGCGGCCAGTTGATCAAGGTTAAAGGCGGGTGCGGGTTTGGCAGGGGCAGGCTTGGGCGGCACGGGCTTAGCTGTGGGCTGAGGCTTGGCCGGAGCCGGAGGCGGCGGGGTCACCACTTCGGGCGGGGCCGTCTCAACAGGCGTTTCTATTGCAGCCTCTTGAACCGTCTCGGCCTTCTCGGCGGCGCGCAGATCCGTCACCTCGGCCCGCGTTACCAGCGTGACCGGGGTCACCGTCATGACTTTGGTTGGTGCCATCCACGGCCAAGCGATCACGCCCGCCAGTAGCACGATCAGATGAAGACCGGCGGAGGCCACATAGGCAGGATAGCGATTGGACAGGGCGCGGCTCATCGGCTCGTCACTGCACCCTATCGTCAGCAGGCACGCCAGAGCTTGGACCGCCAATATCGGTTATCAGTCCGATGGAGGTAAAGCCGGTGCGCGACAGGCTGGCCATGACCTGAGCCACGGTCTCATAGGGTGCCTTGCCATCGGCCCGAACAAAGACCTGACGTTTCTGATCCTCACCGGACAGGGCCAGCATGCGCGGGGCCAGTTCGGCAAAAAGAACAGGACGATCTTGCACGAACAGCTTGCCATCAGCCTCGATCGAGACGGTCAGGGGCTCGTTCTGATCATTGAGGGCGCTGGCTTCGGTCTTCGGCAATTCCACAGGCACCCCGGCGGTCAGCAGGGGGGCCGAGATCATGAACACGATCAACAGCACCAACATCACATCGACCAGCGGCGTGACATTGATCTCGGACAGGGGCCCGCGACCGCCGCGCCGACGGCGGCGACGGCGTGATCCAGACGACAGGCCTTGAGCGCTTGAACCTGCCATGGGCCCTAGACCCGATCGCTCAGTCGGCGGGCAATGGCCCCGGCCAGATCATCAGCAAAGGCTTCAAGGCGGCTCGAGAACCGCCCCGCATCCCCCGACAGCTTGTTATAGGCCACATAGGCCGGAATAGCGGCCGCCAGACCGATGGCAGTGGCAAACAGGGCCTCGGCAATGGAGGGGGCGACGACGGACAGGTTGGTATTTTTCTGCACCGCGATGGCTTGGAAGGCATGCATAATGCCCCAGACCGTGCCGAACAGACCGATAAAGGGCGACGCGGTCGCAACGATGGCGAGGCCGCCAAGACCCTCCTCAGCCTGCTCGCTCTCACGAGCAATGATCCCATCAAGACCACGATCAACCCGTTGGAGCATAAAACCAGCCTTGGCCTCGCTGATGCCGTCGCTGGCTCTCGCCTCATACCAGGTCCTCAGGGCCGATTGCAGGAGGCGGGCCAAGGCTTGGCGCGGTTCAGGACCTGCGGCTTCGGCAACCTCTTCCAAGGATCGGCCAGCGGCGATGGCATCCTCGATCTGGTCGGCATCCTGGGCGAGCGTGCGGAACTTCAAGAGCTTGTCGATGATCACCGACCACGACCAGAGCGAGGCCCCCAGCAGGCCAAGCATCACGCCCTTGACCACCCAGTCGGCACGCAAAAATAGGGCAAGGGCGGAAAAGCTTTCCGGAGCAAGGGCGGCGCTGGCAGCGGCATTCATGGATCAAGGTCTCGTCATTAGAAGGGGGCGGGTTGATCGGTGAAGTCAGCCTTTCTGGCCGCTTGGGATGGTGAAACTATGGCAAGATTGGATCGGGCGGGGCAAACCATGGCGTTAAGGCTTCGGTCAGGCCCGAGGGGGGCTTTCGCGGACGGCCGTCCATCATGATGCAAGCGGCCTCGACATCGGCTGTTGCTATGACTTCGGTGCCTCGCAAGATGCGCTGGCTGATGAATAGCCGAGGGCCCTTGACCCGGTCGTAGGTGGTCACCACCGTCAAGGCATCATCAATGCGCGCGGCGCGCTGGAACCGAATATCCAGCCGCGTGACAACAAAGGCCGCTGGATCATCGCGCTCTAGAAGGTCCGTATGACTAACGCCCGCCAGCCGCAGGAAGTCGGACCGTCCGCGCTCGAAATAGCGCACATAGTTGGCGTGATAGACGATGCCGGTAAAGTCGGTGTCCTCATAATAGACCCGCACAGGCAGATGATGCTCGCGGCCCATAAAGACGCCTGCGGTGGGCAGAAGTGGCTGGGTCATAGCGCCTCATCGTCAAACAGGGCGCCTTGCGCGCCGGGCGGGACGATCCGGACCTGAGGCGGCGGCTCCTTGAGGCCCAGATGCAGATAGGCCCGGCCACAGGCTATGCGTCCGCGCGGGGTGCGTTGGATAAAGCCCTGCTGCATCATATAGGGCTCGATGACATCTTCGACCGCATCACGGGCCTCAGCGATGGCATAGGCGAGGGTCTCGACCCCAGCCGGGCCGCCGCCATAGTTGTCGATCAGGGCGCGCAGATAGCGCCGGTCCAGACTGTCCAGACCCAGCTCGTCGACCTCAAGGCGAGCCAAGGCTCTGGCCGCATGGGGTTGATCGATCACGGCAGCACCGTCGGCGGCAGCAAAGTCACGAACCCGGCGCAAGAGGCGCCCCGCGACCCGCGGTGTGCCTCTGGCCCGAGCGGCAATCTCGCCCGCCCCTTCCGGCGTCAAGGGCGCGCCCATCTTGCGGGCGGCTTGGATCAGCACATGTTGCAGTTCGCCGGGAGTATAGAATTCCAGCCGCAAGGGAATGCCGAACCGGTCGCGCAGGGGCGTGGCCAACATGCCCGCCCGCGTGGTGGCGGCGACAAGGGTAAAGGGGGCCAGATCAATGCGAATCGAGCGCGCGCTCGGCCCCTCACCGATCATCAGGTCCAGAACATGGTCCTCCATAGCTGGATAGAGGATCTCTTCGACATTGGACGGCAGACGGTGGATCTCGTCGATGAACAGCACATCGCGCGGTTCCAGATTGGTCAAGATCGCCGCCAGATCGCCCGCCTTGGCCAGAACCGGGCCAGAGGTGGCGCGAAAATTGACCCCCAACTCGCGGGCGACAATCTGGGCCAAGGTGGTCTTGCCCAGACCCGGGGGGCCGAACAGCAGCACATGGTCTAGCGCCTCATTACGGCCCTTGGCGGCATCGATGAAGATCTTGAGATTGGCCTTTATCGGTTCTTGGCCGACAAATTCCGACAGGGTTTGCGGGCGCAGGGCCTTGTCGGTGGACTCATGACCCTCGGCCTCACCATCCACAAGTCGGCTCATCGGCCCATATCCTTCAGGGCAGCCTTGATCACGGCGGACAGGTCAGCCTCAGGGCCAAGCTCGCCCACGGCCTGCTCCACCGCGCGGCGGGCAGAGGGCTCTGCCAAGCCCAGTCCCATCAGGGCCGCAACCGCTTCGCCTGACACAGAGGGGGCGGGACGCGGGGCAGGGGCCGAGGGCACGAAGGTCTGGACCAGCCCGTCGCCGATGGGCTTGCCCTTCAGTTCAGTGACGATCCGCAGGGCCAGTTTGGGACCCACCCCATTGGCGCGGCCGACTGAAGCCTTGTCATCTCTAGCAATAGCCGCAGCCAGATCGGCGGGCGGCAGGACATCGAGCACCGACAGCGCGGCCTTGGGGCCCACGCCCTGCACGGACTGCAAAAGCACAAAGGCGCGGCGATCTTCGCGGTCAACAAAGCCATAGAGCCGGGTACCGGTGGCCTCAGAGGTCTGGCTTTCAATATGGATAATGGCCTCCTCACCCACGGACGGCAGGCGCGATAGGCAGCGTGATCCGCAGCGGACCAGATAGCCCACCCCGCCCACATCGATCAGGGCCTCTTCTTCGCCAATCTCGATGACGGTTCCGCGCAGACGACCGATCATGCGGCGCTCCCTAGGCTCTTGGTTAGGGTTCTGACCTGACGGGCATGGGCGTGAGCAATGGCAACGGCCAAGGCGTCGGCCGCATCGGCGGTGGGAGAACCGGCCGTGGGCAGGAGGCGGGCAATCATAAAGGCCACCTGATCCTTATCCGCCCCGCCGGTACCGACCACCGCCTTCTTGACCACCTTGGCAGCATATTCCGCGACCGGCAGACCGGCCTTGGCGGGCGCGATCAGGGCAGCGGCACGGGCATGGCCAAGCTTGAGCGTCGAGGCGGCATTGGAATTGAGGAAGGTCTCTTCGACCGCCGCCTCGTCGGGGGCATATTGCGCAATGACCTCGGTGATGGCGTCGAACAGGGTCAAGAGCCGGATGGCGAAGGGTGCCTTATCGTCAGGGCTAATCACCCCGTGGGCGACATGGGACAGCCGCGCTCCGCTAATGGTGATAATTCCCCATCCGGTGTGGCGCAGTCCAGGATCAAGCCCAAGGATTCGAATCGCGTTCGTCATGTGTTCGCATCTTGACCTGTCCCCGCCACCGCGAAAAGAGTCTCAACGCGCCCATATGACGCTTCTTTGGCCGAAAGACCGGCTTAGCCCTGCGATTAGCGATCAAAAGCGCGGGTTTGGCCTAGCCTGTGTACTTGGCGAGGTCCTCATCGGACATATCGTAATTGCCATAGACGTTCTGCACATCGTCATCATCGTCCAGCGCATCAATCAGCTTGAACAGGGTCGCGACATCATCCCCAGCCACCGGCGTCGAGGATTTCGGCTTCCAGATGATGCTGGTCGACTTGGCTGGGCCAAAGCGCGCTTCAAGCCCCTCGAGCACCGCATTCATATCTTCAAAGGCGGTGGTGATGACGTGGCTCTCAGCGTCGGACTCGGCATCCTCTGCGCCTGCCTCAATCGCGGCCTCCATCACATCGTCCTCAGAGCCCACAGCCGGGGGATAGACGATCTGGCCGACCCGGTCGAACATGAAGGCCACAGACCCGGTCTCACCCAAATTGCCGCCGTTCTTGTTGAAAGCGGTGCGGACATTGGCCGCGGCCCGGTTGCGATTATCCGTCAGGACCTCGACGATCAGACCCACGCCGCCGGGACCAAAGCCCTCATAGCGGATCTCTTCATAGGTGTCGGTCTCGCCGCCCAAGGCCTTCTTGATCGCCCGGTCGATATTGTCTTTTGGCATGGATTCGGCGCGCGCATTGGCGATGGCCAGCCTGAGCCGTGCATTGGCGGTCGGGTCTGGAACCCCGCCCTTGGCTGCCAAGGTGATGTCCCGCGACAGTTTCGAGAAGATCTTGGAGCGCTTCTTGTCCTGCGCGCCCTTACGAAACTGGATATTTTTGAACTTGGAATGCCCGGCCATGGTCGAGGAACAATCTTTCTAGACGAC
>CANCJE010000084.1 GCA_947378235.1 Caulobacteraceae bacterium | reverse complement strand
TCTCGGACTTGAAGTTGGGATTGCCGATCTCATAGGTGCTGGTGCCGCCGTGAGGACCATCGGCAAAGAGCTCGACCTCAGAGGGGGCGCGGCCATTGCGGGCAAGGGACAGGGCGTAGAAGAGCTGATCGTTCGGTTTCCAAAACAGGCCCGCTGAGACCGAGAGGTTGGTGAAGCTCTGTGATGGGTTGGTTTTGGACCAGTTCAGACCGCCAGATGCGGCTGCGGCGCTGGTGGTTCGGCCCGCCAGCTCAGCGGCTAGTTTACGGTGATCCAGTCGCGCCCCCAAATCTACGCCCCAGATGTCGCGGTCGAGGCGCTGAAGGGTAAAGAGGCCCAATTCAGACACTTGGACCGAGGGGACGAAGGCTTCGGCACCAATGGCTTGGAAATCGCGCTGCAAGGCTTGAAGACCGATAGCCCCCTTGTGTCCATCATGTTCGCGATAGACCAATTCGACCCGTCCTTCTGTACCCTTGGACAGGAAGCGCGTGCCGACCGCGCCACCATTGACCGCAATTTCGGCGTGCTGATAGTCGGCGTGACCGATAGAAAATTGGATCTTGCTGAAGGTTTCCAGATCAAGCTCGCGCTCGCCGCGGACATCGAGGCGCGTCTGCTTCATGTGCAACTCGACCGGACCTTCGGCGGCCGGATCGATCGGCGCCGTGATCTGGCGGTAGGGCACGCCATAGGTCGTATCGGTACGCTTGACCGAGGCTCCGATAAAGCCGCGCTCACCAATATAGGATGCGCCTGCGCCGTAGGCGTCCAGCTCAACGCTGCTGTTGAGGACCTTGCGGTCGGTGGCTGCGGTTAAGCCGTCCTGCTCGGTGAGACGCTCGGAAATGGGATTGGATGGAACCTCATAGTCGCTGGAGCGGCGGGTCACCATGTCGGCCACGACCACGATGGGGCCGGTGCCGGTCTTGATTGAGCCAGAGACCGAACGGCCGTCATTTCCGGTTTCATAGGAGCCCGATAGACGCCCTTCGATGGGGGACTGTGGCTTGGTGCTCGGCACCCGGTCGTCGATAATATTGACAACCCCGCCAATGCCTGAGCCGCCATAGGCTAGGGTTGATGGACCGCGCAGCACCTCAATCCGCGTGGCTTCGCCCGGATCGGAGGCGACAGCATGGTCGGGCGAGACGGAGCTGGCATCCACCAGACCCACGCCATTTTGCAAGATCATCACCCGTGGCCCAGACAGGCCGCGAATGACCGGGCGGCTTGCCCCAGGTCCAAAGAAGGTCGAGCGCACCCCCGACAGTCCGTTCAAAACATCACCAAGCCCAGCAGGCGTTGCCATATCCAGCTCATTACGACCGATGACATTGACGCTGGTGGTCAGGGTTTGGAGAGAGACAGCATAGGGCGCGGCGGTGATGATCACTTCTGCCGGTTCATCGGCCTTGGAGGGGGCACTGTCAGCGGCGTAGCCGACTCCATATGTCAAACTGAGTGTTGCCGATGAGGCTAACAGCAGATTGCGGACCAATATCGCCATGACTGAACTCCAAATTCACCCACGTGTATTATGTTATAATATATCATATGCAAAGCGGGGGACTGACGGCGAGGTCTGTTTTTCAAATATGTGTGGAGTCTGCGTGGGAATTGGGCAGTCTGGATTGCTGCAATGAGGTGGGAGTAGGTTTTGGGGCGCTTGGAGCGGATTGTCAGGCTGGCGGCGCTGGTCTTGGCCCTGATGGTCTTGGGGCAGGCTGAAGCGTCTGCTCAAGCCTTTATGCCGGCTGAGTTGATAGACCTAACGCCGGTCCGTGACCCGCGCGATGGCACGCGCGGCCTGCGGGCTGAGCTTGATATTGCTGCGCCGATTGCTGTCGTTTGGGCTGTGCTGGTCGACTGCGATAGAGCGGCGCAGCATGTGCCTGGCATGCAAAGCTGTAAGGTCCTCGATCAGGATAGTGCAGGGCTTTGGGACATCCGCGAACACCGGGTCAAGCTGCCTTGGTTTCCGCTGGTTCTGCGTAATGTTGTGCGCTCTGACTATGAACCGCTGGCGCGTCTGCACTATCAGAAGGCTTGTCCAGATGGGCAGAGACTTGACGGGGAATGGCGGCTGACCCCAGTCAATGGCGGCGCAGCCACCCATATTGTCTATGTCGGCTATCTGACCGGCGTTCTTCCGATCCCCGAACTGATCCTGCGCGCCTATGTTCGTGAAGGGATAAAGGCGGTGCGGACCGAGAGTCTCAGCCGCGCTCGCCTCTTAACGCGCCCTAGTCTTCCCTAGGCGACAACAAGAAATGACCCCGCAGCAAGGTTATCGGATTGGCCCTCGTCTCTTGCCAAGCCTCGACATGGACATTGGCGATGCGGCGTCCGATCTTGCGAATCTCTGCGCGGGCATAGGTGGTCAGGGGCCGGGCCGGGCGCAGATATTCTACTGAAATGTCGATTGGCCGAGGCTGGCGGGTTAAGCCCTGCTGGATCGAGATCTGAGCCAGAGCCGTCATCTCCATAAAGGCCCCCAAAACCCCGCCATGGATGGCCGGAAGGCTGGGATTGCCAATCAGGTGCGGGGCGAAGGGCAAGATGGCGGTCATTTCATCGCCTGCGAGTTCGGCCCTCATACCCAGATAGCGGGCATAGGGAATTCGGCCGAGGAGGGCGTCCAACTGGTCGGAGGTGTCGCTCATCCTGCGGCCTCTTGGCTCGAAGACGGCTCAGATGGCGGGCCAGCGGCGCGCCGTCCCGAATCCGAATTGATCATGAAGGCGGCTTGGGCCGTGGCCACAGGATCATCCTTGTCCCTGTCCCAAGCGCTGGCGCGAACAAAGGCGATGGATCGTGTGACCTTATAGCAGTGGGCTTCAGCAAAGATGCCGAGGCCCGGTTCGGCGGCGCGCATATAGTCGATGCGAAGGTCTAGGGTCGCAATGGGGGTGGAAAAATCGATCGCCATCATCACGGCGTGCCCACACACATGGTCGAGCAGGGCCGTGACCGCGCCGCCCGCAATGACGCCCGACTCCGGATCTCCGACCAGATCGTCACGAAAGGGCAGCTTGAGCGTCGCCCACGCCTTTTGCGACGATACAAATTCAAAGCCGAGCGCTTGAGCGTGGGGGGACCAGTCAAAGCGGCCGCGTTCGCTGGGCTTGGGAAAATCTATCCTGTTGTTCATGGACCAAATCTACAGGCTCAGCCCTGCGCCGCAAGTCGTTCTGTTTTTCAGGCTTGGGCTTGATAATTTTTGTGGATGGTACAACTCTAGGCCTATGAAAAAGCTCTCTCTCGCTGCGGCGCTCGTCACCCTCTGTTTTGGTCTTATGTCAGGGGGCAAGGTCTCTGCGGCCCCGGCCACCGAGACGGCGATTTTCGCCGGGGGCTGTTTCTGGTGTGTCGAGCACGACATGCAGGCCATTCCCGGCGTGATCTCGGCGGAGTCCGGCTATACGGGCGGCAAGGAACCCAATCCGACCTATGAGCAGGTGTCCTCCGAGACCACCGGACACTTTGAAAGCGTCAAGGTCCTCTTCGATCCCAGCAAGATCAGCTACGGCCAACTCGTTGATCGGTTCTGGCGGTTGATTGACCCGACCGATGGCGGCGGACAGTTCTGCGACCGCGGTCCATCCTATCGCACGGCGGTATTCGTCAAGGATGCGGCCCAGCGCAAGGCGGCGGAGGCGTCTTTGGCCCGCGTCCAAGCCGGTCCGCTTAAGGGTCGGGCTGTGACCCCGATTCGTGATGCCAGTCCCTTTTGGCGCGCCGAGGGCTACCATCAGGATTACGCCGAGAAGAATCCCCTGCGTTATAATGTCTATCGGCAGGGCTGCGGCCGAGACGCGCGGCTGAGGGCGGTTTGGGGTGCGGTTGCCGGGCCCAAGTGACCCTAAAATATCCACCTGCCGCTTGATAATTGCAAAAATGTCACTCCGGACTCTGTTTGTCATTACCCGAGCTTCAATGTCATTAAGGCGTCACTGATCCTTCGCAAACGGCCGTTACACGAGTGCTTTAGACGCGTCGCCGGAGTCGGCAGAGGGCGCGATTGGGCATGATCAGGGGAACTTTCATGAAATCGGTCTTTCGCTCGTCTCTACTCGCCTCGGCGGCATTGAGCCTCATGGCGACCAGCGCGGTCTACGCGCAGGAAACCACATCTGCTGTCCATGGTACGGTTGTCGCTGGCGGCAAGGCCGTCGCAAATGCCGCCATTACTGCCATTCACAAGCCTTCGGGCACCCGCTCGGTAACGGTGTCAGCCGCAAACGGTAATTATGACCTGCGCGGCCTTCGCATCGGCGGCCCCTACGATATTCACATCGTCGCCCCGGGCTTCGCCGCTAAGGACTTGAACGGCGTCTTCTTGCAGGTGGGTGAAACCCTGACCCTCGACACCGACGTCGCGGCTGCCGACATTGCCGAGGTCGTGGTTACGGCCTCCGTGTCAAAGGACAAAGACAATGGCCCGAAGAAGGTTCTGAGCGTTCAAGACATTGCCAAGGTGGTTAGCGTTAGCCGTGACCCACGCGATCTCGCACGTCGTGACATTCTTGTGTCTCAGGACGTCAGCGGTGGCCGTACCGGCGTCAACGGTGGCGGCGTCTCCATCGCCGGTTCCAACCCCCGTTATAACCGCATCGCTGTTGACGGTGTAGCCGCTCAAGACAATTTCGGTTTGGCACAGGGTGGTCTGACCACCGCTCGCGGCCCTGTGACTCTTGACGCCATTGAGCAGTTCAGCGTCGCGGCGGTTCCCACCGACGTTCAGAATGGCGACTTCGTCGGGGGTGCCATGAATATGGTGCTGAAGTCCGGTGGCAACAGCTTCCACGGCGTTCTGTTCAACAACTATCTGAACGACGGCATGGTCGGTAAGCGGTCTGAGTCGGTCGACATCAAGCAGACCATCACTCAGGTCAATTATGGGGGCTTCCTGTCCGGCCCGATCCTGCGGGATCGTCTGTTCTTTGCTGCCGCCTATGAGACCTATACGACCGTTGATCCTACCCCCTATGGCTTGCCAGGTTCGGGCGCGGCCAACATCTTCATTAATGGCCTCACACAGAGCGCCATTGATAACGTCGTTAGCACCTACAACACCAACTATGCCAGCAAGTACAATCTTGGTGGCTTGCCCATGACCCAGCCCGTTACGGATAAGAAATATTCCGTCAAGTTGGACTGGAACATTTCCGATCAACATCGTGCCAGCTTGACCTATCGTCGGGCAGAATCGGCCTCGACTCAGCGCTATGATATGGGCGCGACCACCGCGGCGCTCTATTCTCACTGGTACACCAAGACCGATACGGACGAGGCCACGACCTTTGAGTTGCAGTCCCATTGGACCGACAAGCTGTCGACCTTCGTCAAGGCCACCAAGCGCGATTTCTTGGAAACTCAGCTGCCACCTTCGGGCCAAAACTATGCCGACGTTTCGGTCTGTTTGGCTCCAACCGCTGATGCCACCAAGACCAGCTGTCAGACGGGCTTCGACACGGTTCGCTTTGGTCCTGACCAATTCCGTCACGCCAACAGCTTGGCGGAAAAGGAACTGCGCTATCAAGCTCAGGCTGAATATTCTGAGGGCAAGAACCTGTTCAAGGTTGGTGGTCAGGCCCGCAAGGCTGAGCCCTTCGATCTGTTCGTTCCCCAGTCGCACGGCCTTTACTATTTCGACTCCCTGGCGGATTTTGCCGCGGGTAAGGCCTCGTCTTTGACCTATCAAAACGCGGTCACCGGTACCCCGGGTGACGCGGCCTATAAGGCACCTTACTGGACCTACTCAGTCTATGCGCAAGACACGATGCGGGTCACTGATGACCTGACCGTCGCGGCGGGCCTGCGTTATGATCGCTATTCAGAGTCGGACAAGCCGATTTTGAACCCGAACTTCAAGGCGCGTAACGGCTTCACCAACCAGACGACCATTGATGGTCTGGACGTGTTGATGCCTCGCGTGTCGGCTGTTTGGAACGCCAGCCCAGACATTCGCGTCAGCGCAGGCTTTGGTCTGTTCTCGGGCGGTACACCAGACGTGCTCCATGGTGCGCCTTTCTATAATACCGGCTATGCAACGACTTCGGTTGTGCTGAACCGCACGGCGACCAATAGCTTCATCGAAACGACGGGGGCTCCGGGCTTTACCCAGTTGGTGGGTGCCGCAGGCCTCGACAATCTGACGTCCGATCCGACCTTCGGCTACAAGGTCCCAACCCTGATCCAGCAGCTTCAGCAGGGCACCTTGGGCGGCAGCGTCCTGATCCCACCGCTTGGTGAAGTCATCGCGCTGGCCCCGGGCTTCAAGATGCCGAGCCAATGGCGGTCATTTGCTTCGGGACAATGGCGCTTTGGCGATGGCTGGATGGTCAATGCCGATCTGGTCAATACGCAGGTCAATAACGACCTGACCTACTATGACCTTCGCGCTCAGCCTCTCGTGGTCAACGGCGTTCAGCAGTACCTGCCTGACGGCCGCATCCGCTATGACGGTCTAGGCACAGTAGCAGGCAAGACCTCCGTTAATCTCGGCAGCAACGGCGACTATGTCGTGGCCAACACCAAAAAGGGCAGCAACTATACCGTTGCAGTTGGTCTTTCCAAGGCGTGGACCTGGGGCGGTGACTTTGCGGTCGCCTATGCCCGCGGTCATTCTGAAGACATGTCGACCGGTACATTCTTCGGCACCACGGCAGGCTCTCTCTATAAGAGCGTTCCCGCCGGAATGGACCCCAACAAGGACTATCTCGGTCGCTCGGTTAACGAAATTGAGAACCGCTACAAGCTTGAACTTGGCTTCCACAAGAAGTTCTTCGGCGACAATGAGAGCCGCCTGAGCTTCTTTGCTGAGCGTCAAGACGGCCGTCCGTTCGGCTTTGTCATGTCCGACCGCGCCTCGGGCCGTAGCCCCGTGTTCGGTGTGACCAAGTCTTCGCAACTGCTCTATGTGCCGGACTTTGCGGGTGATACGAACACGTCTGACCTGAATGTCGGTCTGGTGACCTTTGCGACCCAAGCCGACCTGAACAATTTCCAGGCCGCCGTGAAGAACTTCCACCTGCCAAATGGTGCCTTGGTTCAGAAATATTCCAACACCAACGCGCCGGTTTCACGGGTTGATATGCAATTGAGCCAGGAATTGCCGTCGGTCATTCCGGGTCACAAGCTAAAGGTGAACTTCGATATCCGTAACGTGCTGAACCTGCTCAACAGCGATTGGGGCCGTGTCGCCGAATATAACGACATCCAAACCTTGGCTAAGGCTGACTGCGCCGACGCCAACGGTGCGGCGGTGCCGACAACGAGCGCGGCCTGCCCACGCTATCGTTACTCGAATGTCTTGACCTCGGTCCAAAAGACCCAGAACCCCCAGGCTTCGCTCTGGTACATTCAGGTTGGTCTTCGCTACGAGTTCTAGAATAAAAACTTCGGATTTGATGGGATTGGGGCGGTACCTACTGGGGCCGCCCCTTTTTCATTCCTAATCATTCGTCCGAGCCGTGTTTATCCTTGATCGGACTGAATCGGTCGGGTGACTAATGATCAACCTCATCACGTTAGACTTAAATAAGAGCCGTATTCGGACAAAAAAGTCACAGTGGATAAGGTTTCAAAGGTCTGGTCGCGTCTAGCGGTAATTCGGCCATTGATGTTTGCCAAATCGGGGCTACACGCCTGCTGTGATGCGACGGCGGTTTGGCTGACGTCGCGCTTGGGCATGATCAGGGGAACTTTCATGACATCGACTAATGCGTTGCGCCTTCGTGCAGCTATCGCCTTGCCGGTTTTGGTCGGCAGCCTTTTTGCCTATTCGGCAGCCTTTGCGCAGTCCACCGGGACCCAGGCCGCTGAAGTTCAAGAACTGGTGGTCAAGGGCCAGCGCGGCCCCAAGGTCGTCGGTCAAGTGATTGCCGAGAGCGCCGCCAAGTCGCGCTCTTCGATCAACCAAGAATTCATCGCCACCCAGATCCCAGGTCAGACCGTTCTGGACGCGATCAACCTTCTTCCCGGCGTCAACTTCACCAATAACGACGCCTACGGCTCGGCGGGTGGTGACATCACTCTGCGCGGCTTTGACTCGCAGCGTATTGCCCTATTGCAAGACGGTATTCCGCTGAACGACACCGGCAACTATGCGATCTATTCGAACCAGCAGCTCGATTCTGAACTGATCGACCGCGTGACCGTCAACCTCGGCACGACCGACGTCGACAGCCCGACCGCAGCCGCCGCCGGTGGCACGATCAACTACGTCTCGGCCAAGCCGAAGCAAGATATGGGCGCGGCCATCACCCTTCAGGGCGGCACCGAGAATTTCCGCCGCGTCTTTGCGCGCGTTGACACCGGTGCTGTCGGCCCCTTCGGCACGACGGCCTACCTGTCGGCAGCCAAGGCTACCAACGACCTGTTTATGGGCCCGGGCGGCATCGACAAGATGCAGGTCAATGGCCGCGTCTATCAAGAGCTGAGCAACGGCGACTTTATGAGCCTGATGTTCAACTATAATGAGAACCGCAACAACTTCATCCGTCGTGCGACGCTTGCCCAGTTCAACACCAACACCATCCCCGTCTATGACAGCACCTGCGTGCGTCCTTCGGCGAGCGGCGTGGCGGGCGGTACGGCTCAGATCGATATTAGCTGCTCGAACTTCTACCGCAACAACATCAACCCTTCGAACACCGGCAACATCCGGGGTCAGAGCAGCTTCACCCTGTCGGACAAGCTGCGCGCGACCATCGACCCCTCCTTCCAGTACGTGCTGGCCAATGGTGGTGGCCGTACGGTGTTTAAGGAAAGCGATGCTCAGTTCCGTACGCCAACGGATCTGAACGGTGACGGCGATACGCTCGACAGCGTGATGATCTACTGGCCGAACACGACCAACACGCACCGCGTGGGCGTCACCTCGTCCTTGATCTATAAGCTGTCTGACACCAGCAATGTTCGCCTCGCCTATACCTATGATCACGGCATTCACCGTCAGACTGGTGAGGCTGTGCCCTTCAACGCCGCCGGTGATCCCACCAACGTGTTCGGTGGCAAGGACAGCTTCGGTAACCCGATCCGTCTGAGCGATGGCACGATCCTGCGTCGCCGCGACCGGACCTCGATTGCCGACCTGAACCAGTTCGCCGTTGAATATCGCGCGCGCTATTTCTCCGACAAACTGCTGGTCAATGCCGGTGTCCGCGCCCCTTACTTCCAGCGCAACATGACCAATTACTGCTATCAGCGCGACACGTTCACCGCCTACTGCACCACCCAAACGCCAACCTCGGTTGACGCAGCCGGTCTGGTGACCTTTGCAGTCAGTGCGCAGAACACCAGCGCAGCCAACAAGTACGGCACGCCCCGCAGCTTCACGCGTAAGTATAACAAGGTGCTTCCAAACCTTGGCCTGAGCTATGAAGTGGCTGAAAATCAGACCCTCTATGCAAGCTATGCCGAAAGCATCTCTGCGCCGCGTACGGACGACCTGTACGATCAAAAGTTGGTCAATCCAGCGCCTGAAACCACCACCGCCTTCGATATCGGCTATCGTTATCAGACCGGTAAGGTCGTTGGCGCTGTCGCCATCTTCTCGAACTCGTTCGAAAATCGCATCGTGCGCACCTTCGACGAAGAGAACGGCATCTTCAACTCGCGCAACGTTGGTAAGGTTGAACTCAAGGGCGTCGACGGCCAAGTCGGTTGGGAGCCATTGGACGGTCTGTCGCTCTATGCGTCGGCCTCCTACATCACCACCGAATTGCAGTCGAACCTGCCGAACGGCCTGAACGGCGCGATCATCGCCACCAAGGGCAAGGAACTGGTCGAGATTCCGAAGCTGCAGGCCAGCATTCGCGCCGAATATAAGATCGGTGACTTCTCGTTCGGACTTCAGGGCAAGCAGGTCGGTGACCGTTACTCCAACGACCTCAACACCGAAAAGGCACCAGCCTACACCCTCTGGGACGCTAATGTCCGATACGTCCTGCCGCAGATTGGGGCCGCTAAGTCCTCGCTGCAGTTGAACGTCAAGAACATGCTCGACGAGAAATATCTCGGCGACATCTCATCGGGTTCGGGCAGCGCGGCTGGTTCTTTCCAGCCCGGCTATCCACGTGCGGTCGTCTTGACCCTGCGTTCAGAGTTCTAAATCAAAACCATCGGGTTCGATGAGATTGGGGCGGTTCCTTAGGGGGCCGCCCCTTTTTCATGGCTTGACCCCTTTGACCGGCAACGGCAATGGAAGGGCCTGTCCTGTTGCCCATAGTCTGGAAGTCCTATGCCCCGTCTTGTCCCTGCTGAATGGTCCCCGCACCGTGCCATGTGGCTGGGTTTTCCAAGCCATGGAGACATTTGGCTGGATCACTATGAGGCCGCGCAGGCTGAGGTGGCGGCTCTGGCCCTTGCCCTTGCAGGTCCGGGCGCAGAGCGGGTTCGGTTGATGGTCTGCGGCGATAAGGCCGAAGCTACAGCAAGGTTGCTGATCGGCACTGCACCCGGCATCGAGCTGGTGCGCGCGCAGTTCGGCGATGTCTGGCTGCGCGATACGGGTCCGATCTTTCTTAAAAAAGGCGAGGCCGATCTGGCTGAGGGTTTTGTCTTTAACGGCTGGGGCGGCAAGTACGATTTCCCCGGTGATGAGCTGGTGGCCGAACAGATCGCAGCGGCCTCTGGCACCCCGCTAGAGATGGCCGATTTCATTCTCGAGGGTGGCTCGCTGGATCATGACGGCTTTGGCGAGATGCTGACCACGCGCCAATGTCTGCTCAATCCCAACCGCAATCCTGGCTGGACCGAGGCTGAGGCCGAGGCTGCCCTTGCACGGACCTTGGGGGCCAAGAAGGTTCATTGGCTGGATGACGGCCTGGCCAATGACCATACGGATGGTCATGTCGACAATCTGGCGCGGTTTGTCGCGCCTGGTGTGGTCGCCTGTCCCATCGCCTTTGGCCGCGCTGATCCCAATGCCGACCTCTATGACCAGACCGCGCGGCAACTGTCGGGCTATAGGACCGAGCGCGGCGCGCCCTTGCAGGTGGTGCGTGTGGCCTCGCCGGGACGGATTGAGGATGAGGACGGGCAAGCTGTTCCCGCCTCGCACATGAATTTCCTGATCGCCAACGAGGCGGTCATCGTACCGATCTATGACGGGACCTCTGGCCCCTATGCCGTCGAGGCCCTCAGAAGCCTGTTTCCAGAGCGCACCGTGATCGGCCTGCCCTCTAAGGCGATCCTCACCGGCGGCGGCTCGTTCCACTGTATCAGCCAGCAGGAGCCGGCATGACCCGCACCGTCACTGTCGCGGCCCTCCAAACCGCCTATGGCCCCGATATGGCCGCCAATATTGCCCGGACCATCGATCTGGTGCGTGAAGCCGCCGCCAAGGGCGCGCAGGTCATCCAGCCGTCCGAACTGTTCCAAGGCCCCTATTTCTGCGTCACCCAAGAGGAGCACTGGTTCGCCGAGGCCTATCCATGGCGTGAGCACCCTTGCGTTCTGGCACTGGCTCCCATCGCCGCAGAGTTGGGTGTTGTCATCCCGGTCTCGATCTTTGAGCGCGAGGGGCCGCACTATTTCAACAGCGTGGTCATTCTCGATGCCGATGGCTCGGCCCTTGGCCTCTATCGCAAGAGCCACATCCCCGATGG
>CANCJE010000083.1 GCA_947378235.1 Caulobacteraceae bacterium | reverse complement strand
ATGGCGCTGGCGGCAAAGCGGATCAGGTCCTTGGACTTCATGACTTGGACCCCTCGTCGCTGACGATCAGGCCATCGCGAAAGCCGACCCGGCGGCGGGCCCGCGCGGCGACATTGGCATCGTGGGTGACCAAGATGACGGTCAGGCCTTCGCTATTGAGCTGTTCGAACAGGGCCATGACGTCCTTGCCCGTTGAACTGTCGAGCGCGCCAGTGGGTTCATCGGCCAGCAACAGGTCGGGATTATTGGCAAGGGACCGGGCGATGGCGACCCGCTGTTGCTGTCCGCCAGACATCTGGGTTGGGCGATGGTTGCGACGATCCGCGAGCCCGACCTTGGCCAACATTTCTGCGGCCCGCTCGCGACGCTCCTTCACCTCGATACCGGCATAGACCATCGGCAATTCGACATTTTGCAAAGCGCTGTAGCGGGGCAGAAGTTGGAACGATTGAAAGACAAAGCCGATCCGCTGATTGCGAAAATGGGCTAGGCCGTCATCATCCAGATGGCTGACATCCTCGTCCTCGAACTGATAGGAGCCGCTGGTGGGCCGATCGAGCCCGCCAAGGATATTCATCAGGGTCGACTTGCCCGAGCCTGATGGGCCGGTAATGGCCAGATAGGACCCGCGCGGAAAGCTGAGCGATACCCCAGCCAAGGCCGCGACGGTCTCGTCCCCCATCTGATAGGTCTTTTTGAGATCCCGAACCTCGATCATGACCGAGCGCCTAGGTGCGCGGACGTGAGGAGGACCCACCGCCGAAGGGCGATCTCATGGTCGGCAAGGGCTTGGGGCCTCCGCCAATGATCACCTGATCGCCGGGCTTGATCTCGCCCTCGATCTCACTGAACGAGCCGTCCGACGCCCCTATGCGCACCGGCACGGGCCAAGGCTTCTTGTCCTTAAGGATCCAGACCACGCCGGGGGTCTTGCCACGCTGAGGGCCACCACGACCACCGAACTGGCTTTGCAAGACCGTGAGGCGGGCACGTTGATCAGGCTTGAGGAGAGGGGTGAGTTTTGCAAAGGCCTCGTCCCGCGCGGCGCGGCGCGCCTTCGGATCCTCACCCGCCGTCATCATCTTGGCGCGCATCTCTTCGAAGATCGGCTTGGCCTTGGCCTTTTGATCGTCGGTGAGATTGAGCTGTTCGAGGAACCTAGCGCCGCCTCCGGTGCGGGCACCCGCACCGCCTGCCCCTTGCGGCCGCCCGCTACCGCCAGCGCTTTGGCCGCCGGGGCCACCACCGCCACCGCCAGGAGGACCACCGACAACGGTTGGGGTCTGCATATCCGCAGGCTTGAAGCGCAGGGCCGCAACAGGAACCTTCAGGACGTTGGGACGTTCTTCAATAACCACATCGGCATTGGCGGTCATGCCGGGCAGAAGCCGTCCGCCCTTATTTTCAGCCTGAGCAATGACAGCATAGGCAACAACATTTTGCTGCGTTTCAGGCTGCTTGCGTACTTGTGTGACCGCGCCTTGGAAGGTTTCATCGGGATAGGCATCGACCGTGAACTTCACCGTCTGACCTTCGCGCACCTGTCCAATATCGGCCTCATCGACCATGATCTTGACCTGAAGCTTCGAAAGGTCCTGCGCGATCTGGAACAGAACCGGGGCTTGGAAACTGGCCGCCACGGTCTGGCCAGGATCGATCTTGCGGTCGACCACCACGCCGTCGATGGGCGAGAGGATTTGCGTCCGGCCAAGGTCATATTGGCTGGCCTCAAGACCGGCCTTCGACTGCGCCACGCGCGCGCTTTGGGCGACGATCTGAGCGCGGGCAAGCGCCACGCCAGCCTCTGAGCGTTTCACGGCGGCCGTCGCTTGATCGAGCGCCTGTCCCGAGGCAAAGCCCTGATCGGCGAGAGACTTGGTGCGGCGATAGGCGGCTTGATCGACCTCGTTTTGAGCCTTGGCCTGTTCGAGGGCGGCGCGTTGTTGCGCCAGGGCGGCGGTTACCGCCCCGAGGTCTGCGGTGCCCTGATTGACCCGGCTGGCATAGGTCTTGGCATCAATGACCGCTAGGACATCGCCTTTGGAGACCGGACTATTGAAGTCGACCAGAACCTGAGACACCAGACCCGACAGTTGCGAGCCGACCTGTACCGTTACAAGGGCTTGAACATTGCCGGAGGCTGAGACGGTCTTGGTCACATCACCGCGCTCGATGGCGGCGAACCGGTAAGGATCGACCTTTGGCTTGGGTTTGAGCAACTGACAGCCGCCCATGAGCAATAACAGGCTACCCACAACCGCAAGGCCAATCAGGACCGGGCGAGGAAGGTTCAACAGGCGCTGGGCGATCAGTTTCACGGCCATGGGCAATCCAGACAGGGGGCAACAGAAGATGCGAACCATTCGGTCCGCATCACTCTAACGCCGTGCCGGACCTATTCCGGCGGTGGTTTCGTCATTAGACCGCGAAATCACCGACGAAAGGATTGGACTTGCGTTCCGCCCCGAAGGTCGACATCGGGCCGTGGCCGGGCACGAACTGGACGTCATTTCCGAGGGGCCAGAGCTTGGTGGTGATGGACTCGATCAGTTGGTTGTAATTGCCCTTCGGGAAATCAGACCGCCCAATCGATCCCTTGAACAGGACGTCACCGACCTGAGCAAAGCGGGACTCGCGGTGGAAGAACACGACGTGGCCGGGGGTGTGGCCGGGGCAATGGAGAACCTCAAACTGGGTCTCGCCGAGGGTGACGACATCGCCATCATGCAGCCAACGGTCAGGCGTAAAGCTCTGCGCGCCGGTCAGGCCATATTTCGCGCCGCTTTCGGGAATGTCGTCGATCCAGAACTGGTCGTCAGGGTGGGGGCCTTCGATGGGCACGCCCGTCGCCGCCTGAAGCGCGGCGGCGGCACCGGCATGGTCTAGGTGGCCATGGGTGATCCAGATCTTTTCGAGCGTTAGGCCTTGGTCGGCGATGGCCTTGAGCAGGCGCGGCATCTCTCCGCCCGGATCAATGATCGCCGCCTTCTTGGTCTTGTTACACCAGACGATGGTGCAGTTCTGCTGCAGGGGCGTGACCGGCGCGATGACCGCGCCTATGGCAGGGGGGGCAGCAGGGATTGCGTCGTCCAAGATGGTCGCTCCTCGTCTCGTTACAGGGCCATGATCGGACTTTCTGGCCCGTAACAAAAGGGGGTGGTGCCGAAAAACCAAAAGGGCCCGCCATCTTTCGACAGCGAGCCCAATGGATTGTGGGTTTGATCGTCGACTATTGGGTGTCTGGACCCACGTCGAGAACCTCAAGCCCTTGAGCCAAACGCGAATTGCGATAGCCGTAGATCACATAGATCGCGGCGCCCACAGCCGCATAGCTGGTCAGGATAATCGCTGGGATCGCATCGCCAGACTGGGCCTTGATGATAATGTCGATCACCAAAGGCGCGGCCATCACGATACAGAAGATGATGCCGAGAACCGGGATAAGACCGATCCAAACGCCGCCAATCCGCACGCCGCCGCCAGGAACCCGGAACGGGCGCTCCAGATCAGGACGGGTATTGCGCAGATAGATCACGCTCAAGCAGACGATACCGAAAGCAGCAGCAGTACCAAGGCTGACCAGATCGCCCAAGATGGTGATGGGCAGGATCGAAGCGGCCGTCGCAATGGCACCGCCGAGCAGCAGGGTGCCAATCCATGGCGTGCGGAACTTGGGATGCAAGGTGGCGAACACCTTGGGCAGCAAGCCGTCACGGGCCATGGCAAAGAAGACGCGGGTTTGGCCATAGGTGAGGATCAGCATCACCGATGACAGACCGGCAATGGCACCGATCTTGATCAACTTTGCGAACCAAGGAAGGTTCATGGCGTCCACCGCTACGGCAATGGGCTCAGGCACGCCGAGCTTGGTGTAGGGCACGACGCCGGTCAGGACCGCAGCCACGGCCATATAGATCAGGGTACAGATGACCAGCGAGCCCAGGATGCCGATGGGCACATCCTTTTGCGGATTGATGGCCTCTGCCGCAGCCGTCGAAACGGCTTCAAACCCGACATAGGCAAAGAAGATCACCGAGGCCGCTCGGAAGACACCGCTGACTCCATAGCCGCCGAAATGGCCATTGTTGGGGGGGATGAACGGATGCCAGTTGGCGGTGTTGATGTAGAAAACACCAAAGCCAATGAACAGAAGCAGAATGCCGACCTTCACCAGAACGATGACATTGTTCACATTGGCCGATTCCGACACGCCGAGCACCAACAGTCCGGTCACAACCAAGATGCCGAACGCGCCCACCAGATTGAAGCTGCCGGTGGTGACGAAGCTCAGGGCTCCGTCTGGGCCTGCAACGGACTGAATGAAGGAACTGGCATATTGCGGCGGGATGATGATGCCGAGGTCCTTGAGCAGGCTCGTTGCATATCCGGTCCAGCCTGCTGCCACGGTCGCAGCGGCAATGCCATATTCCAGCACGAGCAGCCAACCCATGGTCCAGGCGAACACCTCGCCCAGAGTGGTGTAGGCATAGGTATAGGCCGATCCGGCGACGGGCATGGTCGAGGCCAGCTCCGCATAGCACAGACCCGCAAAGGCGCAGGCGAGGCCGGCAATGATGAAGGACAGCATCACGGCTGGGCCTGCAAAGTTCGCCGCCGCATTGCCGGTCATCACATAGATACCGGCACCGATGATGCAGCCGATGCCAAGGAAGACGAGATTGACCGGTCCAAGTGTGCGCTTGAGCGCGTGCCCTTGGGCCTCGCGCTGAATCTGATCAATTGATTTCTTGATCAGCAGTCTATTTCCGCTTGGTGCGGTGCCGTCCGCCATATGTTCGAGCCCCCGTGAGCGCGTCGACCGAACCGGTCTTCGCGTGATTTGATTGTGGCAAGGTTAGTCAGCCAATGACGATCATGCAATCCATTCGCAAGATCTGGAGGCTCTGAGGGACTATTGGCTCGATTTCATCACCCATATGGCCATGTTTCAAGCAGAGGTGACGCATCGGTCCTGGTTGAGGTAAGGCCTAGGGTATGAGTCTGCCGATCGAAGCCATCATTCCTGACCTCAAATCTGCCTTGGCTGAGCAGAGCTGTGCGGTGCTGGTCGCTGCCCCCGGGGCCGGAAAGACGACGCGTGTGCCGTTGGCGCTCATGAACGAGCCTTGGCTCATGGGCGGTAAGATCATCATGCTCGAGCCCCGGCGTCTGGCAGCGCGGGCTGCGGCGGCGCGGATGGCCCAGACCTTGGGCGAGGTCGTCGGAGAGACAGTGGGCCTGCGCGTGCGGCTCCAATCTAAAATCGGCCCTAAGACCCGCATCGAGGTGGTCACCGAAGGCGTATTCAGCCGCATGATCCTTGAGGATCCGGGTCTGGAAGGGGTCGGCGCAGTCCTGTTCGACGAATTTCACGAGCGCAGTCTGGATGCGGATCTAGGCCTTGCCTTGGCCCGCGATGCGCAAATGCTGCTTCGAGATGATCTGAGGCTTCTGGTCATGTCAGCGACCTTGGACGGGGCGCGGGTGGCCAGCCTCTTGGGCGATGCGCCTGTGATCGAAAGCCAAGGTCGGCAATTTCCCGTCGAGACGATCTATCTCGGGCGCGATCCTGCTCGGCGCTTGGAAGAGCAGGCGGCAAGGGCCGTGCGCAAGGTGCTGGGCGAGCAACCCGGAAGTCTGTTGGTTTTCTTGCCCGGGCAGGGTGAGATCCGCCGCGTGGAGCGGATGCTGCTTGATACAGGCTTGCCGCAAAATGTCGATATAGCGCCGCTTTATGGGGCCTTAGACTTGAAGGCGCAGGATCAGGCCATTGCGGCAGCGCCCAATGGGCGGCGCAAGGTGGTGCTGGCCACCTCAATCGCCGAAACCAGCCTGACCATCGAGGGTGTGCGGATGGTGCTGGACTGTGGTCAGTCGCGGGTGCCGCGCTTTGATCCCTCGAGCGGCCTAACGCGGCTGGAGACGGTGCGAGTCAGCCGCGCGGGGGCTGATCAAAGGCGTGGCCGGGCGGGACGCACCGAACCGGGCATAGCCTATCGCCTATGGGACGAGGCCGAAACCCGATCCTTGCCCGCCTTTGCGCGACCTGAGATCCTAGACAGTGACCTTTCGGGTCTGGCGCTAGATTTGGCTAGGTGGGGCGCGCAATCGGCTGATGATCTGGCCTTTTTGGACCGTCCACCGTCCGCCGCGCTCGCTGAGGCGAGAGGTCTGCTGGCGCGGCTTGGGGCCTTGGATGCCAAGGGGGGCTTGACCACCCATGGCGAGGCGCTGACCACCATGCCCCTGCCGCCAAGACTGGCCCATATGGTGTTGCGAGGTGCGCAAAGCGGTGCGGGCCTTAGGGCAGCTCAGATCGCCGCCACCTTGACCGAGCGCGGCCTTGGCGGGACGAGCACTGATCTGGCCTCTCGCCTGCAACGGTCGGCACGGGATGACACACCGCGAGGCCGAGACGCCCGCACGCTCGCGGCCCGCTGGGCTAAGGCGGCAGGCGGTGCCAAGTTCAAGGGTGAGCCGCTTGACGAGGCTCAGCTTCTGGCCGTGGCCTTTCCCGAGCGACTGGCAAGGGCTCGGGGTCCCGCCGGAGAGTTTCAGTTGGTCAGCGGCCGAGGGGCCTATCTTGATCCCACCGACATGCTGGCCCGTGAGACCTGGCTTGCCATTGGTGAATTGGGCAGTGGTGAGTCCAAGGACCGGATCTTGCTGGCCGCGCCGCTGGATCAGGCCCGGGTCATGGCCGCCTTTGCCGATCAGATCGTGACCGAAGATCGCTTGCAGCCCAATCTTCAGGGTCGCCTCAAGGCTGTGCGCCTCAAGCGGCTCGGTAAGATCGTGATGGAAGAGCGCGCGATTGACAGGCCCGAACCGGCCATGATCGCCAAGGCCTTGCTGGCGCAGGTGCGTGACGAGGGTTTGGCGGGCTTGGGCTGGGGCGAGGCCGCGACGGCGCTTCGGGCCCGTGTCGCGTTCCTGCGCGATATGGACGGGGAAGTTTGGCCGGATCTGTCTGACGCGGCCCTGCTATCGAAGCTTGAGGATTGGTTGGAGCCTTTGCTGGCCGGACGCAGCGCCTTGGCGGAGGTGCGGGATGGGGCGCTTGAAGCTGCCCTCAAAACCCTTGTGCCGTGGGACCAGCAGCGCAGGCTTGATCAACTGGCCCCGACACACTGTGTTGCTCCGACGGGCACGCGCATGACCATCGACTATGGGGCTGAGGGTGGTCCACGGGCGCAGGTGCGGGTGCAGGAGCTGTTTGGCCTCAGTGTCCATCCCATGCTGGCTGAGGGGAGGGTACCTCTAACCTTGGCGCTCTTGTCTCCCGCCCATCGTCCCATCCAGGTCACCAAAGACTTGCCCGGCTTTTGGCGAGGGTCATGGAAAGAGGTGCGATCCGAAATGAGAGGCCGCTATCCTCGCCACGTCTGGCCCGAAGATCCCGCCCATACTGCGCCCACGACGAGGGCCAAACCGAGGGGGACGTAACGGGGCGCTCCCGCTCCACCGTTTTCCCCGCCTGCGCGGGGAGCACGGATTTTTCGGAGATTATCCGCTCCTCGTGCTTCGACAGGCTCAGCATGAGGAAGAGTGAGAGGTCCGCGCTATTCCATTCATCCTCATGCTGAGCCTGTCGATGGACGAAGACATCCCCCGCCGCTCCACCGTTTTCCTCGCGAAGGCGGGGATCCAGATCAGGGCCAACCAGCGGTCGGGTCTAGACGCTTCTGGGTCCCCGCCTGCGCGGGGAGCACGGGATTGGGGGCCATGGTGCAGTCTTCCTCATGCTGAGCCTGTCGAAGGACGAGGAAGTCACTCCGTCGCAGCGTAAATCATGACCCCCGTAGCGACCGAGAGGTTCAAGCTGTCAGCCCGCCCGCGCATTGGGATCTTCACTGCAACGTCGCAAACCGCTTCCAACTCAGGGGGTAGGCCTGCCTGTTCATTGCCCATCAGGATCAGGGTTGGCCTTTGATAGGGGGCTGCGCGATAGTCGTGGGTGGCGGTCAGCAAGGTGCCGACGACTGACCCCGGCCACTCTTTGCGCCATGCGATGAACTCTTCGATCGTGGCCTTGGCGATCTTGACGGCAAAGATCGAGCCCATGGTCGCGCGAACCGCTTCGACCGAATAGGGGTCGGTACAGTCCCCGACCAAGATCACACCGCCGCAGCCCGCTGCATCAGCGGTGCGCACGATGGTTCCCAGATTGCCCGGATCGCGCACAGCCTGCAGCCCAACCCAGCAGGCGGCCTCGTGGGGCTGGATATCGGCGAGCGGTGTATAGACCTGCTCGAAAACGCCGACCACGGCCTGTGGATTGTCGCGCCGTGAGACCTTTTCGAGGATGTCGCGATTGACCTCGATCACCTCACCGCCAGCAGATCGGGCGGCAGCCGCGGCGCGGCGGAACACAGGATGGCCCGCAGCCTCCGCGCCATGGAGCAGGATCTTGGGGGCGTGTCCGAGATCGACCGCCTCGGTAATGATCTTCAAGCCCTCGGCAAGGAACAGGCCGCTATCTTCCCGCTCCTTGCGCAGGTGCAGGCCACGAACAGCCTTAACCGTCGGATTGGTCAGGGAGGTGATGGTACGGCTGGTCATTGGGTCGCGGCACCCCAGCGTGCGAAGAAGGATAGACCTACGCCGCGCTGGCTTTGATCCTCCATCAGGGCCAATTCGCCCCAATCAATCTCGCCGCCGCGCCCGGCCATATTGTCGGCCATCAGTCCAGCGAGGGACAGGCCGCTGATCCGTTCAGCATAGGCGTTGAGGATCAAAAAATCAGCATTATCTGAAAGAAGTTCTGTACATAGTTTGAGAAGTTCAGGTAGGTCCTCAAAGAGCCGCCACACTTCGCCGGTTGGCCCCCGGCCATATTTGGGTGGATCAAGGATGATCCCGTCATAGCGGGTGCCGCGCCGAACCTCGCGCTGGACATATTTGCGCGCATCTTCGCAGATCCAGCGGATCGGACGGTCGGTGAGGTCTGACAGGGTGGCATTGTCTCTTGCCCAACCAATGGCCTTTTTGGAGGCGTCAACATGGGTGACGCTGGCCCCGGCGGCGGCGCAGACCAAACTGGCAACGCCGGTATAGCCAAACAGGTTCAAGATCTTGGGGGGCTCGCCGCCCTTAGCGACGCGGGCGCGGACCCGGTCATTGAGATAGGCCCAGTTGGCGGCCTGTTCTGGGAAGAAGGCAAGGTGGCGAAAGGCGGTAAAGCGACCGTGGAATTTCACGTCGCCCCAGCTGAGGGGCCAGGTCTCAACCGTTGGCCCCGAAAAGCGCCAGCGACCAGCCTCATCCTCATCGGTGGGATCGAACACGGCGTCGGCCTTGGCCCAGACGGACTCAGACAGTCTTGGTGACCACAGGCACTGCGGTTCTGGCCGCACGACCTTGTAGCGGCCATAGCGTTCCAGCTTGCGACCGTTGCCGCTGTCGAGCAGGGCATAGTCCTTCCAAGCGGTGGTGCGCATGACCAGGGGCGTGGCGGCGATGGCCGGAGCGGCCTTGGGCGATGAAACGTTCATGCCGTTGGATACGCGGTCAGGGGGCGGTTCGTAAAGGTTCTGGTTTATGTGGGGTCTTGTCCCAGTAATAGGGCTTGAACAGCAACTGATAGACGGCTCGGCCTGCAGCGAGGGTGGCAAGGGGCCAATAGATGACCGCTAGGGCTAGGTCGCTGGCGCGAAGGTCAATGCCGGCGCGCTTGGCGCCGACCGTCATTGACAGGATCGCCGAGGTCCAAGCCGTTGCAACAAGCACGAGGCCCGTTGCGGAAATGAACGGTCCCCAGCCGCAGACGGCGAGGATGGACTGAACAAGGAGCAGCAGGGCAATGGGTCCATGGATGAGAGCGGAAAGGACGGATACGCCAAGGGTCAGCCAGAGAGAGGCTTGATTGGCGATGCTTAGACGGCTGTGGCATTTGGTCCAGACGATTAGGGTTTGCATATAGCCCTTAAGCCAGCGCGAGCGTTGAGGAAGCCAGACGCTGAACCGAGCGGTGGGCGTTTCCCAAGTCGGGAGGGTCAGCATTTCTGTCCGAAAGCCAGCGCTCGCCAAGCGAAAGCCGAGATCAGCATCTTCGGTGACATTGTAGGGGTCCCATCCACCGAGTTGGCGTAATGCCTCGACGCGAAGGTGATTGCTCGTGCCGCCCAAAGGCACGGCGCTTCCCACCTTGGCAAGGGCGGGCAAGAAGGTTTCGAAATGGGCGGCATATTCCAAGGCAAATTGCCGACACCAGAACCCCTTGCCGGGTAGAATCCTTAAGGGGGCTTGGAGGCAGGCCAACTGTTCATCTGCCGCCATAAACCGGTTGGCCGCCTCCATCAGTTGGTCAGGGTGCGGCCGGTCTTCGGCATCAAAAATCACAACCAAACTGCCGACGGCTTGATCCAGTGCGACGTTGCAGGCTCTGGGTTTGGTTTGAGGGCTGCCGGGTGGGGCGATGATAATCCGCATCCAACCCGGAAGGCGCTGCCTTGTCAGGGCATGCAAGGTTTGGCTGTCGTCGGCCTCGATGGCAAAGATGACGTCGAGGGCCTTTTTGGGATAGTTCAGCGCCTGAAGGTTTTGCACCATCTGCTTGACCATATTGGCTTCTTTGTAGAGCGGCACAATGATGGAGTAGATCGGCAAGCGCCCGCGATTACGGCGGCTTAGGATGGTTTGAGGCGGGGTTGTCGAGAGAAAAACGGCAATGGCTCGGATCACGCTAACGACCAAGAAGAGGACCCAAAGTCCTCTGCGCGCATAGGAGAGGCTCGCCGATGGCCAAAGGATCAGAGCCATAGCCGCCGCGATCATTAGGCTTACCCATATAAGCTTCTGTTCAGGTCTCGGCCCATCGCGTGCGGTCGGGCGATCTGCAAAATCCGGTAGGCTGTCGAAGGGCTGTTGGACAGGCCGATCCAACGGCGCGCTCGAAACGAATTCGGCGCGATCCAAAATGAAGCTGTGCGACTGTTCGCGCATTGGTCATTCTCTGCTGAATGATCAACTCTTGACGAACAATTTTAAATTGAACACGCATTAGCAGATGCGGTGGTAATATTGCAATTTTAGCAAGATTTTTGTTTATCGACAGGCCGCTTGCAGTTTTGTCACAAACGCCTTTAGTGTGCCCTTAGGGAACTCTAGGAATTTTTCGTGACCGTGATTGTTACCAAGGCCAACAAATCAGCCCGTAAACCCAAAGGTGATGGCCACCTGCGCCGTGCTGAGATTCTCGCGGCGGCAGAGCGTATCTTTGTGGCTGAGGGCTATGATGGGGCCACCATTCGGCGGATCGCCGATGAGGTCGGCGTGTCCTCGACGGCGCTCTATATGCACTTCAAGGACAAGGCAGAAATTCTGCTTGAGATCACCTCCGACGCCATCGCGCATATGTTGGAGACCAACACCCAGATTGCGCAATTGCCCGGAGATCCTGTCGTAAGGGTTCGGGCTATACTTGATGCCTATATGGATTTTGCCATTGAGAACGCCAACGCCTACCAGTTGATCTTCTGCGCCAAGCCAGCCGAAGTCACTGAAGAGCGGTCCCAGACCTCTGTGGATCTTGGCGCCCAGTCCTATGCGCAGTTTCGCAGTGTAGTGGCTGAGATCGCCGCCTGTGGGCGACTGCGGACGGGGACGGTCGATGTGGCGGCTCAGACCCTATGGGCGGGCTGTCATGGCTTGGTGACCTTGGTCCATTCGAGCCCAAGTTTCGATTGGGAGTCGATGATCGATCTGCGCTCAGC
>CANCJE010000082.1 GCA_947378235.1 Caulobacteraceae bacterium | reverse complement strand
GGGCCTGACCTCGACCGACGCGCGTGAGACCTTCCATCTCAGCGCCATCGGTCAATGGATCGCCGGAGACTGGCACGGGGCGAGCCGCACGCTTGATGAGCTGCTCAGCCTCTATCCGCGCGATATTTTGGCCCTCTCGGTCGGCCATCAGCTCGACTTCTTCTTGGGCGAGGCGGGCAATCTGAGGGACCGTGTCACAAGAGCCCTGCCGCACTGGGACCCAGACCATCACCTCTATGGCTATCTTCTGGGCATGCAGGCCTTTGGACTGGAAGAATGCGGACAGTATGAGGCGGCCGAACAGGCGGGACGGGCCGCGATCGCCCATCATGCGGACGATGTCTGGGCCATCCATGCTGTGGGCCATACCTATGAGATGCGCGGTCTATTCGAAGAGGGTATCGATTTTCTCGACAGCCAAAGCGCGTCATGGACGACCAGCAACTTCCTCAAGGTCCATACCAGTTGGCACAGAGCGATTTTCGCGCTCGAACGGCATGATTACGGGACGGCACTGGCCATCTGTGACGAGACCTTGAGCTGCGACCAATCCTTGCGCACGGCCCTGGAAATGGCGGATGCGGGTAGTCTCCTATGGCGTCTGCACCTGGACGAGGTGGACGTCGGATCGCGGTGGGAGCCCTTGGCTGACGCCTGGGCCGCGAAGGACCCGACCTGCTGGTATGTCTTTAATGACCTGCACGCGATCCTCGCCCTCGTCGGCGCCGGTCGGCAAGCCGAGGCCGAAACCATTGTGGCGCGAATGGAGACTGCAGCCCGCAGCCCAGAACGTCTGGTCAGCAATGGTCTGGCCATGGCCTCAGCGGGCCTACCCGTGGCCCAGGCCCTGACCGCCTTTGGCCGAGGCAACTATGGGCAGGTGGTCTCGATCATGGCCCCGGTGCGGCATCAACTGTCGATCTTTGGCGGCAGCCACGCTCAGCGCGACGTCTTTCAGCGCACCCTGCTGGTCGCTGCTCGCCGCGCCGGTCAGACGCAATTTGCAAAGATCCTCTGCGATGAGCGCCTGACCCTGCGTCCGACCAGTGTGTGGTCCAAGATCCAGCGTCAACAGGTCACCGCCTAGCCCCTTAAGGACCCTGCAACGGGCCGGGCTAGACCGTCTGGGCGTGAGACGCGGCCAGATCGTCCAGAACCTTGATCAGGACATTGGCGAGCGCATCGGCCTTGATCGGCTTAGACACGATCCCATTGATCCCGGCTGTCTCATATTCGCTGATCTGATGGGTCATGGCATTGGCCGTAACCGCGATGATAGGGGTCGTGGCTCGGCCGGTTTCGCGCTCGCGCTCGCGGATCAGTCGGCTGGCCTCCACGCCGCCCATGACGGGCATCTGCATGTCCATCAGGACAATATCCCAGACTTGGCTTTCCCACGCCTCGACCGCGAGTTTGCCATTTTCGACCACCGTCAAGGTGATACCGAACTGTTCCATCAAGGTACGAAGCACCAGTTGATTGACCAGATTGTCTTCGGCGGCCAGAACCCGAAGGCTCTGAACAATGTCCTGCGAGACCACCGCATCATCTTCAATAGCGAGCGCGGGCTCGTTGACGGCGTCGCCAAGCCGCGGAATTTTTAGGAAAGCTGTAAAGGTCGAACCCTTGCCAAGATCACTATCGACCCGAATTGAACCGCCCATCATCTTAGCCAGATCATAGGCAATGCTGAGGCCAAGACCGGTGCCACCAAAATTACGGCTGGTGCTGACGTCGGCTTGCGTGAAGGGGTCGAACACCGTCTCTAGGCGCTCAGTCGCAATTCCAATGCCTGTATCCAAAACAGAGATTTCAAGCGTGTCATCACGATAGCTGGCAGCCAGAACGACCTTGCCCTCCTTCGTGAATTTCAGCGCATTGGATAGAAAATTATAGGCAATCTGCCTGACCCGGGTTGGGTCGCCAAGGTAGATACCCTCGGCCTGATCAATGTCCAATACGAACGAAACGCCCGCCTTGTTGGCGATGGCGGTGAAGGCGGCATAGGCCCCATTCAAAACTTCGCGGATGTTAAACGCGATGGACTCCAGCGTCATCTTGCCAGCCTCGATACGCGAAATATCGAGCAGATCGTTGAGAATGGCCAGTAAGGCGTCGCCCGATTCCTGCACGATCTCCAGACGCGACCGCTGCTTGTCGGTCGGGGCATCCTTGAGCAGCACATGGACCATGCCCAAAACACCATTGAGCGGTGTGCGGATCTCGTGGCTCATCACCGATAGGAAGGTCGATTTGGCAAGGTTGGCCGCAAGCGCCTCGTCACGCGCGCGTGCCAAATTGCCGGCCAATTCCTTCATCTCAGACATCAGAACCGCTTGCAGTCCCATTGAGGTGCCAATGGCCATAGACTGGTCTGCGGACGAGAAATCCGATGCTGAAAGATCCAAGGCCCCCCAGTTTTGGGACTGCATGGCCGAATGGGTGAGGCAGAAGAGATAGCCCTGATTTACTGCCGTCACCGACCCAACGAGGTTGACCCGACCATCCTGTGATTTGATCTGTAAAGCGCTCGCACGCCGCGCAGCGATTGCCGGATCGAACCCGGAACTTGGGCGCAAAATGGTAAAATGAGACCGCAACAATTCGCCCGCCTGAGCCTGCGGCAACAGTTTGCGTATGGAACGGCCAACCGATTTGAGAACCAATTCTTCGTCTGTTAGGAGATAACAGGGAAAAAGATTCTCAAGCTGTCCGTTAGAAAGTTCAATATTAACTTCCATGGGTCTGATTATTTAGACAATAGTATTTTAAAGATCTGAGCTCCATCAGAAGCCTTTTCAGTTGTGATCTCTCCTTCAACCGAAAATTTCTTCATCAATCCAGAAAATAGTCCGCGAACAAAATATTCGAGGCCTTCGCGATTGGAGACATATTCGACTTCAATGCGGGTATCATCTTCAAAGATAACCGAAAATTGAGGAAGGTCTGCGTCCGGCATCGCAATCTGAATACTGGCGTGCATACGGTCTAGGTTCGCGAGAGACTCACTCAAAGACCGACCCAAGACCGTCATCACGGTCGCATAGGGACCGTTCCAAGCCGCCGCCACCCAATGTTCGCCAAAAGCATAGAGGGTGTCGTCAACCGAGAGGTTCGCCACTTCTGCGGCCGTCGTTATCAGCCGAAATGTGACCTCATCGGGATAGGATTCGCCGCTTACGAAAGCCGACTCGTCCAATTTAGCGCGGGTGAGAATTTCGTCCCATGCGGCCTGGCCAAACTGAGAAAGCACCATGTCCCTTGCGGATCTATGGATCATGCCAAACATACGAACGCCCCCTACACCACGCGTTTTGTAACATAATAATTATAGCTATCAATAAGAAGCACGTCGAATAATGCCGGGGCGAGGCTCGCCCTCCCGCGCTTTATTCGTGCCAAGGGTTTGGGCTTTGTGAACTTGCAGTATAAAAGTCACCCTTGCTGAAACCACGAGGAGCGGCGTTCAAATGTCAGCCTATATTTTTGATGCGGTTCGCACGCCCCGTGGCAAGGGCCGCCCCAATGGCAGCCTCGCTAAGATCCGCCCGACCCAGTTGATCAGCCAACTTGTGCGGGCTCTGGAACAACGCAATGGCAAGGATGCCGTAGCCTCGGTCGAGCACCTTACCTTGGGCTGCGTGACCCAGATCGGGGTTCAGGGCGGACATCTGGCGCTGGCCGCGCGGATTCAAGCCGGGCTTCCTGACAGCGTCGCCTGCCTGACCATCAACAATTTTTGCGTCTCCGGGCTTACCGCGCTGGCCGATGCCGCGCGGCGGGTCAGTTCGGGCCAAGCCGATCTGGTGTTGGCAGGCGGTGTCGAAAGCATGTCTCAGGTCGGCTTCCTCGAAGACAAGGCCGACTATTATAGCGACATGGGGCTAGCCGCCTCGATGGGCTGGGCCCCCGTCGGGGTCTCAGCGGATCTGCTGGCAACTTGTAAAAATATTGACCGCGCAACGATGGATGCTGCCGTCATTCGCTCCCACGCCCGTGCCAATGAGGCCTGGAACGCAGGACGTTATAGTGGTCGGGTCATTCCCGTGACCCACGACGATGGCAGCCTCGCTCTCGACCGGGATGAGAATATCCGCGAGTTTAATGATCTGGCCGTCTTCGACCGATATGGCCCCATCTTTGCGCCGACCGGAGCCGAGGGCTTCGACGAGATCCTGCTGGCCCGCCACCCCGAACTGAGTGCGATTGAGCATCGGCACACCGCCGCCCACTGTCCGCCGATCTCTGACGGTGCGGCCCTGATCTTGGTCGGCACCCTCGATGCCGGAAAGCGCCTCGGCCTTAAACCGGTCGCCCGCATCCGGTCCGTTGCGGAATCGGCCAATGATCCGGTGATGCAATTGACGGCGGGATTCACAGCCATGGAAAGGGCCCTCAACCGCACAGGCCTGTCGGTCGAGAGCGTCGGTGCCATCGAATTTATGGAGGCCTTTGCCGTCGTGCCGGTTCTGTTTGAGCGCGACTTCCAGCCGGACATGGCCAAGGTCAATCCCAATGGCGGACATCTGGCCATGGGCCATCCGATGGGTGCGACCGGGGCCATCTTGACCACCACCTTGGTCGATACAATGGTTCAGTTAAACGCAGAGACAGGATTGGTTGTGGCGACCGGTGGCGTTGGGGTCGGCGCGGCGATGATCTTGGAACGCACCGCCTAGCCGCCTTGCCTAACGGTCTTAAGGCTTAACACCCATGGCGCTCATCAGGCTGGCGCGATCGTAATATTCGCGCCATTCCTGAACCTTGCCGTTGCGAACGTCCAAAATACCGACCACCGGCACTGAGCCGGCCTTTCCCTTGTAGATAAAGCGATCGGTGCGCTCCATGAACACCAGTCCATCGATGATGCCCATGTGGGTCGCATCCAAGGTCACACCTCCCTCGACCCCCTCACCCAACGCCGCGATGCGCTTATAAATGGCCTCGCGGCCGTGGACCGGTTCGCCCATCATCGACCAGAGGACGCCATCTTCTGCAAAGAGATCGCCGACCTTGCGCCAGTCGCTATTTTTCCAAGCGTCCATCATCTCGTGAACAACGGCCAATTTCTTAGCGTCGGTATCCTGTGCCGCTGCCGTAACCGGTGACAGGGTCAAGGCGAGCATCATCGCCACTAGCGCCATTTTCAGTTTCATCTGATATCTCCGAGGATCGCCGATGGGCTCGAGATGTGGAATTCAACTGGGACCTTAGGACGCGGGCCTCAAATTGACTTGCACAACAAGACTTAGGGGCTAGGGTATTGTCAAGGGGTGCCGATGCGACCCCTTTTGGATAGGGGAGAAATTCGATGCAGGCCGTTCGCCATGCGCCGGTGAAGACATCGTTGCAACCGAGCAACCACCCCTATCTCAATGGGGCTTGGACGCCGCTGCATGAAGAGGTCGATGCAACGGATCTGGACGTCATCGAAGGTGTCATCCCTAGCGATATTGACGGGATCTATGTGCGCAACACCGAAAACCCGGTGCAGCAGCCGCTCGGACGTTACCATCCCTTCGATGGTGACGGCATGATCCACATGATCGATTTCAAGGGTGGCCGCGCCAACTATCGCAACCGCTTTGTGCGCACGCGCGGCTTTCAAGCCGAGCAGGAGGCGGGTCAGGCGCTCTGGGGCGGGCTAATGGATGGCCCCAAGGTCTCATTGCGCCCCGGCTTTGGCGCGCAAGGGGCGATGAAGGATGCGTCCAGCACCGACGTGGTGATCCATGGCGGAAAGATCGTCTCGACCTTCTATCAGTGCGGTGAGGCCTATTGGCTCAATCCAGAGACCCTAGAACAGGGCGGCGTGGCCAGTTGGGGACCGCTCGACGGCGTGTCTGCCCATACCAAGGTGGATGAGGCGACGGGCGATCTTCTGTTTTTCAACTATTCGAAATATCCGCCCTACATGCACTATGGCGTCGTCGATCTGACCGGCAAGCTGATCCACTATGTGCCCATTCCTTTACCCGGCCCGCGCCTGCCGCATGACATGACCTTCAGCGAGAACTACGCGATCCTTAATGACCTGCCGGTGTTCTGGGACGAAGAGCTGCTCAAGCGCGACATCCACGCCGTCCGCGCCCATGAGGGTATTCCCTCGCGCTTCGGTCTAATCCCCCGCTTCGGCAAGTCCGAAGACATCCGCTGGTTCAATGCCGATCCGACCTACATCCTGCACTTCCTCAATGCCTATGAAGAGGGCGACGAGGTGATCATGGATGGCTATTTTCAAGAAAACCCAACCCCGGGACCTCTGGCAGACGCTCCTCCCGGCTATGCTCACATGATGGGCTTTGTCGATGAGCACAGCTTCATGTCCAAGCTGCATCGCTGGCACTTCAATCTCAAGACCGGCGAGACGCGTGAATATCATCTGGATGACCGCGTTCTTGAATTTGGCATGTTCAATCAGCGCTATGCCGGCAAGCCCTATCGCTATGCCTACAGTACCAAGGCCAAGCCCGGCTGGTTCCTGTTCAACGGCTTCGTCAAACATGATCTGGTGACGGGTGAATCCTGGACCGTCGATCTTCCCGAAGGCCGTTTTGCCAGCGAGTCGCCCTTTATTCCGCGGATCAATGCCAAGGATGAGGATGACGGCTATCTGGTCAGCTTCATCATCGACGAGCTTAAGGGCACGTCTGAGTGCATCCTGATCGACTGTAAGCGCTTTGAGGATGGCCCCGTCGTGCGCATTGCCCTGCCCCACAAGATCAGCAGCGGAACCCATAGCGTCTGGGCCGACCGCGACCTGATCCGGAACGGTCGCCACAGCGCCTGATTCCCTTTCAATTTTTTAAGACGAAAGCAAAGACCCTATGGAGATCAAAGACAGTGTCGCCCTGGTGACCGGCGGCAATCGCGGCATCGGCGAGGCCTTTGTTCGGGCCTTCCTTGCTGCAGGCGCGCGGCACGTCTATGTCGGCACCCGCGATGTGACCAATGCCCAGCATCTGGTCGAAGAGGGTGCGGGCCGGGTGACGGCCATAGCCTTGGATGTCAGCCGCCAAGAGACCATCGATGAGGCCGCCAAGACCTGCACGGATGTCACGATCCTGGTCAATAATGCTGGGCAATTCCAGATGCAGACCCTGATGCGGGCCCCTGACATGTCCTCGGCTCGGGCGGAGATGGAGGTCAACTATTTCGGGCCCCTGGCCATGACCCGCGCCTTTGCCCCCATCTTGGCCAAGAGCCCCCAGAGCGCGATCGCCAACGTCCTGTCCGCGGGCGGCATTGTCGCCATTCCGGGCATGGGAGGCTATAGCCCTTCAAAATTCGCGGCCCGGGCCATGTCGACCTGCCTGCGTGCAGAGCTAGCACCGCAAAATACCAGCGTTACGGCCCTCATCGTCGGGTCTGTCGATACGCGCATGGCCGCCCATGTTGAGGGCTCCAAAGAGACTCCCGCCTATATTGCCGATGTTGGCCTCAAGGCCATTAAGCGCGGGGCTGATGAGGTCGATACTGACTATATGGCCATCGAGGTTCGCGCCGGTATTTCACGCGACCCCAAGGCCTATGAACTGCAAATGCGCCGATCCTTGTCGGGCGAGCGCGTCACCACTGGCCGCTGATCAGAAAGAAACCCCATGACCCCGCAGCAATATCTCGACCTTGCCGAACGTTTTGTCAGCGCCATTCAATCGGGCGACACCGAAACGGTTCGCGCCTGCTATCACCCGGACGCTAAGCTCTGGCACAATACGGACAATATCGAGCAGACCGTCGATCAAAACATGAAGGTGCTCGGCTGGTTCATCAACAACCTGCCTGACCGCAACTATCGGATCCTACGCCGCGAGGCCCTATCGGACGGTTTTCTGCAGCAGCATGTGCTCGAGGCCACCTTGCCCGACGGCAGCCTGTTCAAGATGTCGGCCTGTGTTGTGGTACGGGTGGAGAATGGTGTCATTACCCGCCTCGACGAATATCTAGACTCCGCCGAGGCTGCAGCCTTGCGTAAATTTGGCCGATAGGCCCTAGCGCGTGGACTGGTCGAAATCCTCGATCAGTCCCATCGCACTCAAAAGATGGTGGCGGTCATAATATTCCCGCCAGACCTTGATCAACGATCCTTCAAATTCCAAGACCCCGACCACGGGGGCAGAGCCCTCCTTGCCGCGATAGACGAAGCGGTCCGTGCGCTCCATATAGACTAGTCCGTCGATGACGCCGACATGATGAAGGTCCAGCGTGATGGACTCCAAGCCGTCGCCAAGACCGGCGACCCGCTTATAGACCGCCTCGCGTCCGACCACCGGCTCGACCATCATCGAATGGAGCACACCGTCGGGCGCAAACATGTCCGCAACCTTTCGCCAATCCAGCGCATGCCAAGCGGCGGCCATCTCGTGGGTGAGAGCGATCTTTTCAGCATCCGATAGAGCATTGGCCATGGTCAAAATGCGTTCCTGTTCCCCGCTCTTTCCACGCTGGTAAGCGGACAAAAAATAGCTTGCATAAAAGTACCATCCATTGGCAAGATATTTCTAGTGGGATGGCCGAACTCTAAATACGGACGGCATGTACTTCAGTCCTGTTAGTCATATTTGGACAGATTAAAACACCATCCCAATCACTGCGTAAGTTGATGATGGAAAGTGAAATAAATTTCCGCCTTCATCTTAAATAACAAAAGTTAGAATCAGAGGTGAATCCACTATTTTTCTTGAAAAATCCTGCTTTCTTCGGTGAGAAAAACTGATTTTGAGCAAGAAAATAGGGGATAATCAGCTTTTTAAAGATCGAAACCAATAATTCAAGCGAGCGACGGATCGTCGACTTAGCTGAGGGGGAGACAAAGCAAGTGAGACATAACCATACCACGTCGTCAATTATTGCGCTCATGGCCGGGATGGCTCTGGCCACGCCTCTCATGGCTGCCGAGACCACGCCAGCCACTGGCTCGCAGTTGGAAGAGGTCATTGTTACGGCACAGAAGCGGGCTGAAAATGTCCAAGCCACGCCCATTTCGATCACCGCCGTTACCGGAACCAATCTGGCTAAGGACCGCGTTCTGTCGCTGGAAGATCTGGGCCACAACCTGACCGGCATCTCCTTCACGGCCAACTCGCCGCAAGCCAACGAAATCAACATTCGCGGCGTCGTCAATACCCGCCTCACTTCACCCACGGCCGACCAGTCGGTCTCGACCTTCGTCGATGACGTCTATGTCAGCCGTTCGGGTAACCTGAACTCGGCCTTCTATGATGTTGAGCGTATCGAAGTCGTACGCGGTCCACAGGGCGTGTTGTTGGGTAAGAATGTTGCGGGCGGTGCGATCAACATCATCAGCAATGCCCCAAGCTTCAGCCCGTCCGGCCGCATGACCGTGGCCCTCGGCAACTACGACCTTAAGCAGACCAACGGCTATATCACCGGCCCCTTAAGCGAAACCTTGGCCGGACGCCTGTCGTTCCAGACCATCAATCACTCGGGCTATGCCAAGGACCTGCTGCACAATGTGGATGTCGAAAATCTCGACTCCGTGCAGGCCCGTGCGCAGTTAGCCTATCGCCCGACGGACTCCGACCTTCGAGCCAGCCTGAATGTCGACTATTCCAAGGACAGCAATGATGGCGTCAACCGCGTTGGCGTCAAAAGCTCGACCTTGCCCGCAGGCCCCAACATCTGGTCCGGCACGCGCAAGCTGATCTCCGCCGCCCGCGGCGCCCCGCTCAGCATCCGCGAAAGCTTCCCCGTATGGCCCCTCTTTGCCGGTGATGCGTCACCAACCCCGCAGGCCGCGCGGCACGAAACCTTCAGCGCCATTGGCAAGATCGACAAGGACCTGGCTAAAAATGTTCGGCTGTCGAGCATCACGGGCTTCCGTGCCAACAAGGCCTTCACACTTTATGACCAAACAGGCCTTGGCCCCACGAATGGATATAACCTGTCTGCGGCAGACTTGGCCGCAGCCGGATCAGCCTTCCTGTTCGCTGAACCGGTGAATTTCCGGGAGACCGTGAACCTCTTTACCCAAGAGGTTCGCCTGACCTCCACGGATGATGCCAGCCGTCTCGACTGGATTGTCGGTGCCTATTACATGAAGGGCAACGTCACCCAGAAGAACCGCTATTGGGGTGAATCGCGGGTTCTGCCGACCCTGTCGGGCGAGTCACACTGGATTGACCACGGCCACAATGAGGACATGGCGGTCTTTGGTCAGATTGGCTACAAGCTGACAGAAACCCTAAAGCTCGAAGTCGGGGCACGCTATACCAAAGACAAGAAAGATGGTGACCAGCAGGGCATCATCGTTGCCACAGGCGACAAGCTGAACCCGCTGGATAAGGCCCCCCTGACGCCGTTGGTCGAAAACTTCAAGACCAACTACGGCGAAGACTGGAGCGAGGTCACCCCTCAGGCGACCCTGCGTTGGACCCCGAGCGATACCCAAATGGCCTATTTCACGGCCTCTAAGGGCTTCAAGGGCGGCGGTTTCCAGAACAGCGCCTCGAAGGCCTTCCCTGCGGCGGCACCCTATCAGCCTGAAACCGTCACCAACTACGAGCTTGGCTATAAGACGGAACTGTTTGACCGCACCGTGCGTTGGAACACCGCGATCTTCCACATGGACTACCGCGACCTACAGGTTCAGCAGACCTTGGCCTCGTGCCTCTGCAACGTGATCAGCAACGCCCCCGGCGCGACCATCAAGGGTGTTGAAACCGATCTGCAGTGGGCCCCGAACTCTTGGTTCAAGGCCTGGGCCAGCGGCAGCTATGTCGATGCCAAGTACGACACCTTCATCTTTGCTGGCGTCAACAATTCGGGAAAGATGATGCAACGTACGCCAAAGTGGCAGGGTGCCTTGGGTATGGAAGCCACGACCAGCGTCGGCTCGTGGAAGGATGCCCTGTCCGGTCGTCTCAGCTATCGGTATCAGGGCAAGATGCCTTGGGCTCCTGAGAACACCGCTTGGGAACAGGGTTACGGCACACTCGATGGCCGCGTGACCCTGACCTCACCGGAAAAGGGCTGGACCGTCTCGGCCTATGCCAAGAACCTGACCGACGAAGTCTATCGCACCAACATTATCGTCTTCTTCAATGACGAGATGTCGTCCTATGGTGCACCTCGCACCTACGGTATGGAACTTTCTGTACCGTTCTAAAATCGGCGGCCGGGGTAGACATCTGCCCCGGCCCCTTCTACCCACCCTGAGCCTTGAGGACCCGACAAGATGGGACAGTGTTACGAGACCTTGCTCAAGGTGATTGAGACATGGCAAGCCAAGGACGTTGAAGGCGTTCTGGCCCACATGCATGATGACATTGTCTGGCACTATGCCGCCGCCGCCATGCCACCGATCCGTGGCAAGGCCATGGCCCGCAAGCTTCTCAGCCGCTTTCAAGAGGATATGCACGGCATCCAATGGCGCATCTTTGCCCATGCCGAGGTCGGGGAAACCCTGTTCATAGAAGGGGTCGACGACTATCAATCCAGCGAAGGCCTGCGTATCGCCGCCCCCTATGCTGGGGTGCTGGACTTCCGCGACGGCCTGATCATTGGCTGGCGCGACTATGTCGATATTGGCGTTATTGCGCAGCAAAAGACCGGTGAGCCCCTGTCCAAACAGGTGCTCGAACTCATCAATCGCCCTACGGCTGCCTAGGAACACGCCTCATGGACCGCCGCACCCTCATTGCTGCTGGCCTTGCGGCGAGCAGCCTCGCCGCTTCCCCCGCCCTCGCAAAGGATAAGCCCATGTCTCGCCTCTATCCGGT
>CANCJE010000081.1 GCA_947378235.1 Caulobacteraceae bacterium | reverse complement strand
TCTCAATCATCCTCATCCTGAGCCCGTCGAAGGACGAGGATGTTCCATGAACGATCCGGCGGTGCGAAAGGGTGTGGGTCCCCGCCTTCGCGGGGAACGCGGAGGAAAAGTAAGGCCCTCACCCAACCCTCTCCCACAGGGAGAGGGCTTATGCCCCCCTTCTCATCCTGCCGTCTTCCCCGCGAAGGCGGGGACCCACACCCTTTCGCACCGCCGGATCGTTCATGGAACATCCTCGTCCTTCGACGGGCTCAGGATGAGGATGATTGAGAGAACTCGGGCCTAACAGTCTACCTCATGCTGAGCCTGTCGAAGCACGAGGTAGTCCCACCGTGTGATCAGTTCTACTCCACCAACTCAGGTTCGGCATCTTCCGTCGGCTTAGAAGCAGAACCAGCCCCCTTACCAGACTCGATATCGAAGCCGATCTTGCCGTCGACGAGCTTGATCTTGACATGACCGCCGCGAACCAGCTTGCCGAACAGGATCTCGTCGGCGAGCGGCATCTTGATATGCTCTTGGATAACCCGCGCCAGAGGCCGGGCACCGTAAAGCTCATCAAAGCCGTTCTTGGCCAGCCAGTCAGCGGCATCGTCGGCCAGTTCCAAGGTCACGCCGCGATCGGCCAACTGGACCTCAAGCTGCATGACAAACTTGTGGACCACCTGTCTGATAACGTCGGCATTGAGCGACTTGAAGGCCACGACCGCATCGAGACGGTTGCGGAATTCTGGGGTGAAGATGCGTTTGATCGCGGCCTCATCCTCGCCTTCTGACTTGCCCCGACCAAAGCCGATGACGTTGCGCTGGCTGTCGGCGGCCCCGGCATTGGTGGTCATGATCAAAACCACATTGCGGAAGTCGACCTTCTTGCCATTGGCGTCGGTCAGCACCCCGTGATCCATGACCTGGAGCAGGATGTTGTAGACGTCTTGGTGCGCCTTCTCGATCTCGTCGAGCAACACCACCGCGTGAGGATGTTGATCCACCGCGTCGGTGAGAAGCCCGCCCTGATCGTGGCCGACATAGCCCGGAGGCGCGCCGATCAGACGGCTGACCGTGTGGCGTTCCATATATTCGGACATGTCAAAGCGTAGCAGCTCGATACCCAAGGTCATGGCCAACTGCTTGGCGGCCTCGGTCTTGCCGACACCGGTCGGGCCGGAGAACAGATAGCAGCCAATCGGCTTTTGCGGATCACGCAGACCGGCCCGAGCCATTTTCATGGCACTAGACAGTTGCTTGATCGCTGCGTCTTGGCCGAACACCGCCCGCTCCAGATCGGATTCGAGGGTCTTAAGCGACTCCGCATCGGTCTTGGAGACGGACTTGGGCGGGATACGGGCGATCTTGGCCACGATGGCTTCGATCTCCTTGACGCCCAAGGTCTTCTTGCGCTTGGCCTCAGGCAACAACATCTGCGAGGCACCGGCTTCGTCGATAATGTCGATGGCCTTATCGGGCAGCTTGCGGTCGGTGATGTAGCGCGCCGAGAGTTCCACCGCCGCCTTGATGGCATCGTTGGTATATTTCAGCTTATGGAAATCCTCATAATAGGACTTCAAGCCTTTGAGGATTTTGATGGAATCCTCAATGTTTGGCTCATTGACATCGATCTTCTGGAACCGGCGCACGAGGGCCCGGTCCTTTTCGAAGTGCTGGCGGAACTCCTTATAGGTCGTCGAGCCCATGCAGCGCAGCGCGCCTGAGGCCAATGCAGGCTTCAAGAGGTTCGAGGCATCCATAGCCCCGCCGGATGTCGCGCCAGCCCCAATGACCGTATGGATCTCGTCGATGAATAGGATCGCGTTGGGGTGAGCCTCCAACTCCTTCATCACCTGCTTGATCCGCTCTTCAAAGTCACCGCGATAGCGGGTGCCGGCCAGAAGCGAACCCATATCAAGGCTGAAGATCGTGGCCCCGGCCAAAACCTCTGGGACCTCATGGTTGACGATCTTCCTTGCCAAGCCCTCAGCAATGGCAGTCTTACCGACGCCCGGATCACCGACCAGCAACGGATTGTTCTTGGTCCGGCGGCAAAGGATTTGGATGGCGCGGTCGACCTCAGCCGTGCGGCCGATCAAGGGGTCAACCTTGCCCTGACGCGACTTCTCATTGAGGTTGACGCAATAGGCCTCTAGGGCCTCGCCTGCGGGCTTGCCCGAAGACTTTTCGCCCTCTTCGCCGTCGCTCGATCCCTTGACGGGCTTGGCTTCGGACGCACCGGGCTTTTTGGCAATGCCGTGGGCGATATAGTTGACCGCGTCATAGCGGGTCATGTCCTGCTCTTGCAGGAAATAGGCCGCGTGGCTTTCGCGCTCGGAGAAGATGGCCACCAAGACGTTGGCGCCAGTTACCTCATCACGCCCCGAAGACTGGACATGGATGACGGCGCGCTGAATCACGCGCTGGAACCCGGCTGTGGGCTTGGCCTCTTCGCCGTCATCGACGATCAGAGATTTCAGTTCCACGTCCAGATAGTTGATCAGGCTCTTACGCAGGGCAACAACATCCACGTCGCAGGCGTTCATCACCCCTGCTGCGTCTTCATCATCGGCGAGCGAGAGCAACAGATGTTCGAGCGTGGCATATTCATGCTTACGCTGGTTTGCGAAGTCTACGGCCCTATGCAGGGTCTCTTCGAGGTTGCGCGAAAACGAAGGCAAAGGCGACCTCTCAATCCTTTTCCATGGTGCACTGGAGCGGGTGCTGATTACGGCGTGCGGTATCAATCACTTGAGCGACCTTTGTTTCGGCCACCTCATAGGTAAAGACACCACAGACACCGATCCCATGTTGATGAATCTGCAGCATGATCAGCGTGGCGTCTTCGCGCGATTTGTTGAAATATCGCTCTAGGACATAGACCACGAACTCCATCGGCGTGTAGTCGTCATTGAGGATCAGCACGCGATAGAGCGAAGGCTTCTGAGTCTTCGGCTTTACCTGTGTGACAACCCCGACGCCAACGCCGTTGTCCTGACCACCTTGCTTACGCTCGGCCATCAACAAAGCTCTCCAAAGCGCCGGGCAACTGACCCCGGCACCTTTGATTAGATATGGAAACAGCGGCAGTTTGAAAGGGCTAACCGTCACTTGAGCGGTGGATTAATTGCTCAAAGCCCATCTTTCGTCATTTGCGCAGAAAAAAAGCCTCAGACACTGAGGTCTGAGGCCCTATTTCGTCAGGCACCGGACGGTGCCATCCGCCTGTTGCGATTAGCGAGCGGCTTGCATCTTCTCGACCATGGCCGTGACGCGCGCGTTCAGAGGTGTCATCGAATCTTTCACCGAGGCGGCGGCCGTTTCAGACATCTTCGTCATCTGCGCCATCATGGTTTCCATGGCCGACTTGGCATAGGCGGTTTGAAGCTCAACGGCTTCTTGAACGCTCTTGGCGGAGGTCAGCGACTTGGCGGCTGCGACTTGGTTTTCCATCGACTCTTTCGAGAAGGCGATAACCTGTGCGCCAAGGGCTTCAGCGCCCTTGGTTGCCGCAGTCACCGAAGCCACGACGGCTTCAAGATTGTGCTTGGATTGGGCATTGACGTCATTCAGAGCGGACAGGGACTTTTCGACCTGCTCCTTGAACGCCGTGCTGCCTGCCGAGGTGAACTGCTCGACGGTCTTCTTCATGGTTTCAGCGCCGTTCGCCATATCAAGTCTCCTAGATGTGCGCGTGATCCGCGCCGTGAATGCGGCTGCAATGCCGCAGCGCACCCTGTGAAAGTGCCGAAACCGGATCTAAACCCGCTTTCGTGAGCTATCTCATGCCATAGAGGCAGAATCGGGTCAAGAATTTTTTGTGCAGTGCACAATATCGAGCCACTCAATGGTGCGACGCAACAATATGGAAAAATATGATCAAGAAGCCGCTAGAAGCATTTTGTTAACCTAGACGAAACACCCGCAAGCACATCATACTGCCTACTCTTGCGGCAAGCTGGTCGCCTCTCACCGACGGACACATGTGCATGCTCAAGCAAGCCCACCGCGCCCTGGCCCCGCTCTGTGCCGTTCTGGCCATGACAGCGGGTCTGATGATCAGCACAGCATCATCCGCACATGCGGCATCGATGGCGTCCGAAGCGCGATATGCCTCCATCGTCGTTGACGCCAATTCAGGCGAGGTCCTCTACGCGAAGAAGGCCGACAGCCCGCGTTATCCCGCCTCGATCACCAAGGTGATGACGCTTTATTTGGCCTTCGAGGCCCTGTCTCAGGGCAAGCTCCACCTCAACGACACGATCGTCGTCTCACGCCGTGCTGCGGGCCAGGCCCCGACCAAGCTGGGCCTTCGGGCAGGGAGCACGATCACCGTCGATCAGGCCATGCGCGCCGTTGCGGTGAAGTCAGCCAACGACATGGCGACAGCCTTGGCGGAAAAGATCGGCGGCTCGGAAACGCGCTTTGCGACCTTGATGACCCTGCGCGCGCACGAGCTCGGCATGGTCAATACGCACTTTGCCAATGCCTCCGGCCTGCCCGATAAGCGTCAGCTGTCCAGCGCCCGCGACATTGCCATCCTGTCGCGCGCCGTGATGCGGGACTACCCCCAGTACTATTCCTATTTCGGCCAGCGCCAGTTCACCTTCCAAGGCCAAACGGTCAAGAATCACAATGGTCTGCTCGGCAAGATGCCCGGGGTTGATGGCCTTAAGACCGGCTTTACGGCTGCTTCGGGTTTCAATCTCGCCGCCTCAGCCGTACGGGATAACCGCCGTCTGATCGCCGTTGTCCTCGGTGGCAACTCGACTGCGGCCCGTGACAACCATGTCGAAGACCTGCTGGAAACCGGATTTGACGTGATCCAACGCCGTAAGAATGGCGAGCACATCACCGTCGCCCAGAACCTTTTCGAAGATGAGCCAACAGGCGCGATGTCGCGCCCGCCAGTAGAGCAAGGCTCAGCAGATCAAGATGGACTGAAGATCATCATTGGTGGTGAACGAGATCGCGCCACACCGTCGCGCATTGCGGCAAACAGGCCTGCGCCCCCAAAGGCGGGCGACTGGTTAGTGCAGGTTGGGGCCTTCCGTAGCCGGGGGCAGGCTGAAGATCATCTGCGCAACATGAGCAAGCGCTTTGGCCGTGAATTCGCCACCTATCAAGGCTCGGTCGAGGATGCGGTAAACGGCTATTTCCGCGCTCGATTTATCGGCTTTACCGCCGCTGGCGCCCAACAGGCCTGCCAGGCGCTCGCCGCCCGCAAACTGACCTGCATGGCCATCGACACCGGCCGCTAGACCTAAGGCCCCTTCAACAAACGATCACGCGCTGCATTGAGCTGTGCCGCCAGTCCTGCGGTGCCCCCATGATCGGGGTGGGCCATACGCATGAGACGGTTATAGGCCTCACGAATCTCGGCCCGAGAGGCTGTATCCGATACACCCAGCAGGTCTCTGGCTTCCTTCAACCCGAGGGGTTCAGCCCTCACGGTCTGCTTGGAAGAGCCACGAGGGCCGCCCCGCGTGGTGAGCGCCAGCCCTGCCCCCAAGGTCAGAAGCACCAAGGCCTTACCCCAAGCCCCCCGCACGCCCCAAAAGGCCGCAGCGGCAAAGAGGGCCATCGACAGCCCCCCAGACAGGACCTTAGCCCCTTCAGTTCGAAGCCATCGGCTGCGCCGGGCCGTCCAGAGGACGAGGGCCAGGATCACCGCCCCGATAAGGAGATATTTGATCAAAGATCAGCCGCTGGGGCCGCTTGGCCTCCCCCGGCCAATGTCGTTTCGCCACAATAGTCAGACAGGCCAACAAACTGCATGAGGGCCCGCAATTCCTGACGCGCCGCGACATGCTGGAGCGATACCGGAACTGGCCTCACCGTCGGTGACAGGTCGGCAATGGTCAGGCCAAAGGGAAAGAGTTCGCGATAGATGACGCGATCGCGAAGTCCCGGCCCCATGCGAAAGCCAACCCTGCGGCTTAGGGCCGTCATCCGATCCTCGACCCGCTTACGATTGCGCGCCTCTGTGGTGGCCAGACGGTTACGCAGCACCACCCAATCGAGCGAGGTGCCTCGGCTCATAGCCTTGACCTTGCGCGCCTCCCAAACCGTTTCGGAATAGATGCTGGGCTTGAGCAACTCCAAGGTCACAGGGTCGACATGACCGAGAAGATCGAAATCGACAAAGCTGTCATTCATCGGCGTGATGATCAGGTCCGCCCGGCCATGGGCAGCGCGCGACAGCTCTGTATCCCCCCCTGGCGTATCGATGACCATAAAGTCGGCACTCTCGAGCGCCTGAGCAAAGACCTCTTCGAACAGTTTGAGTTTGGTTTCGGAGTCCTGCTTGGCCAAGGCGGCACCATCATCGGCAAGCAACAGATTGGCAGGCTCGGGCAAGGAGACCTTAGCGGCCTCGATCCAGATCTTGCGGTTCATGAAAAACCGCGCCGTCGATTGCTGGCGCAGATCCAGATCAATGACCGCCACCTTGGCGCCGCCATGAAGGAGCGCGGTGATGAGATGGATGGCGATGGTCGACTTACCCGCCCCGCCCTTCTCGTTACCAATGACAATTACGCGAGCTTGCGACACACGATCACTCCTACCGCCATGGCCCACAAAGGGGCGACCAAGGGCGGCGCTGGTTCTACGCTGACCATCGCCCTGGCGGAAGACAGATTCCCGTGACGATCGGACCAATTGCGCAATCGGAAAAATCGGACTTGAAACTATCGCTTAAATTTGGCCTACGGGCTCCCCGATCACGAAAGCCAGCCTCGCTATGCAAACGGTGACCATGGACCAAGCCCCGATGACCTTGCCAATCGTTCGGTCTGTGGCGGACCTGCGCGCGGTCGTCGCCGGTTGGCGAAAGGCCGGCCTAAGCGTCGCTCTGGTTCCGACCATGGGCGCGCTGCATGAGGGCCACCTCAGCCTCGTGCGGTTGGCCAAAGCGAAGGCCGACCGGGTCATTGTCACCCTGTTCGTCAACCCCACCCAGTTTGCCCCGCACGAAGATTTCGACACCTATCCTCGGTCTGAGGAGACGGACGTCGCGCTATTGCAAGAGGCCAAATGTGACCTGCTCTATGCGCCAACCGCAGCGGTCATGTACGGCCCCGGCTTTGCCACCGGCATCTCTGTTTCCGGCGTTTCAGAACCGCTAGACGGACTGGCCCGGCCGCACTTCTTTGGCGGCGTTGCCACGGTCGTGGCCAAGCTCCTGATTCAAGCGGGACCGGACATCGCGATCTTTGGTGAGAAGGATTATCAGCAGCTTCAGGTCATCAAGCGAATGGTCGTCGACCTTGACCTGCCGGTGACCATCCTTGGGGCCCCAACGGCGCGGGCCAAGGACGGCTTGGCCCTATCGTCACGCAACGCCTATCTCACCCCAGCCCAACGCAAGGTCGCCGGCCAGTTGAATCTCGTTATGGCCAAGGCCGCTGAGGCTGTGGCTAAGGGCGGCGCGATTAGCGATGCCGAGGCCCAAGGCTATGCGGCGCTGCTGGCCGAAGGCTTCGACAGGATCGACTATTTTGAGTTCCGCGACGCCTTAGACCTGCGCCGCCTTGGCCCCGGCCCGGCCGAAGGCGAGCCTCGCCTCTTCGCCGCCGCCTGGCTCGGCAAGACCCGTCTGATCGATAACGGTTAAAAAGACCCCCTACCCCGGCTTCGCCGGTACTTCCCCCAGAGGGGGAAGATTTACCGTCCGTGATCTTCCCCCTCTGGGGGAAGCGATGCGTAGCATCAAAGGGGGCCTTGTTTTTCTACCGTCTTCCCCGCGAAGGCGGGGACCCAGACCCTTTCGCACCGGCGGGAAGGGGTACACCGGGTTGCTTCGCTGCGCTCGCAATGACGCTGGGATAGGGGAGTGGATGACCCCCTCACCCAACCCTCTCCCCCTCAAGGGGGCGAGGGCTTTTCCGTTCTTAGCCCTCTCCCTGTGGGAGATGGTTGGGTGAGGGCCTTTCTTGTTTTGTTAAAACAAGACCCCCTACCCCGGCTTCGCCGGTACTTCCCCCAAAGGGGGAAGATCTGGGTTCGTAAATCTTCCTCCTCTGGGGGAAGTGGCGCGAAGCGACGAAGGGGGTCTTTTGACCCCTTACCAGGCCCCAAGCTCTCGTAACTGAACGGCCAGATCAGCGGGCATGGTGGCTTCACCATCGCCGCTCGACAGGTCCGCTGGCGCGTCCTTCGGCTCAAGATAGCGCCAGCCTTGAAAGGCCCGGCGTGGCTGCGGCAAGGTCAGGTGCAAGGTCCGATCTAGGCGGATGTGGCAAAAGGACTGGCCACCCTCGTTCAGGCTATCGACGCCAAGGATGGTCTGGCGCACCAAGACTGTGCCCTTGATCACCCAATAGAGCGAGCCACCGTCAATCAGCTCTTCAGCGCGCTTTGGCGTTTGGCGGGTATGGACGATGGGCAGGCGCTTGCGGCCGTGTTCCTCGTCCCACCAATCGCGCAGGTCATCAATACTGGCCGCGCCAACGCAGAGTTTGATCAGATGCAACGCCATAGGCGCTAATTATCCTGACTCGCCGCCAGTTGCACCAGAACCACGCCTTCAGAGACCTGATCGCCTAAGGCCACAGATAGCTGTTCGACCGTGCCATCAAAGGGGGCGGTCAGGACATGCTCCATCTTCATGGCTTCGAGCGTGACGAGGGCTTGGCCGCGCGTGACCGACTGCCCCACCTCAACCATCACCGCGACCATTCGGCCTGGCATGGGTGAGAGGATGGCTCCATCGCTGGCTTGGGCATTGTCGCCACGATGGGATCGCCAAGAGGTAAAGGCGTGAACCGCGCCCTCGTCGAAGACCAGGACCTGATCCTCAATCGACCGCGTTGATAGGGCCGATGGCGCAAACCCCTCCAGCGAAAGGTCATAGCGTTTGCCGCCGCCGTTCAATGAAGCCTCAAAGCGCGGGCGGCTATTGATCCGAAAGCCTTCCAGCTTCGACCAAGGCGATGGCCCCACTGGTTGGGCTGCGCGGGCCAAGACGCTGGCTGCAGTTGTCAAAACCGCGTTCGAAGGATCGTCGAGATCGACCAAAGCCGATGACCGTGCGTCTATAAAGCCCGTATCGATGTCCCCTTGCACAAAGTCGGGATGATCAAGGCATCGAGCAAGGAAGGCGGCATTGGTCTTGACCGGCCAAACCTCGACCGCACGGCACGCCTTTGTCAGCGCCGCCGCCGCCGCTTGGCGGGTGGGGCGATGGACGATCAGCTTGGCAATCATCGGGTCGTAGAACGGGGTCACCTCGCCGCCCTCTTCGACCGCGGAGTCGATCCGCAAGCCCTCGTGCGGCAGGCGAAAGTGGGTCAAGGTTCCTGTCGAGGGCAAGAACCCCGTCGCTGGATTTTCAGCATAGAGCCGCGCCTCGATGGCATGGCCCTTGATCTGGATCTGGTCTTGGCTCAAAGGCAAGGGCTCACCGGACGCCACCCGCAATTGCCATTCGACCAGATCCAGCCCGGTGATCATTTCGGTCACAGGATGCTCGACCTGCAGACGGGTGTTCATCTCCATGAACCAGATCCGGTCAGGCCGCAGGCCGTCCGAACCATCGGCGATGAACTCGACCGTTCCGGCCCCAACATAGCCCACCGCCAAGGCCGCACGGACCGCTGCCGAACAGACCGCTTCACGGGTGACCTCATCCATGCCAGGGGCGGGTGCCTCCTCAATGACCTTCTGATGGCGGCGCTGGAGCGAACAGTCTCGCTCGAACATATGGACCCCATTGCCGTGGCTATCGGCAAAGACCTGCACCTCAATATGGCGCGGACGGGTGACATATTTCTCGATCAGAACCTTGTCGTCGCCAAAGGAGGCCAAGGCTTCGCGGCGGCAAGAGGCGAGCGCGGCCTCAAACTCTGCGGGGGCATCGACCTTACGCATGCCCTTGCCACCACCGCCCGCGACGGCCTTGATTAGCACCGGATAGCCCGTCGCCTCCGCCTCACGGCGCAGACGCTCGAGGGACTGGTCGTCGCCCATATAGCCGGGAGTAACGGGCACCCCAGCCGCCTGCATCCGCGCCTTGGCGGCATCCTTCAGACCCATAGCCGAAATGGCCGACGGCGGCGGTCCCACCCAGATCAGGCCCGCATCCATCACGGCCTGCGCGAAGGCCGCATTCTCAGACAAGAACCCATAGCCCGGATGGATCGCATCCGCTCCGGTGGCCTTAGCCGCCGCTAAGATCCGATCAACGACCAAATAGCTATCGCGCGCCGCTGCCGGACCGATCAGCACCGCCTCGTCGGCCTCCCTCACATGAGGCGCACCGGCATCAGCCTCGGAATAGACCGCCATGGTTCTGATGCCCATGCGCCGCGCCGTACGGATGATCCGACGGGCAATTTCACCGCGATTGGCGATAAGGAGTGAGGTTAGCAAGGCACGGTCCAGTTCAGACTGTTTGGGTCTATCAATCCGCAGCCCACGAGGGCTTACGCCGTGCCAAGAAGGCGCGAACGCCCTCTTGGCCTTCGGGGCTTACGCGGCGGCGGGCGATACGGCGGGCGGTCTCGTCCATGAGGGCATTGTCGATGGTCTTGCCAGCCACGTCCCAGACCAGACGCTTGGCATCCGCGACCGCACCAGGTGCCGTGGCCATCATCTCATTGGCGAAGGCTTCCTGCGCCTCGGCGAGCCCGGCCGTGTCTGCCACAACCGCCTCAACCAGACCCAAGCTCTTGGCCTCATCGGCGCCAAAGACCCTGCCTGTCGCAAACAGCCGCACCGACGCGCGTGGGCCGATGGCGGCGACCACATAGGGACTGATCGTGGCGGGGGTCAGGCCCAGCTTCACCTCAGAGAACGAGAACCGCGCCTCTTGGGTCGCGACGGCTGTGTCACAGGCCGCGACCAGACCAGCACCGCCGCCGAAGGCGGAACCTTCAACCAGCGCCACCGTCAGGGCTGGCACGTCATGCAGAGCCTTCAGCATCTTGGCCAGACCCATCGCATCAGCGCGATTATCCTCTTCGGACCAGTCCACGGCTGACGCCATCCACTCCAAATCGGCACCCGCGCTAAAGGTCCCGCCCGCACCGCGCAGAAACACCACACGGATATGATCGGCCCCATGCAGTGCCTCGAAGGCTTCGGTCAGTTCGGCAATCGTCTCCGCGTCGAAGGCATTTTTGCGATGGGCGCGATTGATCAGAACCACCGCCACTCCGGAAGGCGAGGCCTCCAAAATCACGGAACCGCCAATCTTGGCCTCGCCCGGATCGATAACAAGCGGGGAAGCGATGGATTCGGTCATGGACTTATTCCTTCAAACAGATCGGGCATGGGGTCTTGACCCTAGGCCCATGGGCAAGCCCGCCGAGATGACAATTCCCGCACCAGGCGTCCTACATTCTAAAGACACCGAACCGGGTCTCTTCGATCGGGGCATTCAGGCTGGCGCTGATGGCCAGACCCAGAACATCGCGGGTCTGGCTTGGATCAATAACCCCATCGTCCCAAAGGCGCGCTGTGGCAAAATAGGGATTGCCCTCATCCTCATAGCGCTCACGGATCGGAACCTTGAAGTTGGCCTCGTCTTCTGCGGGCCAGTCCTGGCCCCGGGCCTCCATGCCGTCGCGCTTGATGGTGGCCAGAACGCTTGCGGCCTGCTCCCCGCCCATGACGCTAATGCGGCTATTGGGCCAACTGAACAGGAAACGCGGACTATAGGCGCGGCCGCACATGCCGTAATTGCCCGCGCCAAAGCTGCCGCCGATCAGGACCGTGAACTTCGGGACATTGGCGCTGGCCACCGCCGTCACCATCTTGGCCCCGTCCTTAGCGATGCCGCCCGCCTCGTACTTTCCGCCGACCATGAAGCCAGAGATGTTCTGCAAGAA
>CANCJE010000080.1 GCA_947378235.1 Caulobacteraceae bacterium | reverse complement strand
ATATCGGCGTAGTTCATCGCCTTTGCCCCACCGGCCTTCGCCAGCGTGATCGTGATCGCAGCCGTCAACGTCGTCTTACCATGGTCAACGTGACCAATCGTGCCGATGTTGCAGTGCGGCTTAGTGCGTTCAAACTTTTCCTTGGCCATCGTCTTAACCTTCGGTCCGCCCGATCCGGGCGGCACTGTTGCGAAAAATGGGGCCAGCGGGATCGCGGGCCGGGCGGGTGTATCAGATTTAGGTCCACACCGAACAGGGTTTAGTTGTGAAGACCGTCTCAGCGTCTCGTTGGCCGTCTCCGGTTGGAGCGGGTAGCCGGGATCGAACCGGCATCCTCAGCTTGGAAGGCTGCTGCACTACCATTGTGCTATACCCGCCAACGATGCGGGGTCTTGGTGGTTCGTCTCCCCGTTCAGCCAATCCCCTTACGGGGTATGGAACTCACGTTCGGCGGCAACAGCCAGCGCGTGGTGGGGGAAGTAGGACTCGAACCTACGAAGGCGTACGCCAGGGGATTTACAGTCCCCCCCCTTTGCCACTCGGGACATTCCCCCGCGCGCTTGGCCGACCGTCGATGCCCTGTCCTCGCTCCGCCGTCTAGTCCGAAAACCAGAAAGAACAGACTTTAGACAAAAACCTTCCGCCTCTGTGGCTCACCGGTGCTAAACGACCGCCTTGCCCAACGACGAAAGCCCGTGGGCCCCAAATCGGAGCGCGTCTTATAGTGTCCAATTTTCACGAACGCAACGACCGCAAACGCACCTTTGGAAACAAGTCTGAACAGACCGGTTCCGAGCGGCGTGGCGGTCCTCAAAGCGGCGCGAAACCTACCCCGTCCGCAGCCAAGGTTGGGCATAAATATGCGCCGCGCGGTGCACAGACCGGTGCCCCCAGAGGCAAGCCCCAAGATGACGGCTCAGAGTGGCTTTGGGGCTGGCATGCGGTGGCCGCAGCCCTGTCCAATCCCCTGCGTGAAAAACCCATGCGGGTGATGGCCACAGAAGACCGCGCGAGGCAGCTCACCGAACAGTTCGGAAAGATCGAAGCCCTTGGTATCTTTGATAATCCGACCATTGCGCAGCAACTTCCACAACATGCGGTCCATCAAGGCCTAGCCCTCAAATCGGCACCCCTTGAAGGCCTAACCATCGAGGAGATGGCTGAGCCCGCCCACGGCGTCATCTTGATGTTGGACCAGGTCACGGACCCCCAAAATGTCGGTGCCATTTTCCGTTCAGCAGCCGCCTTCGGCGCACGCGGCGTGATCTTGCAGGACCGTCATGCACCAGCCCTTTCAGGCGCCCTAGCCAAGGCCGCTGCAGGGGCCGTGGATCAGGTTCCGCATGCTCGTGTGGTCAATCTTTCCCGTGCGCTCGAGCGTTTGGCCGATCTTGGCTGGCGCGCTGTCGGCCTCGATGGCACGGCCGAAGAGACCTTGGATCAGGCGATTGATTCGCGTCCGACGGTCATCGTTCTGGGCTCTGAAGGCGATGGAATCCGTCGTTTGGTCGCTGAACATTGCGACACGCTGGCGAAAATTCACATGCCCGGCGGCTTTGAAAGCCTCAATGTCTCCGCCGCTGCCGCCATCGCCATGTACGAGGCCTCGCGCCCGCGCTGAAAGAGGGGGCCTTGTCAGCCCCTTAAACCTGCCCCATTGAGGGGGCATGTTTGACAGTTTGATCTCACAACTCGACGCCGCACCTTGGGCCCCTGCTGTATTGGCGTTCGGCCAGGTGCTGATGATCGACCTCGTGCTCGCGGGCGACAATGCCGTGGCCGTGGGGCTAGCTGCGGCAGGGGTGCCCGAAGCACAGCGCAAAAAGGTCATCCTCTACGGCTTGGCCGCCGCAGTGATTATGCGAATCGGTTTTGCGCTGATCACCACCCAGTTGCTTGGCATTATAGGTCTAAGCCTGGCCGGTGGGGTCTTGCTCCTTTGGGTCTGCTGGAAGATGTGGACAGAAATTCAAGAGCAATCTGCAGCGAACCGACAGGATGCTGACATCGCTCTTGAACAGGCTACCGGGATTGACGTGGACAGCACGCCTGGCGTCGACGAGATGAGCGCGCGCAAGGTTAAGACCTTTGGTCAGGCCTTGGTCCAAATTCTAATCGCTGACCTCTCCATGTCACTGGACAATGTTCTGGCCGTCGCCGGGGCCGCTCGTGAACATCCTGTGGTGTTGGCGCTCGGCTTGCTGATCTCAATCGCATTGATGGGTGTTGCCGCGACGTGGATCGCCAAGCTGCTGCACCGCCATCGTTGGATTGGCTATGTTGGCCTGTTCGTCGTTCTCTATGTCGCCCTACACATGATCTGGGATGGCCACCGCAAGGTGATCTACGACCTCCACCTAGAAGCGGCCTATAATGAGATCATGCCCGGGCCGATGGAAATGCCCAACCCAAAGCCCTAGGCTGACATTTTCCATCGCTCCGGCAACTGGTGACGGATGCTCCAAATCAGCTCCATCGCGTCGATGGGCTTTGGCACATGGCCACTGAAGCCCGCCTTGCGATAGTCTTCGATCTGATGGGCCATGCTGTTGGCGGTCAAGGCAAGAACCGGGGTGGGCTTGAGTTTCTGCTCGCGCTCCAAAGCTCGGATCGCACGGGTAGCCGCCACACCGTCCATGACGGGCATCTGCACATCCATCAGCACAATGTCCCAGTCGCCTTCGGCAAATCGCTTTAACACCTGCGCGCCATCGCCAACCAAAGTGATATTTATGCCGAACTGAGACAGCAGGGTTTTGAGCACCAACTGATTTACGGGATGGTCCTCCGCCGCCAAAACACGCAAGGGTGGGCCATTGAATAGGATTTGCCCGGAGGGCTTGGGCTGGGCCTCAGGAAGCACATCGCCAATCCGCTTGAGAGGCAATGTCACAACAAAGGTCGAGCCCTTGTCGGGTTTACTGGAGACATGAATTTCCCCATTCATGGCCCTGACTAGCTCTGTACAGATGGACAGCCCTAGACCCGTCCCCCCGAAGCGACGCGTGGTGGAGGCATCGGCCTGTTCAAAGCGCTTAAAGATCCGACCGGCCTCTTCATCCGTCATGCCGATTCCGGTGTCTTTCACCGTCAGGACAAGCGCATCGACAGGCCGCGTTAGTGACACACGGATGCTGCCAGTTGGCGTAAACTTCACGGCATTGGAGATTAGATTGTCGAGGATCTGACGCAACCTTGTCGGATCGCCTTGGAAGACACCGCGCGCCGCTGGATCGACCTCGACCTCAACGGTCAGGCCTTTGGCTTCAGCCGTCGCCCAAATGGCGTTTCGAGCGGCCTTCAGAACCTCTTCTGGATTGAACGGAGCGGCCTCAACGGTCAGACGGCCAGACTCAATCTTTGCCAAGTCGAGCAGATCGTTCAGGATCGCCAACAGGCCCATCCCCGACCGTTTGAGCACCTCAACCCGCTCGGCCTGTTCGGGCGCGAGTTGGTCCGACGAAATGGCTTGGGCCAAGCCCAAAATGCCGTTCAGCGGTGTGCGGATCTCATGACTAATATTGGCCAAGAAGGCGGACTTGGCAGCGCTAGCCTGCACCAGTTTTTGGTTCATTTTGCGCAGCGAATAGATGGCAAAGCCTGCGGCAAGGCAGAGGAAGAGCGCAAGTCCGGCCAATATCCATTGCAGCCGTATCACTTTTTGTTGCAACTCCGCGCCGCGTCGCAACTCATCGAGGTCCGATTGGAGGGTTTTGGTGAGCTCATGGATGGATCGACGAAAATCACCGGCTAAACTGCGCTGGGAGTCAGACCAATAGCCCGTAGCCAAAGCATAAGATTCTAGCGCACGGCCGTCATTGGCAAGGATTGCGGACTCAATGAGCGGTAAGATGCTGAAAAAGAGCGGGTTGTACTCACCACTCGCCTGCCATCGTTTCAGCTCTTCATAGTCCGCCTTTGCCAAATCATTTTGGCCCAACCGGGCCCGGGATAGGGCGCGCACGCTCATGGCCCTAACCTGGTTAAACTTTGACACCAAGAGGCCAAGATCGACCCCCTCGAGACATTTTAGCGCCTCCTTAGGGTGATTAAAGGTGTGCTCAATCAAAGCACAATCGACCGCGACGGCTGCAATCCGAGATTGATCTCCGCCTTGGATCGCAAGGCGATGAAGGGCTTGGTAGGTTCGACGCGCCAAAGCTTCGTCCCCAACCCTTCGGGCCATAACGATTAAATTGGTTAGCACAACCGTATTGGGCGACCGAAAGTCAGCAGGCGTATAGCTGAAATAGGCCCTAGCCGCCGCGGCCGTTGCCCCCTCAATGTCATTGAAACCCAATAGCGTAGAGGCCATCTGGTCCCAATATTCTCGCATTGCTATGTTTGCCGCTGGATCGCTCTGAGGGATCAGCGCGTGGGCCTCACTCATCTTCTTGAGGGCACCAACCGTATTTGAAATATTCACGTCGAAAAATGCGATCCGATTGATCACAATCGATCGAACCAGTGGATCTTCGGTCTGCGCCAAAACTGCCTTTAGCGGCCCGGTGTCTCCCGTTGGAGAGGTATAGACCTTAAGCGATGCCGTGTTGGCATCTGCCAGATTGATGAACCGTTTATTGCCTTCCTTGGCGGCTATGGATCGTAACTGCGCATTCCACTGCTGAAACCGAGCGACGTCCTCGAACATCTCGAATTCAGAGGCGACGAGATGCAGTCGCGATAGCCGGTCCTCGCCTCGCCTGGTTAGCGCATTGCGTCCAAAATCTTCCAAGGTCGAAATTGACGCGCCGACCTTGAGCTTTTCGTAGCTGTCGACAAAGCCCATCGGGGTCAATTGGTACGCCGTCGGCTCGGCCGCATTGGCGCGATTGCCGCCACAGCAGAACAGGGCCATCGCGAATAGGATTGAGCCAAAGGCTGGTTTCAGACGCTTGAGGCCGTCCACAAAATGCTCCGCCTATATACAGGGCCTAGGGCGCGCTAAACCACCCATGCTTTAATTTCATAGCTTCGCAATATTAGATGAAAAATGAAACTTAAAATTACTATAAAAGGTGGTGCGCACTCATGCCGTCCTTACGGCTGTTCAGGCGACGACGGCTTCTGTCATCCGAACCTCCTCGGCCTCAGCCAAAACCCGGCTCATGGCGGCGATTAAATCGGAGGCATCAATCGGCTTGGACACGTGGCCATTACAACCCGCCTGGCGATAGTCATCCAGTTGGTGGGCCATGGCATTGGCGGTCAAGGCAAGGATTGGCGTGGCCTTACGACCGGCCTCGCGCTCAAACTGACGGATCGCGCGGGTTGCGGTTGGCCCGTCCATGATCGGCATCTGAACATCCATCAAGACCACATCCCAGTCGTGATCTTTGAACAGCGCCAGCACCTCTTCACCATGGCTTGCCATGGTGACCTCGACGCCAAACTGACCCAGCAAGGTTCTTAGGACCAGTTGATTGACCGGGTGATCTTCGGCCGCCAGCACCCGCAACGGCGCCTGATCGAGGTCAGCGGCAGGCTCTGGTGCTTGCACTGTGACAACATCGGGCACGTCGCCGAGACGCTCTAGGGGTAGGATTACCGTAAAGGTCGTTCCCTCCCCTTCGACACTCGCCGCCTGAATAGCACCGCCCATGGCCTCAGCCAGTTCCAAGCAGATCGACAGGCCAAGCCCTGTCCCGCCAAACCGCCGGGTCGTGGTCACATCCGCCTGCTCGAACTTCCTGAAAATGCGGCTCACCGCCTCAGGCGACATGCCGATCCCCGTATCCTTGATCGTCAGCACCAAGGCCTCAGCCGGACGGCTCAAAACCACATCCACACGACCTGAAGTGGTGAACTTCACCGCATTGGAGACCAGATTATCGATGATCTGACGAAGTCGCGTCGGGTCACCTTGATAGAGCCCCTGCGCCTCCGGCGTCACTATGGCCTCGACCGTCAGCCCCTTGGCCTCAGCCGTCGCCCAGATGGCGTGACGCGCGGCGGTAAGAACCTCTTGCGGATTAAAAGGCACAGCCTCGATGGTCAGCTTACCCGCCTCGATCTTGGCCAGATCGAGCAGGTCATTGAGGATCGCCAGCAAACCCAGACCCGATTGACGCAACACCCCGATCCGCTCGGCCTGAACCGGCGTCAATTCATCAGCGGAAATGGCTTGAGCGAGGCCAAGGACACCGTTCAAAGGTGTGCGAATCTCATGACTGATATTGGCCAGAAACTGGCTTTTGGCCTGATTGGCCTGTTCCGCAGAGAGGCGGGCAGCCTCCAACTTGCGATTCAGCCTTCGAAGGTAAAAAACCGCATAGATGGCGGCTAGGGCAACCACGATGGCCAAGCCCGCAATGAGGCCTTGAAGCGCGATTACCGTCTTTTGCAGATCTGCAGTGTGACGGAGTTGATTGACATCGGTTCTCAGCATTCCCACCAGTTGGGGGACCGCCTCACGAAACCGTCTCACCTCCTGAGCCGCCGCTTTGCGCCAATAGGTCTGAACAATCGCAAAGGCTTCGGTCGATTTGCCGTGATTGGCCAACACCTGCGCCTCGGCCAAGGGAACAAACACAAAGGCCTGGTCTGGATATTGCCCCCCCGTTCGAAGGGTTTTGAGTTCGGCGAGATCGGCTTCTGCCGCAGATGTTCGCCCTAGCTGCGCCAAGGCCTTAGCGCGAACACTCAACGCAACGACTTTACGAAAATCCGGCGCTACCGCATCCAAGTTCACCCCGTTTAGGCAAGCAAGTACCGCCTTTGGGTTTTGGAATTTCGTCTCAAGCTCTGCGCAATCGACTGCCAAATTGGCAATCCCCATCGCCGTAGGCGTTCCGTGGGCGAGGCGATATTCCGCCAAGTAGGCGCGCCGGGCCAAGGGCTCATCATCGACACGGCGGGCGAGGACCATGATGCGGTAGAGAACGTTTAGAGTTGGGGTTGGAAGGTCTGGATCGCCATAGAGCAATTCGAATCTTGCTGCCGCGTCCACAGCCCCCTCAACATCACTGATATTCACCAGATAGTTGAACATTGCATACCAATAGGTGCTATAGGCATAAGACGCCAAAACATCATCTTTGGGTATAGAATCATAGGCCCTGTTCAACCGTTCAAATACACTTCGCCGATCAATTCCGCCTTCAGTGGTCGTATTATGGATAATGCTTACGGCTTTAATGATTGGATCGGAGGACTGCTCATATTTACGCAATTGTTTGATTGCGGCCTCATCGGGATTTGGCCAATTGAGCATCATCAGTTTGTAAATTTCTGAGAGATCTATGAAGCGTTTATTATTTTCCGCCTCGGCGATCTTACTAACGATATTGAACCATTTTTCATAATTTTGGCTGTCGTCCATCTCATAATAGGCATCAACCACATTGAATAGTCGCGCCAAACGCTCGTCTCCCGACCGTTTCATGGCCTTCTGCGCATAGGCTTCAATAGATTGGGCCGTACCCATTTTGTGGGTCTTCTCGTAACTTTCGATGAAGCCCATGGGGGTCAATTGATAGGGGGTGAGTTCCGCAGCGCGCGCGACCTCGGGTCTCGAATAGGAGAAAATCAACGCTCCAACGACTGCCCAGAGAACAAACTGCAAGGTTCGACAGCGCAACATGACCCACTCCACAAACGCGCGGCAGATCATCTCTACCGATCACAGAAGTGGAAGCCTACACTACTAGAATATCTAAATGAAGACTCTTTATTATATAGTAATAAAAGCTATCTTTTTTGTTTTGAAAATAAAAATGATCAACGCAAAGCGGGTTAAGCCCGTCGCCGTGATCGAAACCTAACCTTCATTGCCGCCGAACTGCTCCGTCCAAGCAACGACCTGATCATCTTCGATTTTCTTGAACAGAACCTCTGGTGCCCTGACCGTGCGGCCACGGGGTAGATTGTCCAAAAGACCCGCATCGCTCGCCACGGGCCAAGCCGTCGCCCCGGCCTCGCCGACCGCCTCAGCAATGATGGCCGCCGAGAACGGAATGAAGGGCGCAGACAGGCGCGCATAGAGCGCAACAAGGTTAATGGCCGTGCGAACCACGACGGCGGCCCGATCCCGGTCCGTCTTGATCGCGGTCCAAGGGGCAGCGACCTGAAGATATTCATTACCCGCGACCCACAGGGCCCGCAGGTCCTGAGCGGCCTTGCGATATTCCAAGGCCTCGAGATTGTCGGTCAAGGACGCGACCTTTTCCTGCACCGAGGCCAGAAGCGCGATCTCTAGCTCACCCGGCTCGCCGCCATCGGGCACGGTGCCATCCAGCTTGGTCTCATTGAACTTCAATATGCGATTGACGAAGTTGCCGAGCACATCGGCCAGATCGCGGTTCACCGCTGATTGGAACTGCTCCCAGGTAAAGGCCGTGTCCGAGCCTTCGGGCGCATTGGCGATCAGGTACCAACGCCATAGGTCGGGCGGCAGCAGATCAAGCGCCGCATCCATAAAGACACCGCGACGGTTTGAGGTTGAAAACTTACCGCCGTACCAGTTCAGCCAATTAAAGGCCTTGAGTTGGTCAACCAGCTTCCAAGGCTCGCCCGAGCCGAGCAGGGTCGCGGGGAAACTGACCGTGTGGAAGGCGACATTGTCCTTGCCCATGAACTCGAAATAGCGAACCTCGTCCGCCCCGGCATCCGTGCGCCACCAGCCCTTCCAGTCTCCGCCCGTCGCATCGGCCCATTCCTGGGTCGCGGCGATATATTCGATGGGGGCATCGAACCAGACATAGAAGACCTTATTTTCAAAGCCCGGACGCGCCACGCCGTCCTTGGCGACGGGAACGCCCCAAACCAGATCGCGGGTAATGCCCCGATCAATCAGGCCCTCGTCCAGATGCTTATTGGCAATGGATTTGGCCAGTTGCGGCCAGTCCTTACGGCCATCAATCCAAGTCCGCAGCCGATCCTGCATCTTGCTTTGCAGCAGATAGAGGTGACGCGTGTCGCGCACTTCGATGTCGCGTGACCCAGAGATGGTCGAATAGGGATTGATCAGGTCGGTCGGGTCCAGCAACGCCCCGCAGCCGTCGCACTGGTCACCGCGCGCCTTTTCAAAGCTGCATTTGGGACAGGTGCCTTCAACATAGCGGTCGGGCAAGAAGCGCTTATCGGCCAGCGAATAGATCATCTGATCCACCCGCTCCTCAATCAAGCCTTGCCCCTCTAGGACCGAAGCGAAATGCTGCGTGAGGTCGCGGTTCTGCGATGACGATGAGCGCCCGAACCAATCAAAGGACAGGCCGAATCGAATGGCTATGTCCTTTTGTAGCTGGTGCTGCTCGGTGCAATAGTCGGCCACATCCTGCCCCGCCGCCGCTGCTGCCAGTTCAGCGGGCGTACCGTGCTCGTCCGTCGCGCATATAAAGAGGGTGTCGCGCCCCTGCGCCCGCTGGAACCGGGCAAAGACATCGGCGGGCAACATCGATCCGGCCAGATTGCCCAGATGCTTGATGCCATTAATATAGGGCAGAGCCGACGTGATCAGAATGCGGGACATGCAAAGGCCTCAAGCCGCCGGGGCGGCGCAATAGAAACAAGAACCGCGTCTATAGAACCCCGCTGCCCAGACCGCAAATGTCGCCTGTTGGCGATGACGGTGCACACAGCCTATGTTACCGATAGAGCAGGTTCGACCTCGCATCGAAACATTAGGACAGGATGATCGCCCATGGCTGTGCAGTTGACCGTCAATGATGCCAAGCGGACCGTGTCCGCCGATCCTGACAAGCCGTTGCTGTGGGTGTTACGCGAGGATCTCGGTCTTCCCGGCACCAAGTTTGGCTGCGGCGCGGGCCTATGCGGAGCCTGCACAGTGATGGTCGACGGCAAGACGGTCCGGGCCTGTATGACCCCGATCAGCGCCGCTGCGGGCAAGCATGTTACGACCATCGAACATGTTGCCGCCACGCCAGTCGGTAAGCGCGTGACGGAGGCTTGGGTTGAACTGGACGTGCCACAGTGCGGCTACTGCCAAGCGGGGCAGATCATGTCGGCCACCGCCCTCTTGACCGCTCAGCCCAAGCCCGATGCCGCCGCCATCGACGCGGCCATGCGCGGCAATCTCTGTCGCTGCGCCACCTATCTGCGGATCCGCAAGGCCATCCAGTCAGCGGCCGCTGCCGGTACAGAAGGGGCCAAGGCATGAGCCGTCCATCAACCCTAAACCGCCGCGCCTTTCTCACCGTCGCGCTGGCTGCAGGCACAGCCGTGACCTTCACCGCCGACATGGCGCTGGCCGCGAGTGCCAAATCTAAGCCCATTGTGCTCAATGCCTTTATCCGCATCGATGCGGATAATCGGGTGACCATCGGCTCAAAGAACCCCGAGATCGGTCAGGGCATCCGCACCATGCTGCCGATGCTGATCGCCGAGGAGCTGGATGTCGACTGGTCGCAAGTGACCATAGAGCCAACCTTGGCCAATGAAGCCCTCTATGGCCCGCAGTCGGCGGGCGGCAGTCGCTCAACGCCCGTCAACTGGATGCCCATGCGCCAGGTCGGTGCGGCGGCCCGTCAGATGCTACTGCAAGCCGCGGCCAAGGCCTGGTCGGTCGAGGCCACGAGCCTCACCACCGCGTCGGGACATGTTCATCACAAGGCCAGCGGGCGCTCCGCCCCCTACAGCGCCTTCATCCAACAGGCGGCCAGCCAGCCCTCGCCGAGCTTGGCCAGCGTTCCCCTGAAGGCCGCTTCGGACTTCAAGATCATTGGCCGACCGACCCCAGGCGTCGATAGCCCCGCCGTCGTCAAGGGCAAGGCCGTGTTTGGGATCGATGTCAGCCTGCCCGGCATGGTCTATGCCGCCATAGAGCTTTGCCCTGTCTTTGGCGGCACGCTCGCCGCGATGGACGAGGCCGCGACCAAGGCCCTGCCCGGCATTATCGCCATTGTTCCGGTCAATAGCGGCATCAATCCCACTGGCCCTGCCGATGCGGTCGCGATCGTTGCGGACAGTTGGTGGACGGCCAACAGGGCGCGTCAAACGCTTAAGGCCCAATGGAAGACAGACGGCCTGACCGGCTTTTCGACGGCGGGCTATGAGCAGGCGGCTGCCGCACTCCACAAGGCCGCGCCGCAGAAGGATCTGGTCAAGATCGGCGACGCGAGCGGGGCGATGGCCAGCGCGGCTAAGACCGTGTCGGCTCGCTATAGCTACCCCTTTATCGCCCACGCGACCCTAGAGCCCCAGAACTGCACGGCCCTCTATAAGGACGGCAAGATTGAGATCTGGGCTCCGAGCCAAACTCCGGCTTCAGGCGGCAAGATGGTCGGTCAGACCCTTGGGCTCGCACCAGACGCCATCACCATCCACATCACCAAGGCCGGAGGCGGCTTTGGTCGGCGATTGATGAACGACTATATGGTTCAGGTCGCCCAGATCGCTAAGGCTCTGCCCGGCCGTCCGGTAAAGCTGATCTATAACCGCGCTGACGATATGCAGCACGACTTCTATCGCCCGGCCGGTTGGCACCAGTTCGAGGCCGGACTGGATGCTAATGGCGCAATTGTCGCCTTCAAGGATCATTTCGTCACGCCCAGCGATCAGGGCAAGCCTGTGCGGGCTGGCGACATGAACCCCGCAGAGTTCCCGGCCAAGTTCGTGGCCAATGTTCTGTTCAGCCAGTCCATGGTGCCCAGTAACATGCCGACTGGCTATCTGCGCGCGCCGACGTCAAACGCCATGGCCTTCGTCTTCCAAGGCTTCTTGGATGAGGTTGCTGAGGCGGGCGGCATAGACCTACCAGAACTGATGCGGCGCACTATGGGCGCGGCGCGGGCAGTTCCCCTCTATGAGCGTGGTCCCGTGTTCGACACAGGTCGCGCCCGCGCTGTGATCGACAAGGTCTGCGCCATGGCCGGTTGGAGTGGACGGAGCAAGGGTGGCGACGGCAAGGGCCGAGGCTTTGGCTTCTATTTCAGCCATGCGGGCTATTTTGCCGAGATCGTCGATATT
>CANCJE010000079.1 GCA_947378235.1 Caulobacteraceae bacterium | reverse complement strand
AGCACGGCAGGCGAACAGGCGTGCCACGAGAGCCAAACCGGCTCATCCCACGTAAAGTCCTCTTGATCCCAGCGGGTCAGGTTCGACCTCACCACCTTGACCAAGCGACCATTGTCCAACGTCACATCGAACACGGTTTCAGAGCCAAGATAGGACAGATGGGAGATGGTTCCGGCCACCACATTATGACCCTCTGGCGCATCCTCCATCTTAATCGGGGAGGCCCCTTCGGCGCGCTTATGGATCTCAATCTTTTCGGGCCGAATGGCCGCCCAAAGGGTCGTGTTGGCCGCGCCCGTGACGCCATGGTCTAAATAGATCGGAACGCCCGCCTCGTCGGAGCTGATCACCGCATGGTCTGGCTCATCGACCGTCAACTGGCCCTCAAACAGGTTCACCTGTCCGATAAAGTCGGCGACAAAGCGGGAGTTGGGGAACTCATAAAGATCGCTGGGTGTTGCCACCTGCTGCAAGAGGCCACGGTTCATCACGGCGCACCGGGTGGCCATCGCCAAGGCCTCGTCCTGATCGTGGGTCACCATAATGAAGGTGATGCCGACCTTTTCTTGTAACTGGGTCAGTTCAGAGCGCATCTGATCGCGCAACTTGGCATCCAACGCCGACAGGGGCTCATCGAGCAACAGTACCCGTGGCCGCTTGACCAGCGCCCTGGCCAAAGCCACCCGCTGGCGCTGCCCGCCGGACAGTTGATCGGGCTTGCGCGCGCCATAGCCTTCAAGCTTGACCAGCGCCAAGGCCTCCTCAACCCGCCGGTCACGTTCGGCTGCAGGCACGCCATCGACCTTGAGACCATAGGCGACATTGTCGGCAACGCTCATATGGGGGAACACAGCGTAGGACTGGAACACCATATTGACGGGGCGCTTGTTGGGCGGGATCTGGCTGACATCTTGGCCATCGATCAGGATGCGTCCTTCGGTCGGCACTTCGAACCCGGCGAGCATGCGCAGCAGGGTCGTCTTGCCACAGCCCGATGGGCCCAAGAGCGAGAAGAACTCGCCCTCCTCAATGGTCAGGCTGACATTGTCCACGGCCACCACCTTGCCATAGCGCTTGGTGATGTTCTCGAAACTGATGATGGGTTTGCGTGGGGCTGTTTTGGTGAGGGGTGCTGGCATGTCGGGGCGGCTCACTTGGACGAAGCGTCAGGCACATGGCCACCGGCGACGGCCGCAGCCCCCTGCAGGCGAATGGCCAGCGCCGTCAAAAGGACGGTGAAGACGATCAGAATGGTCGAGGCGGCATTGACCTCCGGTGTCACGGAGAACCGAACCATCGAATAGACCTTCACCGGGAAGGTCACTGTGTCCGGTCCCGAGGTAAAGAAGGTAATGACAAAATCATCGAGGCTCAGCGTAAAGGCCAGCAGTGCGCCTGCGATCAATGAGGGCTGCATATGGGGGATCAAGACATCGCGGATTGTCATAAATTCCCCCGCACCCAAATCCTTTGCGGCCTCTTCCAATTCACGATTGAACGAGGCGAGGCGTGCACGGACCACCACGGCGACGAAGGGGAAGGAGAACGAGACGTGGGATATGATGATGGCGCCCAGATTGAGGGGCCAAGGCAGGCCACTGGGCCATGGCATGATCTTGGCAAAGAACACCAACATCGCCACGCCCATACAGATTTCAGGCACCACGATCGGCAGGGCCATAGCACCATCGAGCACGGCTTTGCCTTTAAATCTGAACCGCCAGAGTAAGAGCGCCGCCATAGCCCCCAAGATCACGCTGATCAGGGTCGAGATGGCGGCGATAGTCAGGGAATTTCCAAAGGCGGCAATCAGGCTGTCATTATGCAGGACCTTGTCATAATATTTGAGGGTAAAGCCCTTCCAGACGATATTGCGCTTGGAATCGTTGAAGCTGAACGCCATCAGGGTCAGCAAGGGGGCATAGAGAAATAGACCCACCATCACCAGCCAGGCCTGAAGCGGCCAGCGGCGCAGATATTCCAGCGGACCAGAGGCTGACCTGAGCGAGCCTTTACTCACGACCCCGCCTCCGTCTTGCGCTTGGCCAACATGGCCTGCAGGGCAATGGCGATGAAGGTCATATACATCAGCAGGAACGACAGGGCCGCGCCAAAGGGCCAGTCATTGGCGCGCTTGAACTGGCGCTCGATGATGTTGGCAATCATCTGGCTATCAGGTCCGCCCAAGAGGTCTGGCGTCAGATAGGCCCCAAGGGCGGGTATGAAGGTGATCAAAATACCCGAGGCAATCCCGGGCAAGGCCAGCGGCACAACCACCATCAGCATGGTGCGAACATGGCCCGCGCCAAGATCGAGGCTCGCTTCAAGCAAGGAGCGATCAAGCCGGTCCAGGGCCGAATAGAGCGGCAACACCATAAAGGGCAGATGGACATAGACCAGGCCAAAGACGACCGCGAAATTGTTGTGCAGCAACTCCAGCGGCTCAAAACGGGTAAGCGGGCTGAGGCCGACCATAGTCATCAAGCCGCTGGCATGGGTCCAGAGCCACCCAAGGCTTAGGTTCACATAACCCTCGGTCCGCAAGACCGCGATCAGGGCGTAGGTCCGGATCAAGAGGTTGGTCCAGAACGGCAACATGACCAAGAGGATCAGCCACGCCTTAAGCCTATCGGGCGCAAAGGTGATGGCCAAGGCGACTGGAAAGCCAACAATCAAACAGAGCAGGGTTGTGAGCCCAGCCACCCCGACAGACTTTAGGAAAATGCCGACATAGAGCGGTTCAATGGCCCGCGCATAGTTGGAGAAGGTCCCCGTAAAGGCAATCTCAGTCAGGCCGACATTGGTACCAAAACTATAGACCCAGACGATGGCCAACGGGATCAAGAAAAACAGCAAGAGCCACGCCAAGGGCGGGCCAAGGACGGTGGCAAAGATCGCCTTTGCGCGCTTCCAGCTCTGTTCCATCCCCTCCCCTTTCCTTACCGCTTCAAGATCAAAACTTAGGACGCTCGAATACGGGTCATGGCCTCTTCAAAGAGCCGCGCCTTCTCAGGCCCCTCAAACAGGCTAAACTCGCACTTGGCCATAATGTCTTTGCTCGGAAAGATCACCGGATTGGATCGATAGCTCTCGGGCATCAGGGCCTTAGCGGCAGCATTGGGGGTTGGATAGAGAATCTGCTTGGTGATGTCCGCGCCGACCTGCGCATCGAGCAGATAGTTGATAAAGGCGTGGGCATTGTTGGGATGGGCCGCACCGGCTGGAATACACAGCGTATCCGAATTGGCCAGACTGCCCTCCTTGGGCACGACGAAATCGATGTCGGGATCTTCGGACATGATCTGGGCAATATCGCCATTATATTCGAGCACAAGATCGACGTCCCTAGCCAGCAGCAGATCCTGACCATTGTCGTCATGAAAGGCCTTGATGAACGGCTTTTGCTTGATCAACATGGCCTCGAGCGCTGGGATCATCTCGACAGGGATGTTGTTGACCGAATGGCCCCTATATTTCGCGGCCAAGCGCATCAGGTCCCCTGACTCAGACAGAAGCGCAATCCGCCCCTTATAATCGTCGGACTCAAACAGGTACTTCCAACTGTCTGGCACCGCCTTGACCTTGGACTTGCGATAGCCAATGCCCAGCACGGACCAGGTATAGGGCATGGAAAATTGGCGGCCTGGATCGAATTCAGGGTTCAGGAAAGAGGGGTCGATATTTTTGATGTTTGGAATCTTGGCGTGATCCAAGGCCATCAACATCCCCGCCTGACCCATACGGGTAACAAACTCATTGGGTGGGACAATGACGTCAAAACCCGGATTGCCCGCCTTGAACTTGGCAAACAGTTCATCGGCCGTAGCAAAGAGGTTTATGGTCACCTCAATACCGCTGTCCTTTTTGAAATCCGACAGGGTGTTTGAGCCGATATAGGTGTCCCAATTATAAAAGTTCAGTTTGTTGCCTTCACCAACCGCCGCATCCTTCGGGACCGGCGTGGGGCTGCATCCGGCCAGTCCCGAAGAAAAACTCAAACCCACGGCCGCCGCGCCAGACGCTCCCAAGGCTGCCATTAAGGAGCGTTTGGAAAGATCGATCTTGTTCATCATGATGGTCTCCCCTCTCCCTAGATCTGCCCGGCAGGGTTTACGCTATTTTAGGCCGCCCGCACGCGAGTGATCGCCTCTTCAAACAGCTTGGACTTTTCCGCGCCCTCAAACGCGCCATACTCGCATTTCGCCATAATATCCGCCGGTGGGAAGATCACAGGGTTGCTGCGATAGCTGTCCGGCATCAGGGCTTTGGCGGCTGCATTGGGGGTCGGGTAGAGAATTTCCTTAGTGATCGCAGCCCCGGCCTGCGCATCCAACAGATAGTTGATAAAGGCGTGGGCATTGTTGGGGCGTGGCGCGCCGACCGGAATGCAGAGCGTATCGGAGTTGATCAGGCTGCCTTCCTTCGGCACGACAAACCCAATATCGTCGTCTTCCTTCATAATCTGGGCAATATCGCCATTATATTCGAGCACCAGATCGACATCTTTGGCGAGCAGCATGTCTTGGCCGTTGTCGTCGTGGAAAGCCTTGATGAAGGGCTTTTGCTTGATCAACATGGTCTCGATCGCGGAGATCATTTCTGGCGGGATATTGTTGACCGAATGGCCCTTATATTTCGCAGCGAGACGGACCAGGTCGGCAGATTCTGACAGCAGCGCGATGCGGCCCTTATAGTCGTCGGAATCGAACAGATATTTCCAACTGTCAGGCACAGTCTTGACCTTGGATTTGCGATAGCCGATGCCCAGGACAAGCCAAGTGTAGGGCATTGAGAACTTACGGCCCGGATCGAACTCTGGGTTCAAAAAGGTCGGATCGACATTTTTGATGTTGGGGATCTTGGCATGGTCCAGCGGCATCAACATGCCCGCTTGGCTCATACGGGTGACAAATTCATTAGACGGAACAATGACGTCAAATCCCGGATTGCCCGCCTTTAGCTTCGCGAACAGTTCGTCATTGGTCGCGAAAAGGCTCATGCTCACATCGACACCACTGGCCTTTTTGAAATCTGCCAGCGTCGTTGGGCCAATATAGGTGTCCCAATTATAGAAGTTGAGCTTGGGCTCCTCGGTGCCGGATGCACTCTTGGCAGCTTCCTTAGGGCTGCAGCCTGTCAGGCCCCCCGCGAAACTCAGGCCTACGGCCGCCGCGCCGGACGCCCCGAGGGCTGTCAGGAGAGAACGTCTTGAAGCACCGGTCTTGTCACTCATGATCTGGTCCCCTCATCTTATAATTTGGCAAAAACTATCAATGGAGCAGGGTGGTGCCAATTGCTGTCACCGCGCAAGCTTCAATTGGTCTCATACGGGCCTACAGTTTCACGCGTTGCGCAAATACCAATCAAAATCCAACGATGTGACCACTTCGTTGAACCGCGCCTGCTCAGTACGCTTGACCGAGACAAACATGTCCACAAACCGGTCACCCAGATAGTCTCGCAAGATTGTCGACTGATCAAAAAGATCGACGGCCGAAAACCAGTTCGATGGCAGGCGCACATTAGCATCCTTGGCAGCCGCATAGCCATCACCGACCACAGCAGGGCCCGGATCGATCCCATGGGTGATGCCATAGTGTGCACAGGCCAAGATCACCGCCAACACCAGATAGGGGTTGGCGTCCGCCCCCGCGACCCGATGCTCAACATGGCGGGTATGGGGCAGGCCAGCGGGCACGCGCAAGGACACGGTACGGTTATTGACGCCCCAGGTCGGTGCTACAGGCGCATAGGAATTGGCCTTAAACCGGCGATAGGAATTGGCGTTCGGCGCGAGGATGGCCATGCAGTCGCCGAGCAACTGTTTCATGCCACCAATGGCGTGCTTGAGCATCGGCGAGCCCTCCAGATCATCACTGGCGCAAAGGTTCTCTCCGGCACCATTGTTAAAGCTCACATGCATATGAAAGCCGCTGCCGGAGCGGTCTGACCAAGGCTTGGCCATAAAGGTCGCCTCACAGCCGTGGCGCAGCGCAATACCCTTGGCAGCGCGCTTGTAGATCAAGGCATCATCAGCGGCGCGCAAGGCGTCGGGCTTATGCTTAAGGGTCAGTTCCACTTGGCTTGGCGCAAATTCGGAAATGGCCCCCTCAAGCGGCACACCCAGAACGTCACAGGTCGTCCAAAGCTCGCGCAAGAACGGAGAGATGGCTTCCAGTTCCGGCAGACCATAGACCTGAATGCCGGTGGGTCGATGACCCGTGAGCGCCGATTTAGGCGGCTGCAGATCGCCGTCCGCTGTCCGCTCCAAATCGACCAGATAATATTCCAGTTCGCAGGCCGTAACCGGCGTCAGACCATCGGCTACAAACCGGTCGATGACCCGCTGCAACACATGGCGCGGGTCCAGATCATTGGGCGTCCCGTCCAACTCATAGAGGGATAGCATCACCTGCCCAACATCCGGACCGAGCCAAGGCGCCGGCGTCAAGGTTCCAGGAACAGGACGGGCAAGCCGGTCAGCGTCCCCATCTTCCCAAACAAGCCCCGTCTCTTCACAGTCCGCGCCATTGGTATCCACCACAAGCACTGAGCCTGGCAAGAACCGGCCATAGTCATAGATCGGCATCAACTCATGACGCCGCAGGCGCTTGCCACGCGGAACGCCGGTCATGCTGGTGAAGAAGATGTCGAAATATTGAATTTCAGGATGGGCCTCTAGAAACTGGCGGCACTCTTCTGGAAGCGCGACACCAGGATGGGGCTTGGGAACAGCAGAGGTCATGGGACAGAACTTTCCAGAGCAGCGGCAAAGTCATCAACAGCGGCAACGAGCCGATCAATGGCCGCATCTTCAGTATAGGGTGACACCAACATCATGTTGTGAAACGGCGCAATAAGCACGCCGCGATTGATCAAAAATAGATGCAGGGCTTCGAGAAGGCCATAATCAAGCGCCAAGCGCATCTGTCTGGCATTGCGCGGCGGCGGATTGGCAAAGACCAGCTCGACCCGCGCGCCCACCTGAACCGCACTCCACGCCAATCCTCGCGCCGCAATCACCCGCCCAAGGCCCGCCACCAGTCGCTCGGCACCCGCCAGCATGAGCCCATAGGCCTTTGGGGTCATGACCTTCGTCAACATCACCTTCATGGCCGCAAGAGACAGGGCATTGCCCGACAGGGTCGTACCCATCCCAGAATAGCCCGGTCCAATGGATTGAGCCGCCTTGGCCATCCGCTCGGCGAGGTCGGACGTCACACCCCAAACTGCCGCTGGAACCCCACCGGCTATGGCCTTTCCGAGGGTGAAAATATCGGGTTCCAGCCCATAGGCGAGGGTCGCGCCGCCAGGCCCGGTCGAGATCGTATGGGTCTCATCAATCAACAGTAGCGTGCCATATTTGCGCGTTAGGTCCCGCAATCCTTCGAGATAGCCCTCATCTGGGGTGATCATACCGCAGTTGGTCATAACCGGTTCAGCCAGCACACAGGCGACATCACCCGGTGCCAAAGCCGCCTCGAGGGCCGCCAAATCATTAAAGTCGATGACCTTTGCAAAGGCGGCCACATCGTGAACTTGACCAACAAGTCCCGCCTTTAAAGCCGCCTTACCGCTGGCTAGGCTGACGAAGGTGTCGTCAACCGCCCCATGATAGCAGCCGTCAAAGACCAAGATCTGTGAGCGTCCTGTCACCGCTCTGGCCCACCGGATCGCCGCGCGATTGGCATCGGTCGCGGTATTGGCCGTCTGCCAATAGGCCAGCCCAAAGCGCGTGCTGAGCAGTTGGCCGACCTCGGCGGCATCTTCTGTGGGCAACATAAAGCCCGTACCCCTAGAGGCCTGATCCGCTAAGGCCTTGGCTACGACATCGAGGCCATGACCAAACATGGAGGGCGTGTCGGCCAGGCAAAAATCGTCATAGACGAGACTATCGACATCGGTCAGGCGCGCGCCCTGCCCTGACTTTGCAAAGATCGCAAAGGGCGTGGCCCAGTCGCCCATCCAGTGCATGGGCACACCGCCGAGCCAATGGTCCTTGGTCTTTTGGGCTAGGGCGGCGCTGGCCGGATGGCTGGCCGAAAACCGTGCCCGTTCCTGATCCAAAATACGCTCGAGAACAGGCCCAATCATTGCACCCCGCCAAAGCACAGATATTTGGTTTCGAGATATTCGCTCAGACCCTCGGACGCGCCCTCTCGGCCCAATCCACTTTCCTTCCATCCCCCGAAGGGGGCGACTTCTGTGGAAAATAGGCCCTCATTGATACCGACCATGCCAAATTCGAGCGCCTCGCCGACCCGCCAACAGCGGTTGACGTTCTGGCTATAGAAATAGGAGGCCAGTCCGTAGGGCGTTCCGTTGGCCAAGGCGATGGCCTCCGCCTCGGTTTCAAACCTAAAGAGCGGCGCAACCGGGCCAAAGATCTCTTGGCTAAAGATCTCCATCTGCGGCGTCACATCGATCAAGACTGTGGGCGTAAAGAACTGGGCTCCAGCATCATGACGTGCACCGCCAGTCAGCGCCTTTGCCCCCATCTCCAAGGCCCCATTGACGAGCCCCTCGACCTTATTGACGGCCTCGTCATTGATCAGCGGACCAATCACCGTATCGGGGTCCGAACCTGAACCAACGGCAAAGGCACCAACCTCTTGGGCTAACCGCTCGGCAAAGGCGTCATAGATGCCAGATTGCACCAGCATCCTGTTGGCGCAGACGCAGGTCTGGCCCGCATTGCGATATTTGGAAGCCAAGGCCCCCGCCACCGCCGCGTCAAGGTCTGCATCATCAAAGACAATGAAGGGTGCGTTGCCGCCCAGCTCCAGCGACAGCTTTTTCACCGTGCCTGCACATTGACGATAGAGAATCTTACCGACCTCGGTCGAGCCCGTGAACGAGAGCTTGCGCACGCGCGGATCATCGCAAAGCACCTGGCCAATAGCGGCGGCGTCGGTACCGGTGACAATATTCAGGACACCTGCTGGAACGCCCGCAATCTCAGCCAACCGGGCCAAGGCCAGCGCACAGAGGGGTGTTTCTTCAGAGGGCTTGACCACAACCGTACAACCGGCAGCCAAGGCCGGACCCACCTTGCGGGTAATCATGGCAATGGGGAAATTCCAGGGTGTGATGGCCGCGCATATGCCGACGGGCTGTTTGATCGACATCATCCGTTTAGACGAGGCGGTCGTCGGGATGGTGTGGCCATAGGACCGCTTAGCCTCTTCGGCAAACCACTCGATAAAGGCTGCCCCATAGGCCACTTCCCCTCGCGCCTCATGGAGAGGCTTGCCCTGTTCGGCGGTCATCAGTTCCGCCAAGGCTTCGGTATTTTCGAGGATCAATGCGTTCCAGCGCATCAAGATGGCGGACCTTGCCTTTGCCGTTAAGGCCGACCAGGCCGGCAAGGCTTTTTCGGCCGCATCAATGGCCTCCACGGTCTGAACCGGGCCAAGATTGGCGACCTCAGCAATAACAACCCCATTGGCCGGGTTGGTCACGGCAAAGCGCGTCGGCCCCGACATCCAATGGCCGCCGATAAAGGCATCCGTAACAGGATCAAACATCTTCAGTTCCTTAAACCCTATTGAGCGGGCGGGGCTTTACAGCGCTGGCGCGCACTGTCTCTTTCAATCCACAATATCGAAATGATAGATAATCCTTTCACATCGGCTTTGGCGATAAGGGATCAGATGATGACCTATGCAGGTTCCAACGATTTGGACGCCTATTGGATGCCCTTCACGTCAAATCGTCGGTTCAAGGCGAACCCTCGCATGTTGAGCGGCGCCAAAGACATGCACTATGTCACCACAGAGGGTCGCCAGATCCTCGATGGAACCGCAGGGCTCTGGTGCGTCAATGCAGGCCATAGTCGGCCGCGCATCGTCGAGGCCATTCGTCGGCAGGCGGGCGAACTGGACTACGCCCCCTCCTTTAACCTTGGTCACCCCATCGCCTTTCAATTTGCCGCTAGGGTGTCGGCCCTGATGCCGTTCGATCTGAAGAAGATCTTCTTCACCGGATCGGGATCAGAATCGGCCGATACAGCCCTAAAGATTGCCTTAGCCTACCAGCGCGCCCGCGGCCAAGGCACACGAACCCGCCTGATCGGGCGCGAACGCGGCTATCACGGCGTCGGCTTTGGCGGCATTTCCGTCGGCGGGATCGTGCGCAACCGAATGGCCTTTGGAACGCTTCTCACGGGCGTTGATCACCTGCCTCATACCCATGATCTGGCCCGCAATGGCTTTTCAAAAGGACAGCCTGAACAGGGTGCCGATTTCGCCGACGCGTTGGAGCGTCTGGTTGCCCTGCATGATGCCTCAACCATTGCTGCTGTGATCGTCGAACCGGTCGCCGGTTCGACCGGGGTTCTGGTTCCCCCGCAAGGCTATCTTCAACGGCTGCGTAGCATTTGCGACAAGCACGGCATCCTCTTGATTTTTGACGAGGTCATCACAGGCTTTGGCCGCCTTGGGTCGACCTTTGCTGCGGAACGTTTCGGTGTGCGTCCCGACATCATCTGCATGGCCAAGGGCCTAACCAATGCCGCCGTTCCCATGGGCGCTGTTGCGGTCAGTGACACAATTTACGACACCTTGATGGAGGCAGCTGATGCCCCCATTGAGCTGTTTCATGGCTTTACCTATTCGGGCCATCCCTTGGGCTGTGCCGCAGGGATCGCCACATTAGACACCTATGCCGAAGAAGGCCTGTTTCAGCGGGCTGCAGACTTGGAGCCCTATTGGCAAGAGGCCATGCACAGCCTCGCCGATGCGCGGCATGTGATTGACGTGCGTAATCTGGGCCTCATCGGCGGCATTGAGTTGGAGCCAAGGCCCGGCAAGCCAACCGAACGCGCCTCAGAGGTCTTTGCTGCGGCCTTTGATCAAGGCGTAATGATCCGGGTCACGGGAGACATCATCGCCCTGTCACCCCCGCTGATCATCGAAAAGGGCCATATTGATCAGATCGTGGAGACCCTTCGCCGGGTCCTTGCAAGCGTCGATTGATCTCTATTGAGCGTTTGGCAGCAGGTCGATCTCTTCTCGGGCCAAGGGCGCAACAAGGGTCGGCGGCGTGGTGGGCTTGTCCGACGCCATAAGGGCGGCAAGTGGCAAGACCTTCAGCGCGCTGGGTGAGCCACCGCGCACGGCGACCGTGCGGATCATGACTTGGCTGGGCTTACCCGCCGCGTCGGTAATGATCCGCTCAACACTGCCGAGCAGGCGCCCCTCAGGATCCACGACCTTTTGACCCGCAGCGATCATGGGGGCTGCGGTTTGGGCCAAGGCCACCGGAGCCGTGATTGCGCTCGTGACCAGAACGGACGCGAGCAACAGGCCTGCAATTTTGGATGGGTTTGTCATGGGGTCTTTATAACGCGTCTTGATGAATGGCACATGATCATTCAGAGCTTAGGCGTCAATCTACTGGAAGTCTTGCCCATGCACCCTGCTGCAGCCTTTTTGGAAACGGACGAGGGTCGGTTAAGAAGCCTTATTGCCGAGCGCGGCTTTGGCCTGATCATAGCCCAAGGTCCCGATGGCCCCATCTGTGCCCATGCGCCGGTTCTGCTGGAACAGTCCGTCTTACGGTTTCATCTTTCCAGCGCCAATGGATTGAACGCAGCCCTTGCGCATGATCCACGCGCCCTGTGTGTGGTCACCGGACCGGACGCCTATATTAGTCCGGACTGGTATGGCCTTCGTGATCAGGTCCCCACTTGGAACTATGTCTCAGCAGAAATATCCGGCCCCGTGCGGGCCATACCGCCAGAAGAGGCCGCCATCATGTTGGATGATCTGTCGGCGACTTTTGAGGCAAGGCTCACGCCCAAACCGGCTTGGACCCGCGCGAAGATGGATGGTGCCCGGTTTGACGCCATGGTGCGCCAAGGGATCATGGCCTATGAGATGGATGTCACGAGCCTAACTGGGATCAGCAAACTGTCGCAGAACAAGCCCCTTGAGGCCATAGAGGGGGTGCGGGCGGCCCTATCCAAATCCGACGACGCTCAAGCTAGGGCCTTAGGCTTGATGATGGTGCAGGAGCCTAAGCCACAATCCTAAGGGCCGGTTCGCGGCGATAGACGTCCGACGAGCCCCAAACGGGGGATAGGCCAACGGCCTGATCCAA
>CANCJE010000078.1 GCA_947378235.1 Caulobacteraceae bacterium | reverse complement strand
CGCCCGCGCAGCTGGTGCAGTTGCGCCAGCCCGAACCGTTCGGCCTGTTCAATGACCATGATCGAGGCATTGGGAACATTGACCCCGACCTCAACGACGGTGGTGGCCACGAGCACCGACACCCGCCCCTCGGTAAAGGCAGTCATGACGGCGTCCTTGTCAGCCGCTGGCATCTGACCATGGACTAGGCCGACACTGGGACCGATCAGTTTGCGCAGGTCTTCAGCGCGGGCCTCCGCCGCCGCCAGATCGATCAGTTCGGACTCGGCGACCAGGGGGCAGATCCAGAAGGCCTGCGCCCCCGCCGACACAGCGGTCTTGAGGCGCTGAACAATCTCGCCCATCCGCGGCGTCGGCACGGCGCGGGTGGCGACAGGGGTGCGGCCCGGCGGCTTCTCATCGATGCGCGAGACATCCAGATCGCCATAGAGCGTCAGTTCCAAGGTGCGCGGGATCGGCGTGGCGCTCATGGCCAAGAGGTGTGTTGCCGGTCCCTTGTCTTGCAGTCGCCGCCGTTCAGCCACGCCAAAGCGGTGCTGCTCGTCGATCACCGCGAGGGCGAGGTGAGCGAAATGGACGTCGTCTTGGAACAGGGCGTGGGTGCCGACGGCGATATCCACCTCACCGGCCACCAAGGCTCGCAGCTTTTCTGCGCGCCCCGGACCCTTATCACGGCCCGTAAGAAGCATGAGGTTCAGCCCCTGCGCGGCCAAGGGCGCCTTGAGGGTCTCATAGTGCTGGCGGGCGAGGATTTCGGTCGGGGCCATCAGGGCCGATTGCCGACCAGCCGCCGCGACATCAGCCATGGCCAGCATGGCGACCACGGTCTTGCCCGATCCGACATCGCCCTGTAGCAGGCGGCTCATCCGCTCACCGCCCATCAGATCACCGCGAATTTCGGACAGGCTGCGGCGCTGGGCACCGGTCAGGGCGAAGGGAAGGGCCGCCTCCATCGCGTCGGATAGGGCACCGGCCCCAATGGCGGGTGCCGGATCTCGCCGCCGCGCCGCCTTGCGCTGGGCCATCGCCATCTGGTGGGCCAAGAGCTCGTCATAGGCCAGCCTCATCCGGTGGGGCGCGTCGAGTTCCAGATCGGCGGGGGTCTTGGGGTCATGGAGACGAACAAGCGCGTCTCGCCAGCCTATCCATTTCTGTTTGGCCAGCCAGGCCGGGTCCTGCCATTCGGGCAGGTCTGGCGCGCGGTTTAAGGCCTCACCGGCTAGGCGGCGCAAGGTGCGAGAGGGAAGGCCCGCAGTTGTGCCATAGACCGCCTCGATCCGTGGGATGTCATCGACCCGTCCAGCATCGAGCATGAAGTCGGGATGGGCGATCTGCAGCTCTGAACCGAACCGCTCGACCTTGCCGCTGACCGCGCGCGATGACCCGACAGGGTGTTGTTCCTCAAGGTGGGGGCCGCCGCCCTTGAACCAGGTCAGGAACAGGAAGCCGGTCTCATCCAAGGTCCTAACCCGCCATGGGCCGCCCCGGCGACTGGGGGCAAGGTGGGCATCGATCCGCACGACAAAGGTCTGGACCTGACCATCGACGGCCATGTTGGCGGTGGTGGGGCGACGGTCTATCAGCCCCTGCGGACAGAGGAACAGCAGGTCGCGCACACGCGGTCCCGCCGCCTTCTCCACCAAAGGCGCGATCTTGGGTCCCACGCCCTTGAGCGAACTCGCGGGGGCGAACAGGGGAAAGAGAATCTCCGGTCGCATAAATGCAGTATAGCGCGACTGGCCGCTAAGGGCGCGACGATCTATATCGTCGTTTAAGACGGTTATGATGGGGATAGGGCTATGGGTAATTCAGTGGACGAGGTTCGGTTGCGGCGTGTGAAGTTTCGCGCTTGGCATCGGGGATTTCGGGAAGCCGACCTGATCCTCGGCCCCTTTGCCGACCAATATCTGGACGGATTTACGTCCGATCAGATGGATGCATTCGAAGCCCTGATCGATGAGGCAGACCAAGACCTTTATGGCTGGATCGTTGGCCGTATCGAAACCCCGCCTGAATTTGACGGTGAAATTTTGAATTTAATCAAAGATTTCCGCTTCAAAGCTCATGCGGTACGTGGGGATGGGCGGGGGGCCTAGATCCCTTTCCAGTCCCGAAAGGAGATCACGCCTGCGGGCGGGTCTTGGTCGGTTCGGGCCAGGTCGACCATCAAGGGCACGATCTCTTCGGGCGCAGGCAAGGTCATGGGGTCTTCACCCGGGAATGCGACCTTGCGCATCTGGGTTCTCATGCCGCCTGGATTGACCACGCAGGCCTTAACAGGCGTATTGGCCATCTCATCTGAATAGGAGGCGATAAGGGCCTCTAGCCCAGCCTTGGCCGCCGCATAGGGCCCCCAGAAGGCGCGAGGGGCCTTGGCCACGCTGCTGGTCAGGAAGATCAAACGTCCCGCATCGGACAGGCGGAGCAGAGGATCCATCGACCGGATCAGGCGATAGTTGGCGGTCAGGTTGATGCCGATCACTTGATCAAAGGGCTTGGGATCAATATGGGCCACGGGGGTCAGGCCGCCCAAATAACCTGCGGCTCCGACCAGAATGTCCAGCTTCTTGTAGCGCTCATAGAGAGCCAGACCGAGCCGGTCGATCGCGTCTCCATCCATCAGGTCGAGGGGCACAAGGCTGGCATGGGCACCCGTCGCGGCAAAGATCTTATCATCAAGGGCTTCGAGGCCGCCTTGGGTGCGTCCAACAGCGATCACATGGGCGCCCGCCTGAGCATATCCAAGGGCAATGGCTGCGCCGATGCCACGGGTTGCGCCAGTCACAAGGGCGATGCGCCCGGCCAGCGGCTTGGAGGGGGATGAAGTGGTCATAGGCTGCTTTTATCGTTTCGTGCGTCAAGGTCCATGGACAATGCGGTCGAAAAGCCCGTTTCAGGGTTCCTCTCGGCGTCCATAGCGCTGCGCTATAAGGGCGCAGGCCATCAGCTGCAGTTGGTGAAAGATCATCAGGGGTAGGACCATGACCCCTGCCGTGGCGGTGGAAAAGAGGATGCCTGCAATGGGAACGCCGCTGGCGAGGCTCTTTTTCGACCCGGCAAAGACAATGGCGATCTCGTCGGCTTTCGCAAAACCGAGGCTTTTGGCCATCAGCGCTGAGAGGCCCAGAACGGTGGTCAGGAGGACGGCGCTCAGCACCAGCAGGGTGATCAGGTCCTTAGCCCCGACCTTGGTCCATAATCCTGCGGTCACGGCTCCGCTGAAGGCGCCGTAAACCACCAGCAGGATCGAGCTGCGGTCAAACAGGCTGAGGATCGATTTGTGCTCAAGCACGAAGGCCCCCGTCCAGCGCCGTGAGGCTTGGCCAAGGGCAAAGGGGATGAGCAGTTGGATGATGATCGCCTTGACCGCATCCATCGAGATGCCGAGCCCCTGAGCATGCAGCAACAGACCGACCAGCAATGGGGTCAAAAACACGCCCAGCAGATTAGAGGCTGATGCCGCCACGACCGCTGCGGCGACATTGCCGCGCGCCACCGATGTGAAGGCAATCGAGGACTGCACCGTTGATGGCAGGCAGCACAGGAACAGCACCCCTTGCGCTAGCTCCCTCGGCAGGATCGAAGACGGCAGAAGGCTCGTGGTCAGCCCTAAGAGTGGAAAGAGGGCAAAGGTGATGCCGATAATGGTAAGGTGCAGACGCCAGTGCCCCAGGCCCGCAATCACCGCCTCTCGCGGTAACCGCGCGCCATGCAGGAAGAACAGCAGCCCGATGGTGATCTTGGTCACCCAGCCTAGGCCTAGCGCAGCCGCGCCACTGACCGGAAACAGGCTCGCAAGCACCACAAAGGCCATGATGGCCATGATGTAGGGGTCGAGCTTCAGCTTCAGAAGCAGACCATTGATCCAAGCCAAGGGGTTTGGAGCCTTGCCGCTGGGCATTAGGCGCTGACGAGGAACGATAGCTGACGGCTGGACTGATCCTTGCGGCCTTCGGCCACTTCGCGGTCGAGCAGGCGGGTCGGATAGTCACCGGTGAAATAGTGGTCCGTAAACTGCGGCGAGGCAGGATCGCGGGTGCCGGCGTCCATGGCCCAATAGAGACCATCCACGGACAGGAAGCCGAGGCTATCGACCTCCAGATAGGCCGCCATCTCTTCGAGCGATTTGTTGGCGGCGAGGAGATGTTCGCGGTCGGGCATGTCAATGCCGTAGAAATCTGGCCAGCGGATAGGCGGGGAGGCGGAGCGCAGATGGACCTCGGTCGCGCCAGCCTCGCGCACCATCCGCACGATCTTCAGCGAGGTGGTGCCGCGCACGATGGAGTCGTCGATCAGGATCACGCGTTTTCCGGCTAGAACCGTGCGGTTCGGGCTGTGTTTCATGCGCACGCCGAGCTCGCGCACCCCTTGGGTCGGCTGGATGAAGGTGCGGCCCACATAGTGGTTGCGGATGATCCCCATCTCAAAGGGAATGCCACTTTCTTGCGAAAAGCCGAGGGCAGCAGGCAGGCCTGAGTCTGGAACCGGCACGATCACATCGGCGTCGGCGAACGTTTCTTGCGCGAGGCGTCGACCCATGCGCTTGCGCACCTCATAGACAGAGCGGCCGTTCACCACGCTGTCTGGGCGGGCGAAATAGACATATTCAAACACGCAAGGACGGGCATGTTCAGCCGGGAAGGGGCGCAGGCTCTCGATGCCGTCTTCCGAAATGACCACCATCTCGCCATGTTCGACATCGCGGGTAAAGCGGGCGCCGATCATATCCAGTGCGCAGGTTTCAGAGGCCAGTACCGGCTTGCCATCCAACTCACCCAGCACCAGGGGACGGATGCCGAGCGGGTCGCGCACGCCGATCATCTTCTTATTTGTCATAGCCACGAGGGCATAGCCGCCCTCGATCTGAGACAGGGCATCGATGAAACGGTCGACGACCTTGGCCTTACGGGACCGCGCGATCAGGTGGAGGATGACTTCAGAGTCGGACGTGGACTGGAAGATCGCGCCGTCGGCCACCAACTGTTCGCGCAGGACCAGAAAATTGGTCAGATTGCCATTGTGGGCCAGGGCCACGCCACCAGCCTGAAGATCGGCGAACATGGGCTGCACATTACGGATGAAGCTGCCGCCTGCGGTGGAATAGCGCGTATGGCCAATGGCATGGGTGCCGGGCAGACGATCAATTAGATCCGGACCGGCAAAGGCGTCGCCGACATGGCCCATATGGCGTTCGGTGTGGAACCGGTTGCCGTCGAAGCTGGCAATACCGCAGGCCTCTTGGCCACGATGTTGGAGCGCGTGGAGACCTAGGGCCGCTACAGCGCTGGCGTCTGGCACATCATAGACGCCGAAGACGCCGCATTCGAGGCGGGGACGGTCATCATCGACGTCCCGATGTTCCGGCGCTGAAAAGGTCTCGCGGGCCTGACCGATCATCGCGTTTTCTCCACCAGTGCGTCGACGTCGCGGCGCGATTTATCATCATAGCCCTTGCCAGACCTCTTGGAGACGTTCTGGTTTGAGGCTGCATTTTTGTCGTCGACTGCCCCTTCGCGGACAGCCTTTTCGATCGAAGGGCCGAGCTTTCCGGCGACAGCAGACCCCTTGGGAGCCATGGAGCGCAAGACCTTGGCGCTTAGGCTCGACAGGGGATAGAGCGTCGAATGGGATATCCATCTGGGTACCCGCTCGGCAGGGGTGGCGATGTTGAACACCAGATTGAAGACGCCCAGAAAAAACAGGGCGCGGAACAGACCAAAGGCAACGCCTGCTGACCGATCCAGTAAGCCCAGGGTTTCGATATCGTGCAGCTTCTTGGTCAATAAAGACCCAGCCATGCGGATGCCGATATAGGCCCCGATGAAGGTGAGCACCACAGCCAAGGTCGTCGCGAACCAATCGGGGTCAATCATTTTGCGCACAAAGGGACCGGTTAGTTTCAGGCCATAGGCCGCGATCATCGCGGCCAGCACGAAGGCCAGGATCGTCATGACCTCACGGACCGCACCGCGCACAAAGCCGATTCCGGCTGACACCAGAATGACGCTCAGGGCAATGAGGTCGAAAAGGGTCAACGGGGCTCCTTTGCCACGGTCCTAGGTCCAATCATTCTCGCCAATGCGGCGAACCGCATCGACCAGACGCCCTACGCCCGACACGGGGAAGGGCGAAACATCGGCAATGCCCATCGGCCCCACCGCACGCGAGAAGCCCAGCTTTGCCGCTTCCTTGAGGCGCGATTCCATCCGGCTGACCTGCCGAACTTCGCCAGAGAGGCTGACCTCGCCGAACACCACGCAATCTTGAGGCAAGGCCACATCGAGCGCCGATGAAGCCAAGGCCGCCGCCGCCGCAAGGTCTGCAGCCGGTTCGCTGATGCGCAAACCGCCTGCGACGTTCAAATAGACGTCCCGCGCCCCGAGGCCAAGCCCGCATCTGGATTCAAGCACAGCCAAAACCATAGCGAGGCGTCCTGAATCCCATCCGACCACAGCCCTGCGAGGTGTTCCGTAGGCGGAGGGGGCCACGAGGGCTTGAAATTCAACCAAGACGGGCCGCGAGCCCTCTATTCCAGCGAAAACCGCCGCGCCGGGCGCGCGCTCACCGCCGCTATTTAAAAAGAGGGCTGAGGGGTTCTTAACCTCGCGCAGGCCAGAATCGCCCATCTCGAACACGCCGATCTCGTCAGTAGCGCCGAAACGGTTCTTGGCGGCACGCAGGATGCGGAACGGATAGCCCCGCTCGCCCTCAAACGACAGGACCGCATCGACCATATGTTCGACCACGCGCGGGCCAGCGATCTGGCCGTCCTTGGTCACATGTCCAACAAGGATCACCGCAACGCCGCGCGTCTTGGCCAAGCGAACCAATTCACCTGCGGCGGCGCGAACCTGGGTGACCGATCCGGGGCCAGCCTCGTGCGCATCGCTCCACAGGGTCTGGATGGAGTCTATGACCACCAGATCGAAGGTCTCGCGCTTGAGTCCGTCAATAATGCCGCGCAGGGCGGTTTCGGCGGCGAGTTGCACCGGCGCTTGGGCCAGACCCATGCGGGCCGCGCGGCCTCGCACCTGATCCAGGGCCTCTTCGCCCGAAATATAGGCGCAGCGCGCGCCATTGACGGCGGCTTGGGCGCAGACCTGTAAGAGGAGGGTGGACTTGCCGACGCCGGGATCGCCGCTCAGCAATAGGGCCGAACCGCGCACGACGCCGCCGCCGCAGACCCGGTCAAACTCGTCCACGCCGGTCATGATCCGAGGCGGAGGGATGGTTTGGGTGTCGAGAGTCTCGAAGGCCAGACCGCGCATCTTGGTCGCGCGACTGGGGGCCAGAGCACCGGGCGGGCGGCTTTGGATCTCTTCGACCAGACAGTTCCAGCCATTGCAGGCCGGGCACTGGCCCGCCCATTTGGACTGAACCGCGCCGCAGCTTTGACAGACATAGGTGGCGCCGTCGCGGGCCATGGGGTCTCCGAGGGGGAGCGAATCAGTACAATCGCCGGACGGAGTCTACGCCTTTGCGCCCCGATATGTCCGCTGAAGACGCGGGGCGAGGCGAACGAGACATTCATAGGCGATGGTGCCGCTGGCACTCGCTGCCTCATCGAGCGCAACATGGTCGCCCAGCAGTTCCACGCGGTCGCCCGGTGCGACGACGAGGTCTTGGTCGATCTCGATGGCGATCATGTCCATGGACAGGCGCCCTAAGACCCTGCGCTTGGCCCCGCTCAGCCAGACCTGCCCATCTGGACCGAAGGCGCGCAGTATGCCGTCCGCGTAGCCCGCTGCGATGATGGCGGCGCGGACGGGCCTGTCAGCGGTAAAGGTCGCGCCATAGCCGACGCTTTCGCCGGGGCGTATTTCGCGAATTTGCAGGATCGGCGCGGTGAGGTGAGCGACCGCACGCAGCGCCGGGTGGGGCACGCCAAAGGGGCCGCCGCCATAGAGGCTGATACCGGGGCGGACCAGATCGAACAGATAGTCTTGTCCTAAGAACACCCCAGCGGAGTTGGCCAAGCTGGCGCGCGCCTCTGGGAACAGGCTGCGCGCCTCTTGGAACCTTGTCAGTTGGGCACCATTGGCCGGATGGGCAGGCTCTGAGGCGCAGGCCAGATGGCTGATGACCAGATCAATCGACAGGCCGCGCAGACCATCAAAGGACTGAACCAGCGCCTTGGCCTCTTCTAGACGAAGGCCCAGCCGGTTCATGCCCGTATCGATCTGCAGGGCCGCCTTTAGTCCGCCTTGAACGGCGCGGGCATGGCTGCTCCATTCGGAGACTTGGGCGGCGCTATTGAGCACCGGCGTTAGGTCGGCGGTTTGTAACCTTGGCGCAGACCCTGCTGGCGCGCCGTCCAGCACATAGATCGTCGCGGACCGATCTGGTCCTAGCGCGGTGCGTAAGGCTTCCCCCTCGCTGATCCGCGCGACAAAGAACCGCCGCGCCCCCTCGGCCCACAGCCGAGCTGCGACCTGCGCCGCGCCCAAGCCATAGGCATCGGCCTTCACCACCGGTGCCACCTCCGCTCCACGCGCCTCCTGCTGCAAGGCCGCGTAATTATGGGCCAAGGCGTCGAGGTCAACGGTCAGGTGGGCGTGGAACGGGTCGAAGGACATGCGGTCGGGCGCTTTTAAAAAATGATGGCTCAGCCCTAACGTGGTTCGCGGTCAGATGCGAGGGGGGGCTTCCGCGTGCTTCGACAGGCCCAGCATCAGAAAGAGCCGCGTCAGTGCGAGGCGCTAAGCGCCGAAGCAACCCAGGGGAACATCTATTCCGCTTAATGTCAGTCCCCTGGGTTGCTTCGCTGCGCTCGCAATGACGCGGTTATAGCAAAGCCCGTTCCCCCTTGAGGGGGAGAGGGTTGGGAGATGGGGCATCCACCAACCCTTCAGTCCTCATCCTGAGCCTGTCGAAGGACGAGTTTGCACCCCGAACGAACAGGCGGTGTGAAAGGATCTGGATCCCCGCCTGCGCGGGGAACGCGGGGGAGGGGGTGTCTTCCTCGTCCTTCGACAGGCTCAGGATGAGGAAGAGTGTTCGGTCAGCGTTTGGTCATTCATCCTCATGCTGAGCCCGTCGAAGCACGAGGATGGTTTGCGGTCTTACCGAACCTCGTATCTGCCGTCGCGGGCGAGGTTGCCGAATTTGGTCAGGTCGGCATTGAAGCTGAGCTTGACCGTGCCGATGGGGCCGTGGCGCTGTTTGCCGATGATGACCTCGGCCAGATTGTTGATCTGGTCCAGTTCCTCTTGCCAGCTCAGATGCTCGGGCGTTCCTGTGCGCGGCTCAGACCGGCTGAGATAGTAGGACTCGCGATAGACGAACATGACGGCGTCGGCATCTTGCTCGATCGAGCCGGATTCGCGCAGGTCGGACAGTTGCGGGCGTTTATCTTCGCGCTGCTCGACCTGACGCGAAAGCTGCGACAGCGCGATGACCGGGACGCCAAGCTCTTTGGCCAAGGATTTCAGACCCATCGTGATCTGGCTGACCTCTTGCACACGGCCATCTGCCCTCGTGCCTTCGCCCGCAGTGACCAGTTGCAGATAGTCGACAATGACCAGGTCGAGGCCGTGCTGACGCTTGAGGCGGCGGGCGCGGGCGGTCAGCTTGGAGATCGACAGGCCACCGGTGGCGTCGATGAACAAAGGGGCCTCTTGGATCTCGATGGCCGCGTCACGGATACGGCCAAATTCGGAGGCATCAATCTCGCCCTTGCGCAGGCGGTCCGACGAGACGCCGGAAGCATCGGCCAACAGACGCATGGCCAACTGTTCGGCGGACATTTCGAGCGAGAAGAAGGCGACGACGCCGCCATTGACGGTCTTGCGACTGCCATCCGGTTGCGGCTCCCAGGCATAGGCCTTGGCCACGTTGAACGCGATATTGGTCGCCAGCGCGGTCTTGCCCATCGAGGGACGTCCAGCGAGGATCAAAAGGTCGGAGGGGTGCAGGCCGCCCAACTGCTTGTCCAGATCCATCAGGCCCGTGGACACGCCCGCCAGTCCGCCATCGCGGCCATAGGCCTCGGCGGCCATCTCGACCGCCCCGCGCAGGGCATTGGCAAAGTCGACAAAGCCGGTCGAGGTCGTGCCGGTTTCGGCCAAGGTATAGAGCTGAGCCTCGGCGGCCTCAATATGGTCGCGGGCGGTGCGGTCGCCATCATTGGCGGCGGCGGCAATGTCACCGCCAATGCGGATCAGGTCGCGGCGCAGGGCCAGATCATAGACCACGCGGGCATAGTCGGGCGCATTGGCCGCCGGAGGGGCGCGATCCACCAGATCGGCCAGATAGCGCAGGCCGCCTAGCTCTTCAAAGGCCGGTTCGCGCTTGAACCGCTCCATCAGCACGATGGGTTCGGCCAACATGCCCTTGCGGATATGTTCCTCGATGGCGGCAAAGAGGCGCTGGTGGAAGGGCTCAAAGAAGTGCCGTGCCTGCAAAAGGTCACTGAGGCGCTCATAGGCAGCGTTGTCATAGAGCAGCGCGCCGAGCAAAGCCTGTTCGGCCTCGATATTGGCGGGCACGTGGGCGGGCCGGACGTCGTCGGACTGGGCGCTGCGCAGATCAAGGGCGGGAACGATGCTCATGCTTAACCATAACCCAACCCTTAAGGTCGGCAGCCCCCAATTTTAGCGCGTCCACAGTCATTATCGGTCTGTGGATAACCTTGGCTAGGCCTTGCTCTCGGCGCAAAGAAAAACGGCGCGAAGGTTGCCCCTCGCGCCGTCTTAAAGACTGTCTAAAACCCGAGGGTTTTAGTAGAAGTCGCGGTCGTCACCAGCAGAGCCAGCGCCGCCTTCAGCCATGTCAGAGGCTGCTTCAGCAGCCGAGGCACGGTCTTCTTCATATTGCGCTTCAACCACGTTTTCACCGCGTGATTGACGCTCGGCTTCGTCTTCCGAGCGGGCAATGTTGATCTTGACGCTGACCAGCACTTCGGCGTGAAGGCGGACCTTCACTTCGTGCACGCCCAGGGTCTTGATCGGCTTGTCGAGCACGACCATGGCGCGTTCGATCTTGCCGCCAGCGGACACAACAGCGTCAGCAACGTCACGGCCTGTGACCGAACCGTAGAGCTGGCCCGTTTCGCCGGCCTGACGGATCATCATATAGATGGTGCCATCAAGCGCTGCGCCATTGGCTTCAGCCGCTTCGCGGGTCTGTTGGTTGCGCACTTCAAGGGCGGCGCGTTGAACGTCGAACACCTTGAGGTTAGCAGAGGTGGCGCGCAGGGCCTTGGAGCGGGGCAGCAGGAAGTTACGGGCATAGCCGTCCTTCACCGTAACCACGTCGCCGAGGGTGCCGAGGCGTTCAACCCGTTCGAGTAGGATAACTTTCATGGGGTTTGCTCCTTACTTCACGACGTAGGGGAGCAGAGCCAGGAAGCGGGCGCGCTTGATGGCCTTGGCCAGTTCGCGTTGCTTCTTAGCCGACACCGCAGTGATGCGCGACGGTACGATCTTGCCACGCTCAGAGATGTAGCGTTGCAGGAGCTTGACGTCCTTATAGTCGATCTTCTGTGCGCCAGCGCCCGAGAACGGGCAAACCTTACGGCGGCGGAAGAAGGGGCGGCGGGCCCCGCCAGCGGCGGATTCCGGAGCGGTCGTATCGGTCATGACCCTCTGTCCTTAAGCTTGATTGTCGTCAAAGCGCGGGCGATCGCCGCGCTCGGGCCGGTCGCCACGGTCGGGGCGATCACCACGCTCGGGCCGGTCGCCGCGATCGCGACGGGCCAGCACAGGCGACAGTTCCAGGTCCAGCTCTTCGACGCGGATGGTCATGAAGCGCAGCACATCTTCGTTGATCGACAGCTGGCGTTCCATTTCCTTGACCGCCGCCGAAGGGGCGTCGATGGCCAGAAGGGAATAGTGACCCTTGCGGTTCTTTTTCACCCGATAGGTGAGATTGCGCAGACCCCAATATTCGATCTTGGCAACGGTACCGCCGCCTTCTTCGATCAAGCTTTTCAGGGTGTCGTTTAGCGCTTCGGCCTGTTGCGGCGAGATATCCTGCCGCGAAATGACCACATGTTCGTAAAAAGCCATAGGCATCCTTCTTCCATAAGAAAGACGGCGTTTCTGGCGGCGGAAGACCCGGCAGCAACGATGGCTCTTAGCGCGGCGTCCGGGCGTCATTGCCCTGGATCAGAAAAACTCCGCGAAAGACCGTCTTTCAACAAGCGGCGGTGTGTACGCGCTATGGCCGCGAAAGGCAAGGGGTGGGGGG
>CANCJE010000077.1 GCA_947378235.1 Caulobacteraceae bacterium | reverse complement strand
GCGCTCTTCTCCGCCGCCTCTGAACCCGCACAATGCGCGCCGCGCGGCCATGTCACGATCCTTCAGTGCCCGGATCTCAAGGATCTGGCGTTGGAGCCGGTTTTGCGCGCCGCCCTGGCCTATCCGTCGGTCCCAAGGGCCAAGAAGTGACACCTTCTGGTCGCACTCACCCCTTAATCGACCGCTAAACCGCAGCGGAGCTTGATCGCAAGGCAAGGCTTCGTCATATATCTTTTCGCACGGACATTTATCGGATCTGCCGTTAAGTAGACCTTGCACCCATAAACAGGTCAGGAGACCCGCCTATTCGCCGCCCAATGCCAGCGCCCCCGTCCAAAGACGGCCCGCGTATCAATGACGAGATCCGAGTTCCCAAAGTCCTGCTGATCGATCAGCACGGCGAAAAGCAAGGGATCATGCCCACCAACTCCGCGCTCGAAGCGGCGGAAGAGGCAGGTCTGGACCTGGTTGAGGTGTCTCCAAATTCCGAGCCCCCGGTCTGCAAAATCTTGGACTATGGCAAGTATAAGTTCCAAGAGCAGAAGAAGAAGGCTGAGGCGCGCAAGCGTCAAAAGGTCGTCGAAATCAAAGAAATCAAGCTGCGTCCGAACATCGACACGCACGACTATGAGGTCAAGGCCCGCGCCATGCACCGCTTCTTCGAAGAGGGTGACAAGGTCAAGGTGACGCTCCGCTTCCGTGGCCGCGAGCTGGCCCACCCCGAACTGGGCATGAAGCTGCTGCACCAGGTCCGTGCAGACTTTGAGCCCGTCGCTAAGGTCGAGTACGAGCCTCGCATGGAAGGCAAGCAAATGATCATGATCCTAGCCCCGCGCTAGGCTGATCTTTTGCATTCTATAGAAAAGCCCTCCTGCCTGACTGGCCGGAGGGCTTTTTTGTACGATGGAGTGGGGCTTCCTCGCGCTTCGACAGGCTCAGCATGAGGAAGACGGATAGGTCGCGGCGCGCTCATTCATCCTCATCCTGAGCCTGTCGAAGGACGAGGATGGGAACCAAACAAGACCCCCTCTGGGGGAAGTACCGGCGAAAGCCGGGGAAGGGGGTTAGGCCGGCTTCACAAGATCCGCATACTGTCCGCCCTTGCGATAGCGGTAGAGGTAGGATGGCACGATGGCCTCGACGCTGGTGGCCTCGATGCCAAGGGCGGCGAGACCGGGCAGGGCCAGATTGGCGACATTATCACTCTTGAGCAGCTCGACCTGATCGCTGGTCAGGACGGGGGCGAACGGGGTCAGCTTGACCTGAATGTCACCGACCGTTCCGATCAAACCCGCAAGGGCCCAAGGCACGGGCACTAGCGGGCGATTGCGGCCCGTCTCGCGCAGGATCAATTCCAACAGGTCCTTGAAACTATAGATCGCAGGGCCACCGAGCTCGAAAATCTTGCCCGCGTGATCTGGATCACTCAGGGCCGCGACCGTGGCCGCAGCGACATCACCGACAAAGACGGGCTGGAACCGCGTCGCCCCGCCACCGATCAGGGGCAGAACTGGAGCCAAGGTCGCCATCGACGCAAACCGATTGAAGAAGTCATCCTCTGGACCAAAGACGATCGAGGGGCGAAGGATGATCGCCGAAGGGATCAGGGCCTTGACCGCCGCCTCACCGGCCGCCTTGGTACGGGCATATTTACTGACACTATGCTCATCGGCACCGATGGCCGAGATCTGCACCAACTTGCTGATGCCCTGCGTGACACAGGCCTTGGCAATGGTCTCTGGCCCCATGGCTTGCAGGCTCTGGAAACCTTGACGGCCGGTTTCGTACAGGACCCCGACCGCGTTCACGCAGGCCTCAGCCCCTTCGAGCGCACGGGCCACCGACGAAGGCACACGGATATTGGCCTGCACGACCTCGATCTGACCGACATCGCCGAGCATCCGTAGCCGATAGCCCAGACCCGGACGACGCACCGCCACCCGCACCCGCAGACCCTTGCGCGCCAAAGAACGGACAATCTGCGCGCCGACGAAACCCGACCCGCCAAAAACGGTGACCAGACCTTGCATGATATCCTCAACCTCTAAGACCCGGCGAACCGGCCTTGCTGCCCACGGGATAGACGAGCCGCCCCTCCTGCGCAACGGCCCAAGCAGCCCTGACCGCCTATCAATGTCATTTGCCGCCAAAACCTGCATTGACCGGACGATTGAGAAGCCCTATCTAGCGCCCCTGCCTTGATCCGGTCCGCCGGACACAGGGCCCAGGTGGCGGAATTGGTAGACGCGCTGGCTTCAGGTGCCAGTGATCGAAAGGTCGTGGAGGTTCGAGTCCTCTCCTGGGCACCATCAAGTGCCCGATACAAAAAGCCTCCCCAAGGATCGAACCTTGGGGAGGGTTTTTGTTTGGGGTGGGGAACACAAACAAGACCCCCTACCCCCGCTGCGCGGGTACTTCCCCCCTAAGGGAAGTGGTCCGATGGGCCGATGGGGGCCTTGTTTGCTTAACTCGCCCTTTCTTGTCGCATGAAAGGGTCTGGATCCCCGCCTTCGCGGGGAACGCGGCGGAGATATGGGGTGAGATATGAGGGGGCGTGGATGACACCAGCCCTCCCCCACCCTCCGATTTCCCCGCGAAGGCGGGGACCCAGACCCTTGTGCACAGAAGGAAGGGGCTTGGCGGGATTTCTTCTCTCGCAGGAAATGCAGTGGAGGGGCGGGGGGCGCCCCCTCCCCCACCCCTCTCCCCCCAATGGGGCGAGGGCTAGACGCCGCGGACAACCCAGCCTGTCCTTGCGCGGCGCAGGCGGAGGGCCTAGTTTCCTTTCAAAGGCTGGCCGGTTCAGCCTGTCTCACACCCTCGCCTGTCCAAGGCGCTCAGTCGGAGCCGCGTGCATCCTGTGACCAATTTTCTGCATGTGGGCGATCTGCCCGATGGGCTCGACCTTGGCTCTAGCGTGGCGATTGATTCTGAAACTATGGGCCTGCGCTTGGGCCGCGACCCGCTGTGCGTCGTGCAGCTTTCCAGCGGCAATGGCGATGCCCACGTGGTGCAGATGAGCCGCCCCGGCTATGACGCGCCCAACCTCAAGCGCATCTTGACCGATCCGAATGTGGTCAAGATCTTCCATTTTGGACGCTTTGATATTGCCATGTTCCTGCTGCATCTGGGCGTTCTGACCGCTCCGGTCTATTGCACCAAGATCGCGTCCAAGCTGGCCCGCACCTACACGGACCGTCATGGCCTCAAGGACGTCTCGCGCGAGCTCTTGACCATCGAACTGTCCAAGGCTCAGCAGAGCTCCGACTGGGGAGCCGCGACCCTGTCCCCCGAACAGATCGCCTATGCTGCCTCAGATGTGCTGAACCTGCACGCGCTGCGCAATCGCTTGGACGCCATGTTGGTGCGCGAAGGGCGTGATGGCTTGGCTAAGGCCTGTTTTGAGTTTTTGCCGCACCGCGCCGCGCTTGATCTGGCAGGGTGGGAAGACAACGACATCTTCGCCCACACTTGATCTAGGACCTCTGATCCCAACCCATGACCCTCGCGATCGATCCCGTTTTTGACACTGTTTCAGAGAACGTGCTGCGCCGCCGACGCAACATGGATCAGTGGCGACGGCGTTCGCGGATCATTCATCTGCTGCGCAAGGCCCTGCCCGCGTCGGCCATATCCATCGTGGTCGGGCTGATCGGCTGGATCATTATTAAGGCCCTGCTGGCCACGATCATCGATGTGCGCGGCTCGGGGGCCGCAATCCGTATGATCAACCCGAAATTCTATGGCCGCGACGGCGATGGCCGGGCCTTCATGCTGGGGGCTTCTGAAGCCTCTCGGTCGGATGGCGACGTCAAGCAGATCGTCCTGATCAAGCCCGTCATCAGCCTGAACGTTAATAATCCGGCCCCGACCTCGGCCAAGGCCGACCATGGACAGTTCCACGAGGCCGACAAGATCCTGCATCTGGACGGCAATGTGGTGTTCTCCAGTCCCGAAGGCTATGTCTTCAAAACCGGTAAGGCCGTCATCAACACCCAGTCCGGCGTGGTCGAGGGCGATCAGACGGTCGAAGGCACGGGGCCAACTGGGACCATCCGGGCCGACAATTACGGTATCTACGACAAGGGTAAACGCATCATCTTCCGTGGCCATGTTCACGGACAGATGAAACGGGACTAAACAGAGAATCGCCATCTTTGCCCGGTAGGGTTGGCGAGCGATAGGAACGAGGGTCTGATGAACCGATTGACGGCAGTGACTTTGGCAGCTTGGGCGGCCTTGGGTCTCACCCTGAGCGCAGGCTCGGCCCTGGCTCAGATTGCGCCCTCCAGCGACGCGCCCGTCGATGTGACCGCTGATCGGCTTGAAGCCATTAACGAGGATTGCCGCGCCATTTGGAGCGGCAGCGCTGAGGCCGTGCAGGACCAGAGCCGTCTGCGGGCCAATACCATTACCCTGATCAATGCCAAGACGGCGGGCCGCTGCGGCGTGCTTGATCGGATGGAAGCGGTCGGCGAGGTCTTCTATGTCACGCCGCAACAGACCGTGCGCAGTGACGCCGCCATCTACACCGCCGCCAACGACACCATCGTCATGAGCGGGCAGGTGGTCGTGGCTCAGGGCACCAATGTTCTGCGCGGTGACCGTCTGAGCATTGTGGTCAAGACCGGCAAGGCGACGATGGAGACCGGGGCCAAGGGCCGTGGCAAGCCCGGACGCGTGCGCGGGGTCTTTTATCCCAACAAGAGCAGCCAGCCTGCAGCCCCTGCGCCAAAGCCTTAAGCTCACCGATGGCCCTTCCTCCGATCGAGTCTTTGAACACCGCCCTGCCCTCTGACATGGCCGATGGCCTGTTGGTCGATCATATCGGCAAGTCCTTCCGAGGCCGTCCGGTGGTTAAGAGCGTGTCCTTGCGCCTGCGACGCGGTGAGGTCGCCGGCCTTCTGGGTCCCAATGGTGCGGGCAAGACCACCTGTTTCTACATGATCACGGGTCTGATTCAGGCCGATTATGGCTCGATCTATCTGGACGGCGAGAACATCACCGAACTGCCCATGTATCAGCGCGCGCGGATGGGCGTTGGCTATCTGCCACAGGAAGCCTCGATCTTTCGCGGTATGACCGTCGAGCAGAACGTTATGGCTGTGGTCGAGATGCGCGAACAGGATGATCGCAAGGCCAAGGCCGTGGTCAAGGACCTGTTGGCCGAACTTCGTATTGATCATTTGAAAGACCAGCCCGCCGTCGCCCTATCGGGGGGCGAGCGTCGGCGGGTCGAAATTGCCCGCGCCCTGGCCAGCGAACCGGCCTTTATGCTGCTGGACGAGCCCTTTGCCGGGATCGACCCTCTGGCCATTGCCGATATTCGTGAAGTGATCCGCTATCTCAGCACGCGCGGCATTGGCATCCTCATTACCGACCACAATGTCCGCGAAACGCTCGACATCATTGATCGCGCCTCGATCATCCATGCCGGCGAAGTGCTGTTCGAAGGCTCGCCCGACGAGATCCTCGCCGACCCCGAAGTGCGCCGCGTCTATCTGGGCGACCGCTTCGATTAACCGGTCCCCAGCGGTAAAGATCGCCCTCTCACCCTAGCGGCGCGATAATTTGTTAACCATAAAAGTTCATCCTCTGACCAATCCGTAAGGGACCCAAGATCCACGATCTTGGCCCCGCCATTGCCCGTCTAGGACCCTTGTCAAACCGCCATGGCGCTCGCCGCACGATTGGATATTCGCCAGGGACAGGGCCTGGTCCTCACGCCTCAATTGCAGCAGGCGATAAAACTGCTGCAGCTTTCCAATCTTGAACTTGAAGCCTTTGTCGAGGCCGAAATTGAACGCAACCCCTTGCTTCAAAAGGATGATCGCGACACGGAGGGAGAGGTCGAGGCGGCCCCCGAGGTACCCCTCAGCCATGATATGGCCACCGACCGCATCTCTGATACGGATGCGACCGAGGCCATGGATGCCGACCATCGCGACCTCTATGCCGACGCCTCACCCGGTGAACGCTCTAGCGGCGAAGGCGGCGAGGCCATGCAGGCGGGCGGCCAGATCGACTGGTCCAAGGCCGGAAGCGGTGGCAACTTCGATGCCGATGGCGACTTCGAAAGCCTGCTGACCAAGGAAAAGACCCTTAACCAACATCTGGAAGAGCAGATGCATCTGGCGGGACTGGACGGACCGGATCGGGCCATCGCCGCCGTCCTGATCGATAGTGTCGACGAGGGGGGCTATCTGCGGGCCGATCTGGCCGATCTGGCCTCTCGCCTCGGTTGTGACCTGCCGCGAGTTGAGACGGTGCTGACCCGCCTGCAAGGGTTCGAGCCGACCGGCGTCTTTGCCCGCGATGTGCGCGAATGTCTGATGCTACAACTGAAGGAAAAAAACCGGTTCGATCCGGCCATGGCGGCCTTGCTGGACCGGCTTGATCTGGTGGCGCGGCGAGACATGGCCGCCCTGCGCGAGGTCTGTCAGGTCGATGATGAGGACCTTCGCGAAATGATCGCCGAATTGAAGGCCCTGACACCTCGCCCCGGCGCGGCCTTTGGCTCCGACACATCCCCGACCGTTGTTCCTGACGTCTTTGTCCGCGAGGGCCCGGGCGGGATCTGGTTGGTCGAGCTCAATAGCGACACCCTGCCCCGCCTCTTGGTCGATCAGCGCTACCACGCCCAGATCGCGGGCAAGGCGCGCAACGAGGCCGACAAGAGCTTCGTGTCCGAATGCCTGTCCTCTGCCAACTGGCTGGTCCGAAGCCTCGACCAGAGGGCCAAGACCATCCTCAAGGTCTCCAGCGAAATTGTCCGCCAGCAGGATGGCTTCCTCGCCTTTGGGGTCGAGCATCTGCGGCCCCTGAACCTCAAGACCGTGGCTGATGCCATCGGCATGCACGAATCCACGGTCAGCCGCGTGACCTCGAACAAGTACCTGTCGACACCGCGCGGGGTGTTCGAGCTGAAGTTCTTCTTCACGGCTGCGATACAGTCTTCCGATGGCGGCGAGGCCCATTCGGCCGAAAGCGTCCGGCACAAGATCAAGCACCTGATTGATGGCGAACAGATCACCCGTAAGGTCCTGTCCGATGATCGTCTGGTTGAGATTTTGAGTGCGACGGGGATCGATATTGCCCGGCGAACCGTGGCCAAATATCGCGAGGCCCTGCGCATTCCATCCTCTGTGGATCGCCGCCGCCTTATGCGCGACTCGCACTAACGGGCATTGGCTTTGGCGCTGCCTCAAGGTGCCGATAACGTGATCTCGTGGAGCCTTCAAAAGGGGGCTGGGACCTTTCGGCGCAATTGACTTGACCCATCGGCAGGGTGTCGACTGAAGGCATGAAAGTCCTAGTATCCGGCAAACATGTCGACGTCGGCGAGGCCTTGCGTTCGCGGGTTTCGGACGAAATTATGAGCAGCATCGGCAAATATTTTGACCGAGGCGGTGACGCTGAAGTCGTGGTCTCGCGCGAGGGACATTCCTTCCGCGTCGATTGCACGGTGCATCTCGCCTCCGGACAGACCCTCCTGAGTCACGGATTAGGGCACGATGCCCATGCCGCCTTCAGCACTGCGCTCGAAAAGATCGAGACCCGGATCCGGCGCTATAAACGCAGGCTAAAGAGCCACTCCATCGCCGCCAATCACAAGCAGGCCGAATCGGCCGCCTTCTTCGTCCTGCGCTCGCCTGAGACCGACCTTGATGACGGGGATGGCTGGGACGATGACCACGAGGCCCATCATGGGCACGAGGCCCCCAAGGGGGTCGTCATCGCCGAATCCGAAGCCCAACTTAAGACACTGACCGTTTCTATGGCGGTTATGGAGTTGGACTTGACTGAATCGCAAACAATCGTGTTTAGAAATGCCGCACATGGCGGTTTGTCAGTGGTATATCGCCGCCCCGATGGGAAGATCGGATGGATCGACCCCCAACGCACTCAATCGGCGTTGAAAACGGGCTAAGCGACAGCAGTCTTTCTAAAGGCTCGTCCGCCTAGCGCATTGATCGTGGGCGAGCAGGTTTTAGAGTGAGTGTCTTGATGCAAATCGGCGATCTGTTGGACGTGGATGCGATCATCCCTCAGGTGAACGCACCGTCCAAGCGGCAAGCGCTTGCGCTGATCTCTGATGTGGCCGCGCGGCGGTTCGGCCTTAAGGCGCCAGAGGTGCTTGAGGCTTTACTTGAGCGCGAACAGGTGGGCTCGACCGGCGTCGGTCACGGGGTCGGTGTGCCCCATGCAAGGCTGAGCGGGCTCGAGCGCATGAGGGGCGTCTTTGTACGGCTAGAAACACCGATCGAGTTCAAGGCTGTCGACGAACAGCCCGTTGATCTTCTCTTTGCCCTCTTTGCACCGGCTGATGCAGGGGCAGAGCATTTGCGCGCATTGGCTCGGGTCAGTCGGATTTTGCGCCGTCCGGCCTTGCGCGAGCAACTTCGCCAGTCCCATACAGCCGATGCTCTGTTCGCCCTTCTGGTCCAAGAACAGGAGGCATCGGCCGCTTAGGCGGCGGGGTCTTCTGATCTAGTGGACCGATACCGGGGCCATCTCGTTGGCCAAGGCGGCCGCAACGGCGGCGTCCCGATCGCCAAGCACCGCGAGACACGCCCCATTGGCCCCGTGCACCGCATAGAGAACCTGCTCTGGATCGATCAGTAATCCTGAGACGTCCTCAACCGGAGTTGAGGCGAGGACCTGAGCCGCCGTAACCGGACGCACATAGACCATGTGCGGCGCACCCAAGGCAGCAAACTCTTCGAGACTCAATTTCAGCGTCATGATGACCGCTTCCTTCTTGCAAAACCTCAAGCCAACTGGCGATTTAACCCAGCGTCTTGATGGGAATTTCTCGGACGAGCCTTTCGGGCTGGGGACGTTCGAGATCGATATGGAGTAGGCCGTGCTCCATGCTGGCACCCTCCACCACCATTCCGTCCGCCAAAACGAAGTTGCGGACGAAATTGCGCGCGGCAATGCCTCGGTGCAGAAAGGCGCGCTCTGCACCCGTTGGCCCACGTTCCTTGTCCCCTCGACCGGTGACCACCAACTGGTTGTCCTCAACCGTGACCGTCAACTGTTCGGGCGAGAAACCCGCAACAGCCAGGGTGATGCGCAATCGCCCCTCGGCCCGTTCTTCGACATTATAGGGCGGATAGCCTTCCGCTGCCGCCTTAGCCGCCCGCTCGATCAGGGCCCGGGTATGGTCGAAGCCCAAGAGAAACGGACTGTCGAACAGGATGGTTCGGTTCATAGGCGAAGCCCTCACGGGGAAAAGCGACTTCGTTGTCCAAAGTCCACCCGTAGCGGCATGGGCCATGATCCAACGTCCTCAGAGATGGACACGGCGAGGGGATGTTTCAAGATGACGCCATCAGATTGACCCTGATCCAGCCCGGTCCTACTCTTGGGCCAACAGATCATTCCGCCCAGCCTCGCCTTTGAAAGCCGACCATGGCCATCGCCGCCCGCGTCAAACCGACCGACTATTTCACCCCAGAAGAGTGGAACCGTCTGTCAGCGCGCTCATCTTGGAAGGGTCTTGCTCTGGTCGCCCACGGATGGGCCGTGGTGGGACTGACTATGCTGGCGGGAGTCCTCTGGCCGATCACCATACCCTTTGGCATCATGATTGTTGGCGCACGCCAGCTTGGCCTCGCCATCTTGCAGCATGACGCTGCCCACGGCGCGCTGCATCCCAACCTCAAGATTAATGATTGGGTGGCCGAATGGTTCTGTTCGCCGGGGGTACAGCGCTATCGCGACTATCATCTGCAGCACCATAAATATGCCCAGCAGTCCGAGGATCCCGATCTGGTCCTGTCCGCGCCATTCCCGATCACACCGACCTCTCTGCGCCGCAAGATCGCGCGAGATCTGACCGGCCGCACCTTCTTTAAGCAGCGGTTCGGCTCATCCTATAACCGCATCAAGAACCGCAAGCCCGGCCAGCCGCTCCTGCTCCTGATCATCGCAGAATTGCGTCGCCATCGACGGTTTTTGATCGCCAATGGTCTGGGCCTCACGGTCTTTAGTCTCATGGGCTATGGCTGGGTCTATGTGGTCCTGTGGCTGGTGCCGATGGCGACCTGGTTTCCGATGATCACGCGGCTTCGCAACATTGCCGAACATGCCCTCGTGGCCAAGGACGAGCCCGACCCCCTGCGCCATGCCCGCACGACCAAGGCCAACCTGATCGAGCGCATGCTGATCGCACCCTATTGGGTCAACTATCACTGCGAGCACCACATGTTCATGCACATGCCCTGCTGGAACCTGCCCAAGGCCCACCGGATCCTCGCCGCCAAGGGCTTTACCGCCCGGATGGAAGTCCAAACCGGCTACCGCACCGTTCTTACGGCAGCCGCTTCGGCGGCGTGAGGACGAAGCCCCTTAGGTCAGCAGCACGACCTTGACGCAGTCACCGTGATGTTGCGCGTCTACGGCTTCGTTGATTTGGGCCAGAGGGAAGGTCTTGATCAGGCGCTCAAGCGGCAGACGACCTTCGCGCCAATGGGTCATCAGTTCGGGCAAGAAGACGTCCGGGTCGCTATCGCCCTCGATAATACCACGCACCGTCTGGCCAAAGGTGAGGACGGTGCCCAGATCGCCTGGCATGGGGGTGCCTGCAGGCGGAATGCCGACAATGCCAAAGACGCCCTTGGGACCAAGACAGGCCATGGTCGCGGTCAAGGTGTCCGGCCGGCCGGTCGTGTCAAAGGCATAGTCCACGCCAATGGCGACGATGGCGCGCACAGCGGCAGCCAGATCAGGCTCGGCCACCGGATCAATCACATGGGTTGCGCCAAGCTCGAGGGCGAGGCTGCGGCGCACGGCGTGGGGCTCGACGACGATGATCGTGCCGCAGCCTTGAATCTTCGCCCCCATAACCGCGCTTAAGCCCACAGCCCCACCACCGAGAATCAGCAGGCTAGAACCGGCCTCGCAGGCCAGAGCCTTCATAATGCCGCCCGTACCGGTCTGGATGCCGCAGCCCATCGGTCCGGCGACCTCAAAGGGCATGTCGGCGGGCAGTTTGATGACATTGCGCTCATAGGTCAGGGCGTGGGTCGCCAAGGAGGACTGGCCAAAGAAGTTGCTGGCCAGATCAGCCCCGTCCTGATGGATGGATTTGGAGCCATCCAGCCTCATGCCAATATAGTTCATGGCCGGCATGGAATGGCAGTAGGCCGGATCACCGCTCTGACAGCGGGCGCAGGCCCCGCAGGAGCGGAAGGTGATCGCCACCCGGTCTCCGGCCGCAACCTTGGTCACAGCGGTGCCGACCGCCTCGACTACGCCTGCCCCCTCGTGCCCGAGCACGGCGGGAAGGGCGAAGGGCATGGCCCCGTCTCTGGCCACAAGGTCGGTGTGACACAGACCCACCGCATGGATGCGCACGCGAATCTCGTCGGCACGAGGCTCGTCAAGCTCGACCGTCTCAAGGGTGAAATCCGCGCCCGGCGTGCGGGCGACTGCGGCTGTGATCTTCATGAGGGTTTCTCGCCTAAAACTTTGTCTTTTACGTTATCGCCATTTAGATAGAGTTCGACCGGACCCGCAAGGCTGCTGCCTGCTGGTCCGCAACGATTGCTGCAACCGCGCCATCACGCTCGGACCAGCGCCACTGTGGAGGACAAGCCGTTGAGCACCCAAGACCTCGTGATCGCCCCGGAATTGGCCATCAATCTGGTAGAGCCTGCGGCCTATGCCGATGATCGTCTGCACGATACCTACACCTGGCTTCGGGCCAATAACCCGCTCGGCAAGGCCCATATCGACGGCTTTGAGCCGTTCTGGGTGGTGACCAAACATGCCGACATCCTCGAGATCAGTCGTCAGAACGACCTGTTCCACAGCGGCGACCTGCCCACGACCCTGACCACCATCGAGGGGCTAGAGCGTACCAAGGAGATCACCGGCGGCAGTCCGCACCTGATCCGCTCGCTGGTCCAGATGGATGCCCCGGACCATCCGAAATATCGCGCCCTGACCCAGGGCTGGTTCATGCCGCAGAATATCCGCAAGCTGGAAGACCAGATCCGCGCTATTGCCAAGGCATCGGTCGACCGGATGGCGGCTCACGGCGCAGCCAATGGCGGGCGCTGCGACTTTGTGCGCGATGTGGCCATGGGCTTTCCCTTGCATGTGATCATGAGCATTCTGGGCGTGCCTGAAGAGGATGAGGGCCGCATGCTGATGCTGACCCAAGAGCTGTTCGGTGCCCAAGACCCAGACACCGCCCGCAGCGTTGCGGCCATGACGGCCGAGCAGTTCGCCATGATGATGCAGGCCATCGTCGCCGACTTCACCGGCTATTTCGAAGCCATCAGCGCCGACCGCCGGGCCAATCCACGTGAAG
>CANCJE010000076.1 GCA_947378235.1 Caulobacteraceae bacterium | reverse complement strand
AGGGGATCCTATGGGCAGGGGCAAGCGCGCAACCTTTACTGAAAAGCTGCCGCGACCTTGCCTGATTTATGGTTAGCCAAGGGTTAAGATTGGGCCGTTCGGCCTAATGGGCCTTCTCCAGCAGGGCCTCAGCATCAGTCGGTGTCATGGGGCCGGTAAACTTGGCCAAGACCTTGCCGTCAGCGCCAATTAGAAAGCTTTCAGGCACACCCGAAATGCCAAACTCGACACCCGCCCGGCCGGTGCGGTCGACCAGAACCTTTGAAAAGGGATTACCGAGGCGCTGAAGGAAGGCCTGGGTCTTGGCCGGGTCATCCTTATAGGCAATGCCGATGACCGTGATCCCTTGGGCCTTGAGGGCAAGAAGGACGGGATGTTCCAACTCACAGGGCGCACACCAGGAAGCAAAGAGGTTGATCACCGTCGGAGTGCCTGTGGCCGCCGCCGCCATCGCCGCCTGCCGAACCCCTTCGGGCACCCCACCCTCAAGGGTTGCAAGGCTCAAGGCTGGGACCGGTTGACCGACCAAAGCTTGGGGTTTGACATTGGGGTCGCGATGCAGGCCGTAGGTGACGAACAGGACCGCCAACACTGCCAGCGCCGCGAGGGGCAAGAGCGCCATCAGCCGCTTCATGGGCGGGACGGGTCCTTGGCTTCGGACCGCAGGGCCTCAAGTCGCTCGACCTCCTTGCGCCAATGGCGGGCCCGCGACAGGCTATCAACCACCATCCAACCAATCACCAGCACCGAGATGGCAAAGGCCGGCCAGAGGAAGGCCCCATATTTTCCAGGATCAAGATCGAGCATGGTCATCCTGCCGCCTGAAGGGCCAGCCCATTGGCCCGCTTGCGCCAGACCTCAGAGCGCACGCGCACCATCCAAAGACTGCCAAACAGGGCCATATAGCCAAAGGCCATCAGGGCGAGGGGCCACAGATAGGCGGCCGGCATGGTCGGGCCACCGGCGCGGAAAATAGAGGCCGGTTGGTGCAGGGTGTTCCACCAGTCGACGGAAAACTTGATGATCGGCAGATTGATCAGCCCGACCAGGGCTAGAATCGAGGCCGCGCGCGCTGCCTTGACCTCATCATCGATGGCCGCTTGCAGGGCCATATAGCCGATATAGAGCAGGAGCAGGACCAGCACCGACGTCATGCGCGCATCCCAGACCCACCAGGTGCCCCACATGGGCCGACCCCAAAGAGAGCCGGTGACCAGCGCCAGAAAGGTGAACCCCGCGCCAAGCGGTGCGCAGGCTCGCCCGGCTGCATCGGCCAGAGAATGGCGAAAGACCAGACCCATAAAGCTGGCTCCGCCCAAACAGGCATAGCAGAACATGGCCATATAGGCGGCAGGCACATGGATGAACATGATCCGAACCGTATCGCCCTGCTGATAGTCCTCAGGCACGCTAAAGGTCAGCCACAGACCCATGGCAATCAGGATCACGGCGATGATGCCCACGAGGGGCGCGGCCCATCGGGAAAAGTCCATAAACCGTTGAGGATTGGCGAGGGCTTGGAACATCTCATCTCGATAGCGGCGGCGCGGTCTGGCGGCAAGTGCGTGATTGTCGCTGTCCCTGTTCAAGACAGGATATGGATCAAGATAGGGCGTTTCGACAGGCCGCCGCCATGGCAAAGGGGCCGAGGGCCGCAGCCGCCAGTCCATAGGCCGCCAGAAGGCCTAAGGCCGGGTGCCAGTCGAGACCCCCGGCAAAGGCCTCAATGGCCCCCGCGCCAAAGATCACGGGCGGGGCGAACAGGGGCAGAACCAGCACCGCAATCAAGACCCCGCCGCGCTTGCTGCCCAAGCTCAAGGCCGCGCCTATGCCGCCGGTAAAGGCAAGGCCAAGCCCGCCAATCAGGGCGCTGAGGAAGATTAGGGGCACCAGCCGAAGCTCTGCGCCCAAGGCCACTGCCACCACCGGCGCAGCCAAGGCCAGAGGTGCGCCATTGGTCAGCCACTGGGCGAGACCCTTGGCGAAGGCCACAGCCTCAAGCGGTACAGGACCGAGCGCCAAGAGGTCCAAGGTTCCATCCTCATAGTCCCGTTCAAACAGGCGCTCGAGCGACAGAAGGCTGGCCAGAGCCAAGGCCAGCCAAGCCGAGCCCGGCGCGACCGCTGCCAGACGGGCTGGAGAGGCCCCCACAGCAAGGGGCAGCAAGGTGGCGGTTGCAACAAAGAAGGTCAGCGCCAAAAGCGGCCCGCCCCCTCGGCCCCAAGCCATGGCCATTTCTCGGCGCAACATGACCCAAAAGCCGTTCATAGGGATGGTCCCATTGCGCTGGACAGGTCGCAGGCCCGCGCCGCGATTGGGAGGGGATCATGCACGGCGGCGATAATCATGCCGCCGCCCGCCAAATGCTGAGCCATAAGGTCCCCGAATACCGCTCGGCGCGCTGTATCCAGCGGGGCCATGGGCTCGTCCAGCAGCCAGAGGGACCGGGGACTGGCCACCAGTCGCGCCAAGGCGAGGCGCCGTCTTTGACCGGCAGAGAGCTTTCGCACCTCCAGCCCCGCCAAACGGTCCAGATCCAGCCGTGCACTGGCTTGGCGAGCGCTAGCCTCGGTACCACCGGTCCATTGAACTTGAAACAGCAGCTCTTCCCACGCCGTGCGGGTCGCCTTGAACCCGTCTTGGTGGCCCAGCAGGTGCACCCCTTGGCTGCGCGCATCTTCGGGCTCCAGCTTACCTTGCGGCCCCTCGAACCGCACGTCGCCCGCATGGGGCCGGATCAAACCGGCAAGGGCGCGCAAGAGACTGGTCTTGCCCGAGCCATTGGCCCCGGTCAGGGCCACGGCCTCGCCTGCAGACACACTGAGGTCCAGTCCCTGAAACAGGAGCCGTTCGCCACGGATAATGGCCAAATTTTGCATGTGAACAGCGCAAATCATCCCTCTTCATAGACCAGGTTGCGGCCAGACAGAATGTCCCTTTCAGATGAATGGACGAAGGGCCGATAGGCGAGTATGAACAGCACGCCGTGCGGGGCTTACGCGGCGCGGGGTCGGACGCTGTGTGTCCGGTCCAAGATGCGCGCGATCCTCCGCTACCGATGTTCGGACGGCACAAGACAGTCCCGGGGACGGGACCTAACGAAAGGATCTTTTCGTATGTCATCGCATGATAGCCTAAAGACTCGCCGCGACCTCGTTGTTGGCGACAAGACCTATGCCTACTACAGCCTGCCTGCCGCCGAAGCGGCGGGTCTGGCCAATGTCTCGCGACTGCCCATGTCCATGAAGGTGTTGCTGGAAAACCTCCTGCGCAACGAGGACGGCAACAGCGTCGGTGAAGCCGACCTGCGCGCCATCTCGGCCTGGATCGACAATAAGGGCAAGACCGAGCACGAGATCTCGTTCCGCCCCGCCCGCGTGCTGATGCAAGACTTCACCGGCGTTCCGGCCGTGGTCGATCTGGCCGCCATGCGCGACGCCATGACCCATCTGGGCGCTGACCCAGAAAAGATTAACCCGCTGAACCCCGTCGATCTGGTCATCGACCACTCGGTGATGGTCGACTATTTCGGCGGCGCAGATTCAGCGGCCAAAAATGTTGGACGCGAATATGAGCGCAACCTCGAGCGTTACCGCTTCTTGCGTTGGGGCTCGTCGGCCTTCAACAATTTCCGCGTCGTGCCTCCCGGAACCGGCATCTGCCATCAGGTCAATCTGGAATATCTGGCCCAGACCGTCTGGACCGCCGCTGCCGCCGATGGCGTAGAGCTGGCCTATCCTGACACGGTGGTCGGCACCGATAGCCACACGACCATGATCAACGGTCTGGCCGTTCTGGGCTGGGGCGTGGGCGGTATTGAGGCCGAAGCGGCCATGCTCGGCCAGCCCATCCCGATGCTGATCCCCGAAGTGATCGGCTTCAAGCTGACCGGCACCATGCCCGAAGGCGCGACCGCGACCGATCTGGTCCTGACCGTCACCCAGATGCTGCGCAAGAAGGGCGTCGTCGGCAAGTTCGTCGAGTTCTATGGTGAAGGCGTCACCGCCCTGACCTTGGAAGACCAGGCCACCATCGCCAACATGGCCCCAGAATATGGCGCCACCTGCGGCTTCTTCCCCGTCAGCCAAGCCACTATCGACTTTCTGACCGCCACGGGCCGCACGCCTGAGCGCGTGGCACTGGTTGAGGCCTATGCCAAGGCCCAAGGCATGTGGCTGGAGCCCGGCGCAGAAGATCCCGTCTTCTCCGATACGCTGGATCTCGACCTCGGTTCGGTTCAGCCCTCGATGGCCGGCCCCAAGCGTCCGCAAGACCGGGTGCTGCTCAGCGAATCTGCCGCCAAGTTTAAGGAAGCGCTGGCCGGTGAATTTGGCAAGCCCGGCGAACACACCCGCGTTGAGGTCCCCGGCGAAGGCCATGACCTTGGCAATGGCGACGTCGTCATCGCGGCCATCACGTCTTGCACCAATACCTCTAACCCTAGCGTCCTGATCGCGGCCGGTCTGGTAGCCAAGAAGGCCAATGAGCTGGGCCTGAAGTCCAAGCCTTGGGTCAAGACCTCGCTGGCCCCCGGATCGCAAGTGGTCACCGACTATCTGGCCAAGGCGGGCCTGACCGAGCATCTGGATGCTCTGGGCTTTAATCTGGTAGGCTATGGCTGCACCACCTGTATCGGCAATTCGGGGCCTCTGGCCGAAGCCGTGACCAAGACCATTCAGGACAGCGATCTGGTTGCTGTCTCGGTCCTGTCGGGCAACCGCAACTTCGAAGGCCGGGTCAATCCCGATACCCGCGCCAACTATCTGGCCTCGCCCCCCCTGGTGGTCGCCTATGCTCTGGCCGGCAATATGAGCATCGACCTGACGACCGAGCCCTTGGGCACCGGTTCGGACGGTCAGCCCGTATTCCTCAAGGATGTCTGGCCAACCTCGGCTGAAATCGCCGAGATCCAGCGCGCCGTGGTCACCAACGCCCTGTTCAGCGCCCGCTATAGCGACGTCTTTAAGGGTGACGAACATTGGCAAGGTATCGCCGTCTCTGGCGGTCAGACCTATGGCTGGGAAGACGATTCGACCTACGTCCAGAACCCGCCCTACTTCACCGACATGAACATGACGCCCAAGCCGGTGACGGATATTGCTGAGGCCCGCATCTTGGGCATGTTCGGCGACTCCATCACCACCGACCACATCTCTCCAGCCGGTTCGATCAAGGCCTCGTCTCCTGCAGGCAAGTACCTGATCGCCAATGGCGTCGATCCGATCGACTTCAACGGCTATGGCGCGCGCCGGGGCAACCATCAGGTCATGATGCGCGGCACCTTCGCCAATATCCGTATCCGCAACAGGATGACCCCGGAAATCGAAGGCGGCGTGACCAAGCACTATCCCTCGGGCGATGTGATGGCCATCTATGACGCGGCCATGCGCTATGAAGGCGAAGGCCGTCCGCTGGTGATCTTTGCGGGCAAGGAATATGGCACTGGCTCGTCGCGTGACTGGGCCGCCAAGGGCACCAAGCTGCTCGGCGTTCGCGCCGTGATCGCCGAGTCCTTCGAGCGCATCCACCGCTCCAATCTGGTCGGTATGGGCGTCCTGCCCCTGCAGTTCAAGATTGACGGCTGGCAGAAGCTGAACCTGATCGGTGACGAAATCGTCTCGATCCGGGGTCTGGCTGATGTCGCGCCGCGCAAGAACTTGACGGTGGAACTCTATCGTCCTTCCGATGGCCGGGTCGCTCGCTTCCCCGTGGTCTGTCGCATCGATACCCCGACCGAACTTGACTATTTCAAGAACGGCGGCGTGCTGAACTATGTGCTGCGTAACCTAGCCCGCGACGCAGGCTAGTCCGAAGAGTTTGAGCCTAGCCCGCCGCACCGGATGATTTTTTCCGGTGCGGCGGCGCTCCTCACGCCAAGTTGAGGGGCTTTTTGATGGGAATCTGGCTTAAGTGCTGCCCATGCGTATTTTGAGACCCTTGATCCTCGGGCTAGTTGGCCTTTTCACCCTCACGACCTCCCTTGCCCTGACCTCGGCCAACGCCTTGGCCAAGAGCCCTGTGGTGGTCGAGCTCTTCACCAGCCAGGGCTGCTCGTCCTGTCTGAAGGCCGATAGCCTAATCGGTGAGGTGGCCGATCGCCCGGGCATCTTGGCCCTGACCTATGCGGTCGACTATTGGGACTATCTCGGCTGGCGCGATACCTTCGCCAAGGAAGATTACTCGACCCGTCAGCGCGCCTATATGAAGCGCATGAGTGGCCGCGAGGTCTATACGCCGCAGATCGTGGTCAATGGCACGGCCGAGACTGCCGCCATCCATACGGACAAGGTTGATCAGTTGATCAGCACGGCGCGGCGGGCCAAAGGCCTACCCGGCCCTCAGATTCGACAGCGCTCTGACACCCGCATCAGTGTTGGCTCAGGTCGCTATCCCAAGGGTGGGGCTGAGGTCTGGCTGGTGCGCTACGACCCCTCTGACCAGTCCGTTGATATCAAGCGCGGCGAAAACCGTGGTAAGACCATGGTCTATCATAATGTGGTCCGCCAACTGGTTCGGCTCGGATCTTGGGCCGGTAAGGCAAGGTCCTACACCCTTCCCGCACCCGACGCTGACAGTGCCAGTGATGGGCTTGAAAGCGTGATCCTCGTCCAAGGGGCAAAGGGCGGCCGCATCATCGGCAGCTTGAGCCTTAAGGCCTCGGACGTAAAACCCTGATCTGCCGCGTGCGTCTGCGCTAGCCGCACGCCAAAAAATACTCTCTAATCTTTGCCAACCAGAGCCCGGCAAACGGGTGACCCTTATGGATGAGGCAAAGATGAGCAGGATTGTGGCAAACGGTTTGGCGGGTGATCGGTTCGCGGCGGTGCGAGCGGCCTTTGAGGACAATCTCAACAATGGCGCAGATATTGGCGCAGGCTTTACCGCGACCCTGAACGGCGAAACGGTGGTCGACCTTTGGGGCGGCTTTGCCGATGAGGCCAAGACCCGCGCCTGGGAAAAGGACACCATCGTCAATGTCTATTCCACGACCAAGACCATGACCTTCCTGGTGGCCTTGATGCTGGCCGACCGGGGAGATTTGGATTTTGATGCGCCGGTCGCCAAATACTGGCCGGAATTTGCCGCCAACGGTAAGGCCGACGTCAAGGTCAGCCATCTGATGAGCCACTCATCGGGCCTGTCCGGTTGGAAAGAACCCCTGGCCCCCGAAGATCTCTATGACTGGGACAAGGCCACCAGCCTGCTCGCCGCGCAGGCGCCGTTCTGGGCCCCCGGCACGGCACCAGGCTATCATGCCATGACCCAAGGCTATCTGATCGGCGAAGTGGTGCGCCGCATCACCGGCCAGACCATCGGCACCTTCTTCCGCAAGGAAGTGGCCGAGCCGCTCGGCGCAGACTTCCACATCGGCATGGGGCCAGAACATGATGCCCGCGTCGCCGACCTGATCCCACCCCCCGTCGGCGGCATCACCGCTGAGGGCGAGGCCAATGAGCTGTCACACAATATGCAGTCCAACCCGCCGATCAATCCGCTCGCGACTCGCGATCGGGCTTGGCGCGCGGCGGAAATCCCAGCAGCGGGCGGTCAAGGCAATGCCCGGTCGGTCGCCGAGATCCACGCCATCTTGGCCAATGGCGGCATGGCCAAGGGCAAGCGCTTCCTGTCCGAAGCCGGATGTAACCGCGCCCTAGAGGTTCAGATCGAGGGCAAGGACCTGATCCTCGGCACGCCGGTGCGCTATGGCATGGGCTTTGGCCTGAAGTCAGAGATGATGCCCCTGCCGAATGATCGGTGCATCTATTGGGGCGGCTATGGCGGCTCGCTGATCATTATCGATCTGGAGAACCATGCCACCTATGCCTATGCCATGAACAAGATGGCCGCGACCACCTCAGGCGACCTGCGCGCCTTTGGTCTGGTAATGGCCACGATGCAGGGCCTTATGTCCTAAGGGTCTCTGGCGGGCCTGTGAGACATCTCGCAGGCCCGTTTCGAGCGGAGGGACTAGACCCGCAGCATCAAGCCGCCATCGACGCCGAGCGCCTGAGCGGTAACAAAGCCGCCATCGTCGGAGGCGAGGAAGAGGGCCGCCCGCGCAATATCGATGGGGGCACCCAAGCGCTTCATGGCCGCCTTCTTGGCCCAGATCTTAGCAATGTCGGGATTGGCAAAGCTGGCGGCGGTCATACCGGTGGCGATGGCTCCAGGCAGGATGGCATTGGCCGTCACCCCATGGCGGCCAAGCTCCAACGCGAAATTATTGATCATACCGACCACCCCAGCCTTAGAGGCGGAATAGGCCACCAGCCCATTATCGCTAAACTTGGCCATAATGCTGGCCGTAGCAATGATCCGGCCGTGGGGTGAGGCGATGAGGTGCGGCACGGCTTGGCGCGTGATGCGGAAAGAGGCGCGCAGATTAACCGCCAGAACCCGATCGAACATCTCGTCGGTTGTATCTGCGGCCGGGGCACTGCCGCTCACACCGGCATTGTTATAGACCACATCAATCTTACCAAAGGCGGCCAGGGCTGTGTCGATGATGGTCTTGGGGGCGTCATCGCCCGTAATGTCGATGCCGAGCCCTTGGATTTCGCCCGTAAAGCTAAGGTCAGTGCCGGGGCGGTCGACAGCCAGAACCCGCGCGCCCTCCGAGGCAAAGAGCTCCGCTGTTGCGCGGCCAATGCCCGAGGCGGCTCCGGTAATGATGCAGGCCCGGCCCGCGAGGCGGCCAGTGGTGGCGGTGGTCATAAGGTTTCCCCCTTGTTTTTAGGCGCCTGAACCGGCCCCCTATTTTGCTCCAGACAGCATGAAGCCCGCACGGCATGAGGGGAAGACCGTGCGGGCTCTTTATGCCGCTTTATTCGCTCTTTTTAGGAGGGCCGGCCAGGGGTGGGAACCGGACCTTTCGAGAGCCTTAAGGGCGTCGAGCGATGGAGCCCCGGGATCAGGGTGGGCTGGGGGGGCTGTTCAGGGTCCGAGACCTTGGGGCTTGCCACCGTTCGACAAGGACAAGATCGCTGGGTAAACAGGCGCGTCCAAGTCCGAAATAAGGTCATTTCAAGGCGTTTTTGCTGCACCTGCGCTCAAGGTTGCTCGGGCGTGTCTTTCGCGCAACGGCTTTTGACGCGGCGAAATTTTTCGCTAGGCTCACCCTATGAGCGTTGATCCTTCTGGCACCCCCGCGGCCCCCGTCACCTTTTTTGAACGTCGCGAGTTAGAGCGGCTATTGCGGCTCTATGGACGGATGGTGGCGGCCGGAGAGTGGCGAGACTATGCCATTGATGGTCTGAAGGACTATGCCCAGTTCTCTGTGTTCAAACATGCCGCCGAGCAGCCGATCTACCGGATCGAAAAGCGCCCGGCCCTCGCGCGCAAGCAAGGAGCCTTCGCCGTGATCGGACAGGGCGGCATGATCCTGAAACGCGGTCACGAATTGGAACAGGTCCTGAAAATCTTCGATAAGGGCCGCTTTGCCGTTGTTGACTAGCGCACAAAAGAAAAGGGCCCCAGCTTTCACCGGGGCCCTCACCGAGATCACTCACGCTGGATCTAGCGGCGGCTGCCGAGGATCGACAGCAGGAACTGGAACAGGTTGATAAAGTTCAGATAGAGGCTCAGCGCGCCATAGTTGGTCGCCACGCCCATCGCAGCCTTATCGCCGCCCATCTGATAGTAGCTCATCTTCAGGCGCTGGGTGTCATAGGCGGTCAGGCCAGCAAAGATCAGAACCCCCAGCACATTGACCATGAAGGCCATGGCGGAGGACTTTAGGAAGATGTTGACGATCGAGGCCAGCATGATGCCGATCAGACCAATGATCAGGAAACTGCCAAAGCCGGTCAGGTCCTTCTTGGTGGTGTAACCGACGAGGCTGAGCGCCCCGAAGGCCGTGGCCGTGATCAGGAATGTCGAGACGACGGACGCGCCGGTATAGACCAACATCACCACGCCCAAGGAAGCCCCCATCAGGGACACGATCGACCAGTAGGTGATACCGGCTGACTTTTCCGTGGGGTTACGGATGGCAAAGCCTGAGAACAGGATCACAGCGAGGGGGGCGAAGGAGACGATCATGCCCAAGAGGGTCATGCCGACCAAGCGGCCCTCGACGACGCGGAACATCAGGTCGCGCACCGGCGGGAAGCTGGAGGTCAAGAATGCCAAGGCTGCCGACAACAAAAGGCCCAAGGCCACCTTGTTGTAAACGCCCAGCATGAAGGATCGAAGGCCCGTGTCCACCGACATGTCGGCGTGATCCACCGGGATCGGACGCGCATAGCCGCGGTTGAGGTCGCTCATCGAGTCATAGCCCTTTTCTAACGCCCGAAATTGGGCACCTCCCCTATATTGGGTGAATGGCGCGGTTTCGCAAGCACCTCTGCCCTAACGGTTTTGTTAGAATAGCCGACGATCACGATTGGGTTTGCATCAAACGCGCGTTTGAACCAAAAAGTCAGGCGAAATCCCGCTGAGGCGGGGCGGTGTTTATTCAGCTGAATGGCCTAAGGGCGGGGGAATTTGATGGACTATTCTGAACTTGGCCGCACCGGCCTTCAGGTCTCGCGCGTGTGCCTCGGCACCATGACCTGGGGCGACCAAAATACTGAGGCCGAAGGCCATGAGCAGATGGACTATGCTCTGGATGCTGGAATTAATTTCTGGGATACGGCCGAAATGTATTCGGTCCCGCCCAAGCCCGAGACCCAAGGCTCGACCGAGCGGATTATCGGCACCTGGTTCAAGGCCAGCGGCAAGCGCGACAAGGTCATTTTGGCCAGCAAGATTGCCGGTCGCAGCCCCATGAGTTGGACCCGCGAAAACGAGTCCATGACCCGTCACACCAAGGCCCAGATCGATGAGGCGGTGGAGAAGTCACTCAAGCGCCTGCAGACCGACTATATCGATCTCTATCAGATGCATTGGCCAGACCGCGCCCTGCGGGTCTTTGGCGGCATGACCTATGCCGACTATCCAATGGATTTTGAGCCGTTCGAAGACATTCTGGCCAATCTCGGTCGGCATGTCGAAAAGGGCAATATCCGCCATATTGGCGTGTCCAACGAAAGCCCTTGGGGCGTCATGCGCTTTGTCGCCGAGGCGGAAAAACATGGCCTGCCACGCATCGCCTCGATCCAAAACGCCTACAGCCTCGTCAACCGCGTGTTCGAGTTGGGCTTGGCTGAAATTGCCATGCGCGAAGATGTCGGCCTGCTGGTCTATTCCCCGCTCGGCCAAGGCTATTTGACCGGCAAGTACCAGAACGGCGCTCTGCCAGCTGGCGCGCGCAAGACCCTCTATAACCGCCTTCAGCGCTATGAAGGCCCCGGTGCCGATGCCGCCATCTCGTCCTATCTGGCCCTTGCGGCAGAGCTCGGCGTCCTGCCTGAGACCTTGGCTCTGAAGTTCTGCGACAGCCGCCCCTTCGTGACCTCGACCATCATCGGGGCCTCGACCATGGCCCAGTTGAAGATCGATATTGACGCCTTCCAGATGGAATGGACATCCGACATAGAAAAGGCCGTCGAGGCCCTTCACTATGCCCAGCCCAATCCTTGCCCCTAGGGCCTGAGGCCCTTTAGCCCAGAGGCCGTCATGATCCGCCTGTTCGCCGCCTTGGCCATCCCCGATGGGGTGGCCCAGAGCCTTGCCTCCAGCCAATGCGGCATTGTCGGGGCAAGGTGGCGGCCAGCGGAGGCCCTGCACGTGACCTTGCGGTTCTTTGGCGATGTGACCGAGGTCATGGCTGAAGACCTCGATGCAGAACTGGCCAAGGTCACGGGCAAGCCCTTGACCTTAACCCTGTCCGGGGTTGGGGCCTTTGACGAGGGCGACCGCATCACCGCCATCTGGGCGGGCCTGCAAGACCATGAGGGCCTTCGCGTTCTAGCGGGCCGCTGCGAGGCCGCCGCACGCCGTGCAGGGCTCAAGCCCGATGGCCGCAAATATACGCCGCACGTGACACTCGCCTATCTGGGCCGAACCGATCCCGCGCAGGTCATCGCTTGGCTCGCCAACCATGACGACCTCAAATCTGAGCCCTTTACCATTCGCCAATTCGGTCTCTATTCCAGTTGGCAGACCTCCGAGGGGTCGCGTTATACAGCCGAGCGGATCTATCGGCTGTAGAACCCCCTACCTGATCATCCCCTCCTCATGCTGAGCTTGTCGAAGCATGGCCGCCGCACAGATCGTAGATGTCATCCTCGTCCTTCGACAGGCTCAGGATGAGGATGAATTATGGGGGAGTGGATGCCCTCCTCACCTCGCCCCCTCTACCTGAAGGGCCTTCCTTCCGTCTTCCCCGCGAAGGCGGGGACCCAGACCCTTGCACTCCGGCGGGAAGTGGCCCGCTGGACCCCTAGTTTCGTGGGGAACGC
>CANCJE010000075.1 GCA_947378235.1 Caulobacteraceae bacterium | reverse complement strand
GCCTCTGGCCGGTTGGTGAAGATGTTGGGAGGCGTCGCGGTCGGGGTCTGCGGCTTGGTGGTCTTGGCCTACGGGTTCATTCGCGGGGATTGGATTGAGGGGGCGCTCGCAGGCATTACGGTTGCCATCTCTCTGATACCCGAAGAATTCCCGATGGTGCTGGCCATTTTTATGGCGCTCGGGGCGTGGCGGTTGGCTCAGCACAAGGTCCTGGTGCGCCGCCCGGCGGTTATCGAGGCCTTGGGCGGCGCGAGCCTGCTCTGTGTCGATAAGACCGGGACCTTGACTGAAAATCGAATGACCTTGGTGCGGCTATGGTCGGAGGGCGCGGCGGGCGTGCCTGATCGGGTGAACCTGTCACCGTCATTTAAGGCCTTGCTGGATGGCGCGATCCTCGCATCGTCCCCCCATCCTACGGACCCGATGGACCGTGCGGTTAGAGCCTGGGTCCCTGAAGGCGAAGGGATGGGGCGTTTGGACCGGGTCTGGCCCCTGAAGCCGGGCCGGTTAGCCGTGGTTCAGCGTTGGGTATTGGCCGATGGACAGGTTCAAACGGCGGCGAAGGGTGCGCCCGAGGCGATTTTTGATCTCTGCCAGATGGATGAGGCCCAAAGACGGCAATTGGGCGAGCCGGTTGACGCCATGGCGCAAGAGGGTCTGAGGGTGCTGGCGGTTGCATCTGCACCGACGAAGCCGTTGGACTTTGATAAGCCAGAAGCGGTGCGGTTTTGCTTTTTGGGCCTGATTGGATTTCTAGACCCGGTCCGCAAGGATGTGCCCGCAGCCTTGGCTGAAGCGCGACAGGCGGGTATCGCCGTGGCGATGATTACGGGCGACTATCCAGAAACCGCCTTGGCCATCGCCCAGCAGGCCGGAATTGACAGCCATGCTGGGGTAATCACCGGCGCGCAACTGAAAGGCCTTAACCCGGCGGCGCTGGCGCGTGCGGTCGAGACTGTTCGGATCTTTGCGAGGATCGCGCCGGAGCAAAAGCTGACCCTTGTCGAGGCCTTCAAGGCCCAAGGCTTTGTCGTCGCCATGACCGGGGATGGGGTCAATGATGCGCCTGCGCTTCAGGCTGCCCATATTGGCATAGCCATGGGGCTGCGCGGGACCGATGTCGCACGCGAGGCCGCGAGCTTGGTTTTGCTGGATGACAGTTTCCCGTCGATTATCGGGGGGGTGAGGCTGGGGCGACGGATCTTTGCTAATCTGCGCAAGGCTCTGACCTATGTTGTGGCGATCCATGTGCCTATCGCTGGGCTAGCCCTGATGCCGATCATGATCGGGATGCCGCCCTTGCTCTACCCAATGCATATTGTCTTGATGGAGATGGTCATCGATCCCGTCTGCGCACTGGTTTTTGAAGGCGAGCCCAACGACCTTAATGCCATGAGCCACGGACCGCGCCCGGCGACCGAAACCCTGTTTGGCGGGCGTCAACTCGCCTTTGCGGTTTGTGAAGGCGGGATCGTTTTCATCGCGGTCTTGGGTGTCTACTGGATCAGTCTTGGTCATGGCGGGGCGTTGCAGGCCAGAGCGACGGCGTTCGCCGCCTTGATTGCTGCCAACCTCATCTTAGCCCTGACCACCGCGGCCTCAAGCGGGGTGGGCCTGTTTGATGTCCATCGATTGACGTTCTGGGGGATCACACTGGGTGCTATCGCAGCTCTGGCCTTGAGCTTTACAGTGCCGGCTGTTGCGAACCTGTTCCATTTTGCTACGCCATCGGCGGCGGGGCTGGGGTTGGCCTTGGTGGCGGGGACGACTGCGGGAGGGTTCTTTGCGGCTATCAGGCTGTTGCGCCGCCGGATTGAGGGGCGGGAACAGATTGGATGATCCAGGCCTCCTTGACATCCTGTGAAACCTGAGCCGCCTGCTTCAAGCTTGAATAGTTTAAAACTTTCAATGTGCTGCTATGAAAATCTACGATGGCATCTTGGCGAAGCTGTTTCACCATCCGGTTGACGTGGATGGCGGTTAAGCCTGTCGCATCCGCGATATGGCTCTGGGTGAGGGGAAGTTGGACAGTGGTGCCGTCCCCATGGCCTGTGTGACCCGTTGTCATGATGAGCAGTTCAAGCAGCAGATAGGCCACGCGGGTCAGTGCTTTTGACTGACCAACGCAGGCAAGGCGATGGCTGGTGACCAAACCGTCGCGGCCAAGCATCCAGATCAGGCGGCGATTGAGTGATAACTGGCGTTCCAAGAGGGCTGAGAGGTGTTGACTGGGCACAGCACAAACCGTGACCTCGTCCAGCGCGGTTGCGATCTCTCCATTGAACGCCTGTCCGACGGGCCGATAGCCAATCAGGCCACCTGTCGTCAGAAATTGCGAAATCTGTCGGTGACCATCGGGCAATTCATGGCAAAGCGACACCCATCCCGATGTGATGTTGTAGACGTGCGTCTTGACGTCGTGCGGCCCATAGATCTGGGTGCCTGCGCGAAAGGAGCGGGTCCGATATTGCAAGACTTGCAAGGTTTCAAATTCAGCTTCGGTTTGCATGTCTTTGCAAAGGCCGCGTGGCCGCGCCGCGCAAAACCGGCAAATCGTCGTGGAAGGCCGATGAGCCACCATGTCCGGTTCCTAGAAAAGGGCCGCGCCTGAGATGGCCCAACTGCCCCTCATAGAGGTCTTCAGACCAACTCAGGCACGGCCAACGGAGACAGGCCATGGGTTAGTGGGGGCGAAGCATCCGTCCGGCGAGGGTTCCGACGGCGGCCACGATGGCAAGGGTCGCAATCGGATGGTCCCGCACGCTCCACTTTATGGCTTCAATCGGATTGCGGGTTTGACCGGCACTGCGAAACTCGTCGGTAAAGCGCTTCAGGTGATCTCCCGACGCACGGACACGCTTCAGGGCCGTCTTCAGGTCTTCGGGACGAATCCCGTCCGCATGTTTATGACGAGCCTGCCCGAACTTGATCGGAAAGGGAGTGCCGTCACCATAGCCATTATGTCCGGGCATTTTCATCTTCATCTCCAGTGTTGTTAGGCCGCCAGTGGAGATCATTTTTCAGCCTCTGACCTTGATATGGGTCATCAGGACGAACCCGTTGCCTCAAATTTGGCCTCAAGCGTTCAGGCGACATGGCTAAGACTCGTCGATAGGGCCCGCGCGAACCTTGCGGCGGCGAGGGGGATCAAGTCCGCTTCACAGTGTCTTTGTTCGATACTGAAGTTCGGAAAGGTCGATATCCCAACCAGTTGGCGGATCTCGTTGAAGAAGGCGCGCTGGGGTCCGCCATGCCACGAGGTGCAGAAGGCCCCGACCAGACGGGTCTTGGGGTCGTTATAGATCAGGTAGCGGCGCAGCGGCCCTGGCAGTTGTCCGGCCCAAACCGGACCTCCGACGATCAAATGGTCATAGGCGCGGACGTAACGTTTGGTCATGGCTGGCCCTTGGGCATCCAGAGCCGCTGATACGGCTGCGTTCAACAGGCCAACTGGCCCATCATAGGCCGTGCCTGCGGAGATCTCATCGCAGTCGGCATTGAGGCGGCGTGCTAAGGTTTCGGCCTGACGTGCGGTTGATCCGGTTCTAGAATAGTAAACAACAAGAATAGACATGGGCACCTCCTCTGCGACCTAGAGGTTAGCGCTGCTTTGTTCGATGGAAATTGACTTACCACAATATATGAGAGGAAATGGAAGCGTGCGGACCGACCGAATTGATCGATATCAAAGTCCATCATGAACTGCCTCCCTAAAATTTAAGCGCGGTTATTGGCGATCGCGCAGTTCAACTAGGTCAGGAGTTTGCCGTGAATACCAAACAGAACGAGTCGGGTCTGGGGGCAGGTCCAAGGTCGAGGGCAGGGGACATTCCCAACCTGTCCCTTGAGGGCACGGGAGTGGTGAGTGAAGGGATGGCGGTGGCAGCCGACCGGACGCGGGCTGTGCTCGATGCCAGCGTAAAGGTCCTGCAAAGCGAGAGCGCCAAGTTCCTCGATGAGTTTTCATCGCAAAGTGAAGTTGCACTGGAGCAGATGGCGCGCTGCAAGTCTCCGTTCGAGGTGATCGCCGTGCAACAGGGTTGGATGCAGGCCCGCAGCCTAGCCTATCTGCAATCGGGGTTGCGGGTCGCCAAGACCTTGGCAACCGTTTCTGCCGCAAAGAAGGCGAAGACGGAACCTCACCGGTCACCGCCATCGCCCCGGTCCGACGGTTCCGATCACTAGGCGCGCCGGACCACCATGTAGGCCCACGACCGATCCGACGTGACTCCGCCCGCCTTGATCAACAGGGCGGGCGGATTTTTTAAAGGTAGGGGATTAGACTGCGCTCGAAGAGCGTTCCAATCGATAGTAGTTTTTGCTAGAATCTGCCTTTGAACTGGCCTGGGGGGAACTGGCCTGGGGGCAGGCCTTCAGAATTTCCAATTCCTTTTCTTGATCGAGCAATCCGAGGAGCCAGGGCATGAGATCTGGGCCGGACGGCCGCCCATGTCGGTATTGCCAAGCCCGGCTCACCACCCGCCTGACGATCCGCTGACCCAGATCGTGGTCATGAACTTCCGCCCTTACCCGGTGGGTCAGACCCGGTGTCGCAGTGACTAGAAACATTCCGAAAGACAGTATGTCTTTGGTCATAATAACGACCTCCCAAGTCAGATTTTTTCAGCTAAGATAATAATTTTATTGATAAATATCCCTAAGGGGCGTTGACGCCCTTAGGGCGTCGTTTGAATGGGCACCTTGGTTCCGGTGGCCTTGGTTTGAGCGGTCTTTTCGATGTTTATGGCCAGGACCCCCTTGGCGTACTTGGCCTTGACCTTGGCCGGGTCGGGGCGAAAGGGTAGGGTCAAACGTCGTTCAAAGGCCCCGGAAACCCGTTCTTTGATGTGATAGTCGCGCTGTTTGTCGTCGCGTTCGACGTCGCTTTTTCCACGTACGGTCAAGCGGTCGTCCTCGATCAGTAGGTCGACATCCTTCTCGTTCATGCCCGGCAACTCGACTTGGATATCGAGTTCCTTGTCGCTCTCGCTCATGTCCAGCCTCGGCACGCCAAACATCAGGCGGGGCATGGGCCACTGTCCGACATCATCAAAAAGGCGATTGATTTCAGCCTGCAAGGCACCGAAGGGGTCTCCGATCTCGGATGACCGATCGCGGTTGAAAAGGGTTGGAAGCCACTTGTTCATTGTCTTGCTCCGACAGGTGAGGGGTGTGGCGACCTTTAGAAGATGCGGCCCTTTCGGGCCTTGATCTGGATCAAGCCCAGCAAGGTTCGCGCACCGAAAACAGGCGGGGCGGCTGATCGAAGTCAAAGTCAAATCAGACCGCTGGCCGCAGGCTCAGACCCACGGTGGCTTGCGCTCACCCAGAGAGTGGCGAAGGAAAAATAATGGTTGATATCCGGAAGACCTGTTTCGTCGTTATCGATACCGTGCGCGCTCGCCTCGTGCGCCGTCGGCCTGAAGATGGGTCTTACATAACGGTGGAGACCTTAAGCCCGAGCACGGACGACCGGCCTAGTCGGCTAGAGCGCGATCAGCCTCCGGCTCGGGTGCATGAGTCGTTGGGCGCGACACGACACGGGATAGAGTTGCAACTCAATATTCGTGCCCGAGCGCAGGCCGCCTTCGCAAAGGAGATGTTCACCCGCCTCAAGGGACTGTTGCAGGACGGGACCTTCGAAACCTTCGTTCTCGTCGCCCCGACACGCATGATGGGCGTGCTGCTCGAGGGCATGGATCCGGCGCTAGAGCCCGCACTGATTGGGCAATTGCCAAAGAACCTGACCAAGGTTCCTGACCACAAGCTGCTCGATCATCTCAGTACGCTGAGCCTAAAGACCATTCCGCGACTAACGAGCCATGGGGCATCGATACCTTAGGTCGATCAGCCAGCCATGGCCTCGATACTAACGGAAGCGCCCAATCATGGCCGTGCGTACAGCGTCCGCGACGCTTCGAGACTCAAGCTTTTCCATAATGTGCCCTCGGTGAACGTCGATGGTTCTGGGACTGATGTCGAGTTGACGCGCAATGGCCTTGGTCGACTCGCCCATCATTATGAGCTTGAGGATTTCGGCCTCACGCGGGGTCAGTCTCTTGAGGAGTGCCATCGCGTGGAGGTGGTCACCCGTTTCGTGTTGACTGAGTTTTTGATGCTGAATGGCGTTGGTTATGGCCCTGAGCAGATGGTCTGGATTAAAGGGTTTCTCGATATAATCATAGGCGCCCGCCTTAAGGAACCGAACCGCCTGCTCGATCGTTCCGTCGAAGGACATGATGATGATCGGAAGGTCGGGTCGCTGTTCAGCAATGGCATGGAACGCGTCCATCGGATCGGTGGACTGGCTATTGCCGTCCAGAAGTACGCAACCGTTCTCGATGGCTGAAACATCACTCAGCAAGCTTTCCGCATTCGGGTAGGTGTTCACATGGTAACCTACGGCCTCCATAAGGGCACCAATCGCCAATCGTGCGCTGGGCCGATCTTCGACGAGATGGACGAATAGGGGCGCTATGCTGCCAGCTTTCGCGGTTCTCGGCATTTTGGTTTAGTTCTGCTTGCAGGGGGGGAGAACGAAGGTAAAGGCACCGCCCTTCCAACTGCCAGTTCGCTCCGATGGGGATGGGCCTTCGTACCAAAGTCGGCCGTTATGGCCCCGAATGATGCTCTGGCTTATGGCGAGGCCAAGTCCTGTCTGGCCCCGGGTCACTGGGTTGACCGTGCTAAACACCGTGTCTTCAGTTTGGTCCCTAAGGGCCGTTCCGTTGTGACGAATACAGACGCGCCATAGGCCAGAGGGGTCCTGATCCAGCTGAACCGAAATCTTAGGCCCCACAATACCGTTCACACATTCAATGGCGCTCGAGAGCAGGTAGGATAGCACCTTTCGAACCTGAAGCGGATCGGCGAAGACAGGGGCAGGGTCGCCCGGCAGGTCTAGCATCACGTTCACCCCGGCCTCTCGACAGTCCTGGATTAAGTCATGTGTCGCTTCTCGGATCAGGTCATCGAGCTGCGCAGTGTCGAAATAGGCCTGCCCCTTATTCAGGACCTCTCGCAATCGACGCAGCATGTCGCTTGATTTCTTGAGGTGGTTCGATGCCAGCACCAACTGTGCCGCTGCCTTTGTGGCCACGACACCTTGGTCCTGTTTGAGTTGCACCAAGGCTGCATGGTTGTAGGCAATCGCTGCGGTGAGGGGTGGGCCAATGTCATGGGTAATGGCCGACGCTGCGGCGAGCGTCGGATCATAGTCCTCTAGGGGGTGGGGGGATCTTGAGGGCTGCACATTATGACCAACGTCAACAATGGCTGTGAAGTGACCCAGAAATTCGCCGGTCGGGCTAAAGCGCGGACTGGTTACCTCTCGGACAGGACGGCCCCGAAATTCATTGTCATAGAGGTTGTAGTCGATTGTAAATCCGTCACGGCCTTGAGCGATGGGCGCCAGCAAGCGCTCCAAAAGGGTCAGGCGAACGGATTCTTCGACCCGGTTCAACCAGCCGAGCCCGGCGGCCTCCGAAAGTGTCATTCCCGTCGTTTGGTTCCAAGGAAGGTTGACGAAAATCACTTGGGCTCGCGTATCGGTAACGCGCATCGCAACGGGGCTTAAGGTTGCTGCTGCAATCCATGGCGCGTCGAGATGTGGCGCGATGGAGCCAGGTTCCGCTGGCTTGTCTTCGAAACCTCGTTCGAAGGGAATGGTCATCTGTCCGCCAGCACTTGCTGGTTTGAGGGATAGGCTTGCCGGGGCTTGGAAAGACATGGATTAGCCCTTTGCGTTTGGTTTGGGGGTTGAAATCGTCTTTAGGAACTCTTGGCTATGGACGTCGCCCTTGTGAGGCTGGCCCGTCGAATCTCGGATTAGGTAATTATTACTATCTTCGTTGTCGCTAAAATTGCAATTAACATAGATCAATATCAAACCGATATTTTCCTAGGTAATCACGCTGATTTTGGCTTTGCGGGTTGTTTGTTACCTCTGAAACTCCAGAACGGAGATATCTTATGGAACATCATCAAACGGTCACCACCGTATCCAAATCCATGCCAGACCGCGCGATGCTTGGCGTTAGACAGGTATTGAGCCGAGGCGAGACGCTTTATACCGAAGACGATTTTGCAGGTGATTGGTTTATTGTGTTGAGCGGAGTATTGCGCACCTGCCGATATTTGCCAGATGGCCATAGACAGGTCACGGGCTTCTTTTTTCCAGAGGATGTTTTCGGTCTGGAGGCCCCGACGCGCCGAACAAGCGCAGAGGCGGTCACCGAGGTTGTGTTGATGCGCTATGATCGCGCCTTTCTCGACGGTGACGAAGAGGTGTCCTTGCCGTCTCTAGGCCATGCGCGCCATTTGCTGCTTGGCGCATTGGATGCCGCCGAGGGCCGTATTGAACTTCTGGGTCTGCGGAGTGCCTGCGAGCGGGTGGCCGGATTTCTGCTGCGGATGGACAGTCTGATGGATGCCGACGGCTATATATTCCTGCCGATGGGGCGGGCGGATATTGCAGACTATCTCGCCCTGACAGTTGAAACGGTGAGCCGGACCCTGTCCCTGTTGGCCCGCCGAAAGCTGCTCTCATTCCGAGGCCCGCAGCGGGTTCTGTTGGTCAGCCGCAGCCAACTGGAAGAACTGGCCGGTGGACGTCCATGGTCGTCACCCGCCACCATCGTGCAACAGAATATTGCCTATACCGCTCAGCGCGATGGGCCCGGCCATCTTCGCACCAATCACTATATTTCCCACTAGAGGGCCTTGGCCCGCGAGCGAAACCCTGGGGCATTTAGGTCTGCCTTCGAGGGCCATGGAGGTCTCATCCGAGCGCTCCATGGCCCTTAATTTTTGGGCCAAGTCGGAATTTCACGAGGCTTACCGATGCTGATCAATTCTCTCTTCTATCGCTTGGCCGTGGCTCTAGCGGTGGGGTTGATGGTCGGTTTCGAGCGGGGGTGGAGCGCGCGCAATCGAGATGACGGACGCCGTGTCGCCGGTCTTCGTACCTTTGGCCTGATTGGCCTAACCGGCGGGGTCTGCGCGATCTTGCCCGGTGGAGCCATGGTCGCGGCCGGCTTGGTTGTGCTGGGCGCGGCCTTCATCACTTTTCATTTTCTGGAATATCAGCGCGATCAGGATATCGGCGCGACGACCTTTGTCGCGGCGATCTTGACCTACGGGTTGGGGGCGATCGCCGTTCGCGGTGAGCCCCTAGCAGCGGCAGCCACAGCGACGGTCGTCGCCGGACTGCTGGCCTCGAAATCACCGCTTCACGCCTGGATCAAGGCTGTCACCTGGTTGGAGCTGCGGGCCTTTTTGGTGCTGATGGTGATGACCATCTTGGTGCTGCCCATCATGCCGCGTGTCGCGGTCGATCCCTGGGGGGTGCTCGTTCCCGCCGAGGTCTGGTTCCTCGCCGTTTTGATCGCCACCCTCTCATTTGTGGGTCACGGCGCGGTGCGTCTTTTGGGCGAAAGGGCAGGGGTGATGGTGTCCGCTATGGCCGGAGGCCTCGTCTCGTCAACCGCAATGGGTGTGCTCTTTGCGCGGTCCGCGCGTCAGGATCCCAAAAGTGCCAAGCGAATGGCTGGCGCGGCCCTACTGTCGAGCGGGGTCATGGCGTTGAGAACCGTCTTTCTGGTCGGCCTGGCAAAGGCTGAGCTCTTGCCCCTTCTTGCCCCCTCCTTAGCCGCCATGGCCGCGATCTCGTTTGCGTCAGGGGCCTGGATGATATCAACACCGACCAAGACGGATGGCGGACAGGACCCTTCTTCGACCGATCTTCGTCTAGCTGCACCCTTTGATCTATTCTTGACCCTTCGTCTGGCCGGGTTGATCGGGCTGGTGATGGTGGCGGCGCGTTTGGCGCGTCAGTCCTTTGGCCAACAGGGTGTCTTTGCCGTATCCTTCTTAGCCGGTCTTGGCGACGTCGATGCCGTGACCCTATCCTTGGCCCGCGGGCCGATGGATGGGCATGAATTGGTCATCACTACGCTCGCCATCGGCATCGCGGTCAGCGCCAATACGCTTATGAAATCAAGCCTCGCATTGATCATCGGAGGCCGCCAGCACGGCGTTTGGATTCTCGCTGCGAACGTGGCAAGCCTTATGGGGGCGGGCCTCGTAATGTTTGCAATTTTGGCCTAGGCAATCGGCGCAGGTGTGATCTTGATCAATCCACTTTGGCCCTAAACCATAGAAGATGGCGTCAATGTTTAGGGTGCCGACGGTGCCCCTTGAGGTGGGATTGAGTGGCATGGAAAAGACCATTGAGGTTCAAGCGGAGTCTCCTTTCGGATGGCAAGCAGCGGCAACCGAAGCCTTAACCACGGCCACTCAAACCGTACGCGGCATCAAGAGCGTGAGGGTCGATTCCTTTGAGGCCATGTTCGACGGAGACCACGTGGTCAATTACCGGATCAGGGCGCTCGTCCTCTTTTCGCTGGATAGCTAAAGCGGTCGGATGATCTAGGACGCGGTGAGGCTCGCGCGCCGTTGGGCCTCTTGCTCGAGGGTCCGGTAACATTCACAGGCGCTGCTCTCGAGCCGGTCGCGGCTGGTGATCTTGATCTTGCTGTGGCCGCTTTCGACACAGCCAAGCCTTCTGAGTTCGCCCATGGCCACGGTGACGCCCGCCCTGCGGATGCCAAGGAGGATCGACAGGGTTTCATGGCTAATATTCAAGGTTGGATCAGCAGAGCGATCAGCGGCCATCAGCAACCATTTTGCCAGCCTTTGAGTGCTGCCATGTCTTTGACTGCAGGCGGCGGACTGCGCGACCTGGTCGAACATGCCTTGAACGCCTCTGAGCATGGCCACGCGCAGGGGTTTGATCTTCTCGATCAAGGCCGTCATCTGCGCCGACTTGATCCGGTAGGCTGTCATATCGATTTGGACCGACGCTTCAATCGGGCCAGTGTCCAAGCCAGCAAGGGACTGCCAGCCAATCGTGCCCTCAGAACCAATCACGCCAATTTCGATGACAGCACCGTCCCGAAGGGTGAGGTTGAGAGACGCCATCCCGCTGGTCACAAAATAGAGATGATCCATCGGTTGGAAGGCGGGGGCGAGAACCTTGTTGCGACTAATTTTTACAAATTCGGCCTGCCCCAGCACACGGGCTAAATCCTCAGGCGACAATGACTCAAGGACTAGGTTTTTTACATCCTCGGACAAGTATTTTTCGACGAGTGGCATCTAAATCCAATCAAGATCTGAACTGGGCTCGTCTGTCGACGTATTTGTAAAATTCTTTCAGAAAACAATGGGTCAAATCCGTTCGCCCCGCGATGTTTCCTAGTGAATTTTCGTTGAGTTCCTCACGGGCAGGCACTTTTTTTATCCCAAATTTGGTCCGTTCTTGATCGTCAAAATCAAGACGATAAAGCGGTTACCGATGGGCAATTTATATATCTGTTTCAGGCTAATTCAGTACGAAATGGTACAAAAGTGAATTAAAAACCGTTTTATTAGAGTTTAGATATTTAATTATTTCGTCAACGTTGGTCACATAGTGGGTGTTGATAAATCTTGTTTATTTTGTGAGATAAAAACGCTTTGTATTTGCGCGACCAATAACGATGAATCCGATAAATTTAATGGAATGAAATCGAATATCATTAAACGTGATGGAATAGTATTGCCCGGAAATTATATTTTCGACGAATTTGTATTTTCAAAGGAATTTTTCATACTGAAATCCGGCTTAGTGGCGGTTTTTCAAGCCCTTAACGACGGCAGTCGGCAAATCTTACGTTTCGTCTTACCGGGGGAGATATTTGGCATTGAGCCTACAGGTGCGGTGCACCATTCCAACACTGCTGAAGCGATCACCGTGACAAGTTATTGCGCTCAATCTATTGAAATATTGCATAGATTTCAGTGTGAAAATACCGGGTTCGCTACGCGCTACATCAATCTGTTGGAGCGTGAACGTCTCATATTGCTCAATAGCCTTACCAATATCGGCAGAAGAGATGCCCTGTCGCGCGTGGCCTACCTGTTGATGGAACTCGCTGTTCGTTCAAGCGGAGATTATCCGCTTGTTTCCGGGCACAGCTATAGGCTTCCCCTGGTTCAACGCATGATCGCCGATGCGACAGGCCTGACAGTGATCCACGTCAATAGAACCCTGACGAAACTTCGTTCAGAGGGATATCTCGACTTTCATGATGGCAAGTTGACCGTGCTCAACAGTGCGCGGCTGGATCGGTTGGTCGACCTTGGGCAAGGGGCTCACGCGGCTTTGGAATCTCTGAAGTCAGAGGGCTATTGATTAGACGGCTATGCCGAGTGACTTAAACGCCTGCCATAGAAAAAGGCCTTGGGCGGGGGGACACCCAAGGCCTTGGCTATTTACATCTCAGCCTTCAAGAAACGCGGATGCGATCCTCAACAGATGTGACGCCGGGAGCCGCCCAAGCCGCTTGCTCTGCAATTTGCCGCTCGTGCCAAGTCTTGAC